>JAEKLF010000065.1 GCA_019509985.1 Burkholderiales bacterium | reverse complement strand
CCCGACTCCGAAGGTCCAATCGACAAATAAAGGGGCAAATCATGCAATCCAGCAATACCGTCCGTACCTTGGCGCTCGCCTTGGCCGCCTCGGCGTCTTTGGTCTCGGTCTCGAGCCATGCCTTTGATCTGACCGGCAAAGGTTGGGTCCAATACGGCGACGCGCAGTCCTACTCGCTGCCTACCTTGGCCATTCAGGACAATTGCACGAATCCGGGCTGTGCCTTCTACGTGGCTTCTTCGCCGGGCGCGATCAAGGGATTGACCGTGCTGGGCACGGGTGCCAGCGGTCAGCAGATCGTGTCGAACTTCGACGGCATGGACAACGCCTATGCAACGCCCAACGGCACCAACTCGGCACCGTACTGGCAACCCAGTGCTGCCACCTACCAAGGTACGCAGGGGGCTGTCAACAACAACGGCAGCAACACCTGGGATTCAAGCCTCGCGGCGCTGAAGTCGTACCTCGCCGGCGAGTCGATGATCTTCTTCTTCAACAACAACCAGACCAGCTCGGGCGGCGCCTACGATCAGTCGCTGGCTGCCTGGGCGCAGATCACGGTCAAGAACGCCGCTGGTGCGGCGGTGGGCATCTACGACCTGACCAACCGTGGCACGACCGTAGGCGCCGGCGGCGCCTACGCCCCCGTCACGGGCGGTGGCGGCGGCACGATTCTGGGTAACGTCGCCAACTACACCTCGGCCGGCACCGGTCCGGTGGCAGGTAACCGCAATTCAACCGACTACGTACTGTCCGGCGGCCAGCTCTGCCTGGACAGCACCGGGCAGGTTCTGGTCGATTGCAGCACCCCCGGCGCCAGCGCTCCGATCAACCACAACTTGGGCGCCAATCAAGCGGCCTATGCCCTGCTGTTCCCGGAACTGAATGCGCAGCTGAACAGCCTGTTCGGCACGCTGTCGGCCGCCGACCTGGACAATTACACGATGAGCGTCGACGTTCGGCTGGGCTGCGATCCCAGCACGCTTGGTGGCGCAAACGGCCCGATCTGCCAGGGCAGTCTGGCCAATGGCTATGGTCGTGACCTGAATAGCGGCTACGAGCAGATTTTCATCAGCACATCCAGAGATGTGACGTCGACCCAGGTCCCCGAGCCGGTGTCGCTGTCGCTGGTGGGTCTGGCGTTGTTCGCGGCCGGCTGGGCCCGCCGTCAACGCAACATCTAAATCGATCAAACTCGCGCGAGCCAGACATGTCAATCAGGGGTGCTTCGGCACCCCTGTTGCTTTTGTGCTTTGCGCCCGGCCCATGAGGCGCACGAGCGTCGACAGCCATCGCAAGCAACTGCGGGAACGCAGACGATGGGAAGCCGGCCGGAACTACTCAGTTAGCTGGGGCGCTCATCGCACCTCAACCTCGGGCACGGGTTGATTGATCGGTGGAAATGAAAAAAGCCGCGAGAAGCGGCTTTCCATGGCGTGCTTTGGCGGAGTCGGAGGGATTCGAACCCTCGATGCAGGTTTTGCCCACATACTCCCTTAGCAGGGGAGCACCTTCGGCCACTCGGTCACAACTCCAGCACAGCCGCGCATTCTACACCATGCGCGACAGGCTTTTTCCCCAAGTTTCAGGCCGTGGCGGCCTGTTCCTGATCCAGGTCGAAAGCCTTGTGCAGCGCGCGCACGGCGAGCTCCATGTACTTCTCGTCGATGACGACGCTGGTCTTGATCTCGCTCGTCGAGATCATCTGGATGTTGATGCCTTCCTCGCTCAGCGCGCGGAACATCTTGCTGGCGACGCCCACATGCGAACGCATGCCGATGCCGACGATGGAGACCTTGCAGATCTTGGGGTCGCCCATGACCTTGCTGGCGTTCGTCGCCGGGCCGACGGTGTTCTGAAGCAGCTCCATCGTGCGCGCGTAGTCGTTGCGGTGCACGGTGAAGGAGAAGTCGGTCTTGCCGTCATGCGAGACGTTCTGGATGATGACATCGATGTCGATGTTGGCTTCGGCGACAGGGCCGAGGATCTGGAAGGCGATGCCAGGCTTGTCGGGCACGCCGAGCAGCGTCACCTTGGCCTCGTCACGGTTGAAGGCAATACCCGAAACGACGGCTTGTTCCATGTTCTCGTCCTCTTGTTCGAAAGTGATCAGCGTGCCGGAGGCGGCCTCTTCAGTGATGTCGATATCCCAGGGCGTGAAGCTGGACAGCACGCGCAGCGGCACGCGGTATTTGCCGGCGAACTCCACCGAGCGAATCTGCAGGATCTTGGAACCCAAGCTGGCCATCTCCAGCATTTCCTCGAAGGTGATGGTGCTGAGACGCCGCGCCTCGGGCACCACTCGCGGGTCGGTCGTGTAGACGCCGTCCACGTCGGTGTAGATCAGGCATTCGGCGGCCTTCATCGCTGCCGCGATCGCGACGGCCGAGGTATCTGAGCCGCCGCGGCCCAGCGTCGTGACATGGCCTTCCGGATCGATGCCCTGGAAGCCCGTGATGACGACCACCTTGCCGGCCGCCAGATCGGCGCGCACGCGGACATCGTCGATGCTCTCGATGCGAGCCTTGGTGAAGGAGGAGTCGGTGGCCACCGGCACCTG
Organism: Burkholderiales bacterium; assembly: GCA_019509985.1. GTDB lineage: Bacteria > Pseudomonadota > Gammaproteobacteria > Burkholderiales > Burkholderiaceae_C > Pelomonas. The sequence continues at coordinate 41,755 of JAEKLF010000065.1, read as the reverse complement.
CCAGCCGGCATAGCTGACCGCTTCCATGCCTTCGGCCTGCAGCGCGATCGCCAGCAGCCCGACGGAGACCTGCTCGCCGGTGGCGGCAATGGCGTCCATCTCGCGCATCACGGCGGGCGTCACACTCGTCGGCGACAGCTCCTTGGCCAGACCGAGCAGGCGGTTGGTTTCGCCGCTCATCGCCGAAGGCACGACCACCATCTGGTGGCCAGCGCGCACCCATTTGGCGACGCGCTTGGCCACGTTGCGGATGCGATCGGTGGACCCCATCGAGGTGCCGCCATACTTGTGGACGATCAGAGCCATGTGTTTGAGCGAAGGCTGAAGAGGAGCTGCCAGGACGGCACGCTCGCAAACCCCAGATTTTATGCGCCAACCTCGGCATCGCCTTCGCTCTGCGGCAAGGCTGAGTCCTCCAGCCAGCGCAAGGCCAGCTGCGGCTCATCTTGACCGGCGAAGGCACGGGCATCCATACCCAATCCAGCCACTGCCACGAGCTGCGCCCCGTCGAACAACAGTGGCCCGCTGCGCCGCCACGGTGGCAGGCCGGCTTCCTGGCAGGCTTTCTTCAAGCTGCGCGGCACCGACGCGGGGGCTCGCTTGAATTGCTCGGCGCCGGCACGGGCACGCTGGGCGAGTTGTGCAAGACGGGACAGCGCAATGCCAGGTGAAGCGGGCTCGACCAGCCAGCTGCCCTGCCAGCCTGGCTGCGGATAACGACCGGGGCAGCTCAGGTCGATGGTCGATGGCGCCGGCACCTCACCCGTCGCGGCGGCCCAGTGCAGTTCGTCGCGATAGGCATGCAGCGCGCCACCCGGCGCAGGCCACGACAGGGTCGATCCAGGCCGCCATTCGGACAGCAGGCGCTCGATGAGGCTGGCCGGCGGAGTGGTCCGCGCCGAGAGCCAGGCGCGCAGCGCATTGCTCGCACGAGCCGGCGACAGGCGTGACAGCGCCGCCAGATCGAGGCGCTCGATCGTCGCCAGGCCCGCCAGGTCTTGCGCGGCGACTTCGGCGGCCAGCGCCTCGGCCTGCTGGGCCCAGCGCGCCGCCTGGGCGAGCGCAGCCTCGGCCGCGGGGAAGGCCGGCCACAGCGACTGGCGCAGGCGGTTGCGCGCAAAGCGCGGGTCGGCATTGCTCGGGTCCTCGATCCAGCACAGGCCTTGCTGCTCGGCGTAGGCCAGGATGGCCGCGCGCGGCTGGTCCAACCAGGGCCGCGCCCAGCAAAGACCGTGGCGCCACTGCGCGCGCGGCATGGCCGACAGCCCGGCGATGCCGGCGCCACGCAGGGCCTGCAGCAAAAAGGTCTCGGCCTGGTCACGGCGATGGTGGGCCAGCAGCAGCAGATCGGCGCCGGCCGCAACGGCCATGTCGTGCAGGGCGCGGTGCCGCCCCGTGCGGGCCCAGGCTTCGACGCTGTCTCCCGCCTCGGGGCGGCCGCTCAGCCGTGTGCAGGCAAAGCCAGCGCCGAACTCACGAGCCGTGCGCTCGCAATGCGCGGCCCAGTCGTCGGCCTGCGGCTGCAGGCCATGATGGACATGGAGGGCAACCACGCGAGGCGCCGCCGCCGAACGGGTGACGGCATGCAGGAGGGCCGTGGAATCGAGGCCGCCGCTGAAGGCGACGGCGACGCACTGATTGCCGGAAGCATCCGCCCCGCAGGCCTCGCCGGGCTTGGGGCCCGGCCATTCGCTAGGCATGAACAGCCCGCAGGGGCTGTTTACATCCGTGCTCAGCGGTTCTTGGTGTCGCTGAAGCGGCCATAGGCCTGGACGCGCTCATAGCGGCGGTCCAGCAGTTCGCGCGTCTTCAGGTCGCTGACCTGGCGCAGCGCGTCGGACAGCGCGCGCTTCAGGTTGGACGCCATCTGCTTGGCGTCACGGTGCGCACCACCGACGGGCTCGTTGACGATCTTGTCGATCAGGCCCAAGGCCTTCAGGCGGTGAGCCGTGATGCCCAGCGCATCGGCCGCGTCGGACGCGCGCTCGCTGCTCTTCCACAAGATGGACGCGCAGCCCTCGGGCGAGATGACGGAGTAGGCGGCGAACTGCAGCATCAGCACCTGGTCGGCCACGCCGATGGCTAGCGCGCCGCCGGAGCCGCCTTCGCCAATGATGGTGGCAATGATGGGCACTTCGAGCTGCGCCATCTCGAGGATGTTGCGGCCGATGGCCTCGCTCTGGCCGCGCTCCTCGGCACCAATGCCTGGATAGGCACCCATGGTGTCGATGAAGGTGAAGACCGGCAGGCCGAACTTCTCGGCCAGCTTCATCAGGCGCAGGGCCTTGCGATAGCCTTCGGGGCGCGGCATGCCGAAGTTGCGCAGCGTGCGCTCCTTGGCGTCGCTGCCGCGCTGGTGGCCGATGACGACACAGGCCTGGCCGTTGAAGCGCGCTAGGCCGCCGACGATGGCCGGATCGTCCGCGAAATGGCGGTCGCCGTGCAGCTCGTGGAACTCCGTGAAGACCTCGGCGCAGTAGTCCAGCGTCTGCGGCCGCTGCGGGTGGCGGGCGATCTGGTAGACCTGCCAGGGCGCGACGTTGGAATAGACCTCTTTGGTCAGCTGCTGGCTTTTCTTAGAGAGGCGGTCGATCTCTTCCGAGATGTCGACGGCCGACTCGCTTTGCACGTAGCGCAGCTCTTCGATCTTGGTCTCGAGTTCAGCGATAGGTTGCTCAAACTCAAGGAAGTGCTTCTTGCTCATCAGTGGTCCTGACTTAAAAACGCAGCCCCACCGCGCGGAGCCCTGGGATCCGGCTCTGCCGGTCCCGGCGGCTCGACCCCTTGAGGGGCCGGCGAAGCCGGTGGGTGGGCTAGTAATCCACGGGTAGCGGATCGAGGCTGCGCCAAATGTACCAAACCGCTACCGAGCGGTAGGGCGCCCAGGCGTCGCCGACTTCGCGAGCTTCCGCGCGGGACACCGGCTCGCCGGAGAAATAGTTCTGGCTGATGCCCTTCAACAGGCCGATATCGTCCAACGGCATGATGTTGGGGCGCATCAGGTGAAAGATCAGGAACATCTCGGCCGTCCAGCGGCCGATGCCGCGGATGGCGACCAACTCTTCGATGATGGCTTCGTCGTCCATCTGCGCCCATTGGCGCACGTGCACGCTGCCGGCGTCGAAATGCTCGGCCAGGTCGCGCAAATATTCGACCTTGCGCGCGGACAGGCCGGCGGCGCGTTGCTCCTCGACGCCCAGCGCCAGCACGGTGGCGGGCTGGAACTTGGGCGCGAGGGCGACCCAACGGTTCCAGACCGACTGCGCCGCCTTGACCGAGATCTGCTGGCCGACGATGGAACGGGCCAGCGTCGCGAAGGCATCGCCGCGGCTCTGCAACCGGGCTTCGCCGAACTGGGGGATGAGCTTCCTCATGACCCGATCACGCTTGACCAGGTGCCTGCAAGCCTCGTCCCAATAGGACGGGATCACGTCGGATACGACCTCGACGGGGGGCTTGGACGCCATCAGCTCTTCACCCAGGTCGTGCCGCCGGCACCGTCCTGCAGCGTGATGCCCTTGGCCGTCAACTCGGCGCGGATCGCGTCGGCGCCGGTGAAGTCCTTGGCCGCCTTGGCCGCGGCGCGCGCGGCAATGCGCTCCTCGATCCAGGCGCTGTCGTCGCTCGAGCTGCCTTGCAGGTAGGCACGCGGCTCCTGCTGCAGCACACCCAGCACGCCGGCCAGCGCCTTCAGCAGGCCGGCCCGCTGCGGCGAGCGGTCGCGATTGACTTCGTTGACGAGGTCGAACAACACGGCGATGGCGCCGGGCGTGCCGAAGTCCTCGTCCATCGCGGTCTTGAAGGCCGCGGCGCTGGGCTCGTTCCAGTCGATGGTGACGGCCGCCGGCGGCACGGCGTCCAGCGCGGTGTAGAGCCGCGTCAGCGCAGTGCGGGCATCCTCCAAATGCGCGTCGCTGAAATTGAACGGACGGCGGTAATGCGTGCGCAGCATGAAGAAGCGCAGCGTCTCGCCGTCGAACTTTTGCAGCACGTCGCGAATGGTGAAGAAGTTGCCCAGGCTCTTGGACATCTTCTCGCCGTCGACGTTCAGGAAGCCGTTGTGCAGCCAGTAGCGCGCGAAGTCGTAGCCAGCGCCCTGGCTCTGCGCGATCTCGTTTTCGTGGTGCGGGAACTGCAGGTCGGTGCCGCCGCCGTGGATGTCGAAGCTCTCGCCGAGCAGCGCGCAGCTCATCGCCGAGCATTCGATGTGCCAGCCGGGGCGGCCTTCTCCGAAGGGTGCGGCCCATTTGGCGTCGGCCGGCTCCTCGGCCTTGGCGGCCTTCCACAGCACGAAGTCCAGTGGGTCGAGCTTGCCGTCGTCCACGGCCACGCGCTCGCCGGCGCGCAGGTCATCCAGGCTCTTGCCACTGAGCTTGCCGTAGCCGTCGAACTTGCGCACCGCATAGTTCACGTCACCGCCTTCGGCGCGATAGGCCAGGCCGCGCGCTTCCAGGCGCTCGATCAGCGACAGCATCTGCGGCACGTATTCGGTGGCGCGCGGCTCGTGATCAGGACGCAGCAGGCCGACGGCGGCGAAGTCCTCGTGCATGGCCGCGCTCATCTCGTCGGTGAGCTGGCGGATCGTGATGCCACGCTCGACAGCGCGCTTGATGATCTTGTCGTCGATGTCGGTGATGTTGCGCACGTAGGTCACATCAAAGCCACTGGCGCGCAGCCAGCGGTAGATGACATCGAACGCCATGTTCATGCGCAAGTGCCCCATGTGGCACAAGTCGTAGACCGTGATGCCGCACACGTACATGCGCACCTGGCCAGGCACGAGCGGCTGAAAGTCTTCGAGAGTGCGGCTGAGGGAGTTGTGGACGCGCAGGGACATGTGAAACGGGAAACAGGGGCAAGAGCCCCTCGGGAGCCAGCAACAAGAAGCCCCGCACCGGGGCCGGCCAGGCGGGGCTCATAGAATGAAATCAGTATAGCGGCCGACCCTGACGCCGCCCCCCGCTACAACCCTCATGCGCATGCGCCTCCACACCCTTCTGCTGCTGGCCGCGCTGGCCTGGATGCCGGCCCGCGCCGACGACTTGGCGAGCGCCCAGCGCCTGTGGCTGGCCGGCCAGAAAACCCAGGCCGTCGAGCAAGTCGAGCAGGCCCTCGCCCGCGCGCCGGACGACCTGCAGCTGCGCTTCGCCCTCGGCGTCATGCGCATGGAACTCGGCGACCGCGCCAAGGCCATGAGCATCTTCACGCGCCTCACGCAGGACTTCCCCGACCTGGCCGACCCCTTCAACAACCTCGCCGTGCTGCACGCCGCCGCCGGCGAGCTGGACGAGGCCAAGGCCGCGCTGGAGCAGGCCCTGCGCCTGCAGCCCGAGCATGCCCAGGCGCAGGAAAACCTCGGCGACGTGCTGGTGCGCCTGGCCCTGCGCGCCTACCAGCATGCGCAGAAGGCCGCCGTCGCGCCCAGCGATGCGCTGGCCGACAAGATCAACCGCACGCTGGCACTGACGCGCGAGCTGCGCACCCGTTGAATCCCAAGCCATGACCAAGACTCTCCCCTTGCTCCTCGCCGGCCTGCTGGCCTTGGCCAGCGCCTCGGCACAGACCGTGAAGCTGCAGACCACCGAAGGCGACATTCGCATCGAGCTGAATGCCGAGAAGGCGCCCAAGTCCGTCGCCAACTTCGTGCAGTACGTGAAGGCCGGCCACTACAACGGCGTCATCTTCCACCGCGTCATGGGCAACTTCATGATCCAGACCGGCGGCTTCGACGCCAAGCTGAACCAGCGCCCCACCAAGCCGCCGATTCCGCTGGAATCCCATAACGGCCTGAACAATGTGCGCGGCAGCGTCGCGATGGCCCGCACCAACGACCCGAACTCGGCCACGGCGCAGTTCTTCATCAACGTCGTCGACAACCCCTTCCTCGATGGCGAGCCCACCGACCCTTCGACCGGTTACGCCGTCTTCGGCCAGGTCATCGAGGGCATGGAGGTCGTCGACAAGATCCGCGCCGCCGAGGTCGCACCGCACGGCATGCACCAGCACCTGCCGGTCAAAGCCATCTTCATCACCAAGGCTCTCGTCGAGCCCGTCAAAAAATGAGCAACCAAGTCGAACTCCACACCAACCACGGCCTGATCAAGATCGAGCTGGACGCTGAAAAGGCGCCTCTGTCCGTCGCCAACTTCCTGAGCTATGTGCGCAAGGGCCATTACGACGGCACGGTCTTCCACCGCGTCATCAAGGGCTTCATGGTCCAGGGCGGCGGCTTCGAGGCGGGCATGAAGCAAAAGCCCACCGACGCGCAGATCCAGAACGAGGCCAACAACGGCCTGAAGAACGCCCACTACACGCTGGCGATGGCGCGCACCAATGCGCCGCATTCGGCCACGGCGCAGTTCTTCATCAACACGACCAACAACGGCTTCCTGGACTTCAAGTCCGAGAGCCCGTCGGGCTGGGGCTATGCCGTCTTCGGCAAGGTCATCGAAGGCCAGGACGTGGTCGACAAGATCGAGAAGGTCAAGACCGCCACGCGCTCGGGCCATGGCGACGTGCCGGTCGAAGACGTCATCATCGAGAAAGCCGTCGAAGTTTGATCCACACGCTGACGGCCCCGGCGCACTGGCAGCAGGTTGACCTGCTGTCCGACCTGCACCTCGGGCCCGAAACGCCGGGCACCCTGGCCCGGCTGCAACGGCATCTCGCCGAGACGCCTGCGCAGGCCGTGCTGCTGCTCGGGGACATCTTCGAGGTCTGGGTCGGCGACGACGCGCGCACGCTGCCTTTCGAGGCCGGCTGCGTCGCGATGTTGCGCGAAGCCAGCCAGCGGCTGGACCTGTTCTTCATGCACGGCAACCGCGACTTCCTCGTCGGTGCCGACATGCTCGCCGCCTGCGGCATGACCGCCCTGCCCGACCCGACGCTGCTCGCCGCATTCGGCCAGCGCTGGCTGCTCGTGCACGGCGATGCGCAATGCCTGGACGACACCGCCTACCAGGCCTTCCGCAGCCAGGTGCGCTCGCCCGAGTGGCAGGCCCAGGTGCTGGCTCAGCCGCTCGAGGCCCGTCTTGCACTCGGACGGCAGATGCGCGAGGGCAGCCGCGCGGCCCAGGCGGCGCAGTTGATGGCGACCGACCTCGATACCGCCGCCTGCCGCGCGCTGCTGCGCGAAGCCGGCGCGACGACGATGATCCATGGCCACACGCACAGGCCGGCCGAGCACGATCTCGGCGGCGGTTTGCAGCGCGTCGTGCTGTCCGACTGGGATCTGGACGCGACGCCGCCGCGTGGTGACGTGATCCGGCTGTCGGCCACTGGCCTGCAGCGCATCCCGCTGTGCTCCTGAAAGCCCTGCGTCACTGGCGCGAGCAGCGCGCCGTCGGACGCCATGCAATTCCAGACGCGCTGTGGCAGCTGACGCTGCTGCGCTATCCCTTCCTCGGGCAGCACAGCGAAGAGGATCTGGCCGAGCTGCGCCGCCTGTGCAGCCTCTTTCTGTCGACCAAGGAGTTCCATGGCGTCGACGGCTTCGAGATCACCGACGAGGTGGCCGTGGCCGTCGCCGCCCAGGCCTGCCTGCCGGTGCTGCGCCTGGGCCTGGCCTGGTATGACGGCTTCGTCGGCATCGTCATGCACGAGGGCGAGGTCGTCGCGCAGCGCCGCTTTGAAGACGAGGACGGCATCGTCCACGAGTACGACGAGGAACTGGCCGGCGAGGCGATGGAAGGCGGGCCGCTGATGCTGGCCTGGAACGCGGTGGCCGTCAGCGACGACCCGGCCGAGTTCGACGCCGACGCGGTCTACAACGTCGTCATCCACGAGTTCGCCCACGTCATCGACATGCGCGATGGCCTGGCCGACGGCGTGCCGCCACTGGATAGCGGCGATGCGCGCGAGCGCTGGATCGCCGTCATCGACGCCGAGTGGGAACGCTTCTGCGAGCGCATCGACGCCGGCGAGGAGACGCTGATCGATCCTTACGGCGCCGAAGCCGTCGAGGAGTTCTTCGCCGTGGCCGTCGAGGCCTTCTTCGTCGCCCCGGCCGCGATGCGCGCCGAGGAGCCGGCGATGTACGAGCTGCTGGCCGGCTTCTTCAAGCAGGGCCCGGCCGGCTGAAGAAAAAAAAGGACGCCGAGGCGCCCCTTCCTGTTTCCCGAGCTGACTCCCGAGCTGACGCTCAGGCGGTTGCCGGCTCGGCCTTGGGCTTGCCGTCCTTGGTCGGCTTGACGATGGGTTGGATGTCCAGCACCGTCTCGCCCTCGTCGTCCACGTCCACGCTCAGGCGACCACCGTCGACGAGGCGACCGAACAGCAGTTCGTCAGCCAGCGCACGGCGGATGGTGTCCTGGATCAGGCGCTGCATCGGCCGCGCGCCCATCAGCGGATCGAACCCCTTCTTGGCAAGCTGCTTGCGCAGCGCGTCGGAGAAGCTGACCTCGACCTTCTTCTCCTGCAGCTGGCTTTCGAGCTGCAGCAGGAACTTGTCGACCACGCGCAGGATGATCTCCTCGTCCAGCGCGCGGAAGGACACGATGGCATCCAGCCGGTTGCGGAACTCGGGCGTGAACAAGCGCTTGATGTCGGCCATCTCGTCGCCCTGCTGGCGCGACGTCGTGAAGCCGATGGTGGACTTGTTCAAGGCCTCGGCGCCCGCGTTCGTCGTCATGATGATGATGACGTTGCGGAAGTCGGCCTTGCGCCCGTTGTTGTCGGTCAGCGTGCCGTGGTCCATGACCTGCAGCAGCACGTTGAAGACGTCCGGGTGCGCCTTCTCGATCTCGTCGAGCAGCAGCACCGCATGCGGCTTCTTCGTGACGGCCTCGGTCAGCAGGCCGCCCTGGTCGAAGCCCACATAGCCCGGCGGCGCGCCGATCAGGCGGCTGACGGCGTGGCGCTCCATGTACTCCGACATGTCGAAGCGGATCAGCTCGATGCCCAGGATGTAGGCGAGTTGCTTAGCGACTTCGGTCTTGCCGACGCCGGTGGGGCCGCTGAACAGGAAGCTGCCGACCGGCTTCTCGGGCCGACCGAGGCCGGAACGCGCCATCTTGATGGCAGCGGCCAGCGCATCGACGGCCGGGTCCTGGCCGAAGACGACGCTCTTCAGGTCGCGGTCCAGCGTCTTGAGCTTGCTGCGGTCATCGCTGTTGACGGACGCAGGCGGGATGCGCGCGATCTTTGCGACGATGTCCTCGACCTCGGTACGCGTGATGGTTTTCTTCTGCTTGCTCTTGGGCAGGATGCGCTGCGCCGCGCCGGCCTCGTCGATGACGTCGATGGCCTTGTCGGGCAGGTGGCGGTCGTTGATGTACTTGGCGGACAGCTCGGCCGCGGCCTGCAGCGCGCCCAGCGCGTACTTGACCGAGTGGTGTTCCTCGAAGCGGCTCTTGAGCCCCTTCAGGATCTCGATGGTCTGCTCGACCGACGGCTCGGGCACGTCGATCTTCTGGAAGCGCCGACTCAGCGCGGCGTCCTTCTCGAAGATGCCACGGTACTCGGTGAAGGTCGTCGCGCCGATGCACTTCATCTGGCCGGACGACAGCGCCGGCTTGAGCAGGTTGCTGGCGTCCAGCGTGCCGCCCGAGGCCGCGCCGGCACCGATCAGCGTATGGATCTCGTCGATGAAGAGGATGGCGTTGGGCTGGTCCTTCAGCGCTTTCAGCACGCCCTTCAGGCGCTGCTCGAAGTCGCCGCGGTACTTGGTGCCCGCCAGCAGCGCGCCCATGTCCAGCGAGTAGACGACGGAGTCGGCGAGGACCTCAGGGACTTCGCCTTCGGTGATCCTCCAGGCCAGGCCCTCGGCGATGGCCGTCTTGCCGACACCGGCTTCGCCCACCAGCAGCGGGTTGTTCTTGCGCCGGCGGCACAGCACCTGCACGACGCGTTCGACCTCGGCTTCGCGGCCGATCAGCGGGTCGATCTTGCCGTCCTTGGCGTGCTGGTTCAGGTTCTGCGTGAACTGCTCCAGCGGCGAGGCCTTGGCGCTGCCGCCCTCGGCCTCCTCGCGCTCGCCTTCGTTGCCCGGGCTCTGGCCTTCCGGCGCCTTGGGCGGCTCCGGGTCGGTCTTTTTGATGCCGTGCGCGATGAAGTTGACGACGTCCAGGCGCGTCACGCCCTGCTGGTGCAGGTAGTAGACGGCGTGCGAATCCTTCTCGCCGAAGATGGCGACGAGCACGTTGGCGCCGGTCACTTCCTTCTTGCCGCTGCCCGTGCTCTGCACGTGCATGATGGCGCGCTGGATGACGCGCTGGAAACCCAGCGTGGGTTGGGTGTCCACCTCGTCACTGCCGCCCACCATGGGCGTGTTTTCCTTGATGAACTGCGTCAGGCTCTTGCGCAGGTCGTCCAGGTTGGCCGCGCAGGCGCGCAGCACCTCCGCGGCGCTCGGGTTGTCGAGCAAAGCGAGCAGCAGGTGCTCGACGGTGATGAATTCGTGCCGCTGCTGGCGTGCTTCGACGAACGCCATGTGCAAACTGACTTCAAGCTCTTGCGCAATCATGCGGCCTCCATAATGCACTGCAGGGGGTGGCCGGCACGCCGTGAGGCGGCCAGAACCAGCTCCACCTTGGTCGCGGCGACGTCCTTGGTGAACACACCGCAGACCCCGCGACCCTCGTGGTGGATTTTGAGCATGATCTGCGTCGCCGTATCGAGGTCATGCCGGAAAAATTCCTGCAGAACCATGACAACAAACTCCATCGGCGTGAAATCGTCGTTCAGCAGCAGGACCTGGTAGAGCCTCGGGGGCTCGGTTTTCTGGGTCTGCCGCTCGACGACGACCGCCCCTTCGCCTTCGTCCTTGCCGGGCTTCAGAGGAGGCGCGGGCGGAGGCGGAGGCGACTGGTTACGCGGTGAACTGACGGGGAGCACAGGCATGTCGGGATTCTATCGACGGGGGTTATCCCCCGCCGACCGCGGGCAGTTGGCGACGCCTGGCGAAATTGCAAGCGTCTCCGGGTCAACCCGGCCGGGAAGGTCCCGAATTGACGCCCTTGTTCACGTCACCAGAATCGACGTCCGCCTCCCAAGGAGGTGCCACAAAGAATGGAGACAACATGATGGCGCTGGGCAAAGTCAAGTGGTTCAACGATGCCAAGGGCTTTGGTTTCATCGAGCCGGAGGCCGGCGGCGATGATGTCTTCGCCCATTTTTCGGCGATCCAGATGGAAGGATTCCGGACGCTGAAACAGGGCAGCCAGGTGCAATTCGACCTGGTGCAGGGCCCCAAGGGCCAGTTGGCCCAAAACATCACGCCGATGGAAGCCGCCGCACGCGCCGCCGAGCAGCAGCCACAGCCGTTGGCGTCCTGAGCCGAGCCGGCCCGAGCAAAAGCCCCGTGGCCCGACGCCACGGGGCTTTTGCATTGGCGCCGCCGCCGTAAGCCGCGCGCCGACCAGGCTTGCTAGAGTTCATGCCCGCGCGCAGCCGCTTGGTGCTGCGCCACAAGGATTTCAATTCACCGGACCACGCCCCATGACCGCCGAAAAGACCCAGATCATTTACACCTTGACCGATGAAGCGCCCCGCCTGGCCACGGCTTCGCTGCTGCCGGTTGTCAAAGCCTTCACGGCCTCGGCGGGGATCGATGTCGTCACCAGCGACATCTCGGTGGCCGGCCGCATCCTGGGCCAGTTCCCGGAACTCCTGACCGAAGAGCAACGCCAGCCCGACAACCTCGCCGCACTAGGCAAGCTGACGCTCAGGCCCGAGGCCAACATCATCAAGCTGCCCAACATCAGTGCCTCGGTGTCGCAGCTCAAGGCCGCCATCAAGGAACTGCAGGACAAGGGCTACAAGATCCCGGACTTTCCCGAGCAGCCGAAGACGGACGAGGAGAAGGACATCCGCGCCCGCTACAACAGGTGCATCGGCTCGGCCGTGAACCCGGTGCTGCGTGAAGGCAACTCCGACCGCCGCGCGCCCAAGGCCGTCAAGGAATACGCCCGCAAGAACCCGCACCGCATGGACGAGTGGAGCCAGGCCTCGCGCTCACACGTCTCGCACATGCACGACGGCGACTTCTATCACGGCGAGAAGTCCATGACGCTGGACCGCGCCCGCGACGTGAAGATGGAGCTCATCACCAAGAGCGGCAAGGCCATCGTGCTCAAGGCCAAGGTCTCGCTGCTGGACCGCGAGGTGATCGACTCCATGTTCATGAGCAAGAAGGCGCTGCTGGCCTTCTACGAGCGTGAGATCGAGGACGCGCGCAAGACCGGCGTGATGTTTTCGCTGCACGTCAAGGCCACGATGATGAAGGTCTCCCATCCCATCGTGTTCGGCCACTGCGTGCGCATCTTCTACCGCGACGCCTTCGAGAAGCACGGCAAGCTGTTCGACGAGCTGGGCATCAACGTCAACAACGGCATGGTGGACCTGTACACCAAGATCGCCGCGTTGCCGAGTGCCAAGCAGGACGAGATCAAGCGCGACCTGCATGCCTGCCACGAGCACCGCCCCGAGCTGGCCATGGTGGACTCGGCCAAGGGCATCACCAACTTCCACTCGCCCAACGACGTCATCGTCGACGCGTCCATGCCCGCCATGATCCGCAGCGGCGGCAAGATGTACGGCGCAGACGGCCGCCTGAAGGACGTCAAGGCCGTGATGCCCGAGTCAACCTTCGCCCGCATCTACCAGGAGATCATCAACTTCTGCAAATGGCATGGCGCCTTCGACCCGCGCACGATGGGCACCGTGCCCAACGTCGGCCTGATGGCTCAGCAGGCCGAGGAATACGGCTCGCACGACAAGACCTTCGAGATCCCCGAAGACGGCGTGGCCAACATCACCGACATCGCCACCGGCGAAGTGCTGATGAGCCAGAACGTCGAGCAAGGCGACATCTGGCGCATGTGCCAATGCAAGGATGCTGCCATCCGCGATTGGGTGAAGCTGGCCGTCACGCGCGCCCGCAACTCCGGCATGCCGGTGGTGTTCTGGCTGGACCAGTACCGCCCGCACGAGGCGCAGCTGATCACCAAGGTCAAGATGTACCTGCATGAGCACAACACCTCGGGCCTGGACATCCAGATCATGAGCCAGGTGCGGGCGATGCGTCACACACTGGAGCGCGTCATCCGCGGCCTGGACACGATCAGCGCCACCGGCAACATCTTGCGCGACTACCTGACCGACCTCTTCCCCATCATGGAGCTGGGCACGTCGGCCAAGATGCTGTCCATCGTGCCGCTGATGGCCGGCGGCGGCATGTACGAGACCGGCGCGGGTGGCTCGGCGCCCAAGCACGTGCAGCAGCTCGTGGAAGAGAACCACCTGCGCTGGGACTCGCTCGGTGAGTTCCTGGCGCTGGCCGTGAGCCTGGAGGATGTGGGCATCAAGACCAACAACGCCAAGGCCAAGGTGCTCGCCAACGCGCTGGACGCCGCGACCGGCAAGCTGCTGGACAACGGCAAGGGCCCCAGTGCCAAGACCGGCGAGATCGACAACCGCGGCAGCCACTTCTACCTGACGCTGTACTGGGCCCAGGCGCTGGCCGAGCAAACGGAAGACGCCGAACTGGCAGCGCGCTTCAAGCCGCTGGCCGAGGCGCTGGCAGCCAACGAGGCCAAGATTGCGGCCGAGCTGAAGGAAGTCCAGGGCAAGCCGGCCGACATCGGCGGCTACTTCCTGCCCGATGAGGCCAAGCTGGACAAGGTCATGCGCCCCAGCGCGACCTTCAACGCCGCGCTGCAGACACTAGCGGCGTGATTCAACGCAATCCAGCGGAAGCGGGGCGCCAGGGCGCCCCCTTTTTATGGCTTCAGTCCGGTCCAATTCGTCGAACGCAGTTTCCTCTTCACGATCGGCGGGCTATTGCCACCGAAACGCGCAAGCCAGCAGCCAGTTTTGCGGATTACAGTCGCTTACCAGGCGTTTGCTTCTGCAAAGACTCCTGACCCAATGCCCGTGAAGCACCGCGGGCACCCCGAACCCCGGCCCCGAGCCGGGGTTTCCTTTTTGTGTGGCGCAGCTGCTTCAGCCGAGGCTTGGGCAGTACAGCGCCACAGGCACGGCAGGTTGGCGCGTATCCGCGACGTATTTCTTTGATGGGCTTGGACCGCACAAAGCGATATCGGGCCAAAAAAATCCGTCGCCATGTGCGGCGACGGACTTGGGATTCAAGCTCAGGGAATGCCCAGCGGCGTCATCCCATCTGCTCGATCATCACCTGACCAAACCCCGAGCAGGACACCTGCGTCGCCCCATCCATCAATCGCGCGAAGTCGTAGGTGACCTTCTTGCTCAAGATCGCCTTTTCCATAGCGCTGATGATCAGGTCGGCCGCCGCCGTCCAGCCCATGTGGCGCAGCATCATCTCGGCAGACAGGATCTCCGAGCCGGGGTTCACGTAGTCCTTGCCGGCGTACTTCGGCGCGGTGCCGTGCGTGGCCTCGAACATGGCGATGGAGTCGCTCATGTTGGCGCCCGGGGCGATGCCGATGCCGCCGACCTGCGCGGCCAGCGCGTCGGAGACGTAGTCGCCGTTCAGGTTCAGCGTGGCGATGACGCTGTACTCCGCGGGGCGCAGGATGATCTGCTGCAGGAAGGCGTCGGCGATGACGTCCTTGATGGTGATGTCCTTGCCCGTCTTCGGATTCTTGACCTTGCACCACGGGCCGCCGTCGATCGGCTCGGCGCCGAATTCCTTCTGCGCCAGCGCGTAGGCCCAGTCACGGAAAGCGCCCTCCGTGTACTTCATGATGTTGCCCTTGTGCACGATGGTCACGCTGGGCTTGTTGTTATCGATGGCGTACTGGATGGCCTTGCGCACCAGGCGCTCGGTGCCTTCACGGCTGACGGGCTTGATGCCGATGCCCGAGGTGTCCGGGAAGCGGATCTTCTTGACGCCCATTTCCTCTTGCAGGAACTTGATGAGCTTCCTGGCCTTGTCGCTCTCGGCCTCGTATTCGATGCCGGCGTAGATGTCCTCCGAGTTCTCGCGGAAGATGACCATGTCGACCTTGTGCGGCTCCTTCACGGGGCTCGGCACGCCGTCGAAGTACTGCACCGGGCGTAGGCAGACGTAGAGGTCCAGCTCCTGGCGCAGCGCGACGTTCAGCGAGCGGATGCCGCCGCCGACCGGCGTGGTCAGCGGACCCTTGATGGAGACGACGTAGTCCTTCAGCACCTTCAGCGTCTCTTCGGGCAGCCACACATCGGGACCGTAGACCCGGGTGCTCTTCTCGCCGGCGTAGATCTCCATCCAGTGGATCTTCTTCGCGCCGCCGTAGGCCTTGGCCACGGCCGCGTCCACCACCTTGAGCATGACCGGCGTGATGTCGAGACCGGTGCCGTCGCCTTCGATGTAGGGAATGATGGGCTGGTCGGGGACGTTCAGCGAGAAGTCGGCATTGACCGTTATCTTCTGGCCGCCTGCAGGCACATTGATGTGTTGGTACATGGCTTGGGGGGCTTTCGCAAAGAAGCGAGGGAAACAAAACTCGGCGAGTTTATGGCCGTGTCAGCAGACCAGCGCGATGCGCTGCCAAACCCCATGGGCGAGCGCCCAGCCTGACGCCAGCGCCAGGCCCACGCCGGCCAGGCGCAGAGCCGGCGAGGCGTCGCCCACACGCCGCGGCAGCCGCGCGAGCCAGGCCGGCGCGACGGTCAGGCCCAGCGTGCTGGTGACTGCAAACGCCGCCATCGCCAGCCCACCGCCCAGCGGCGAGCTGGACAGCGCTGACAGCAGCAGCGCCGCATGCAGCAGGCCGCACGGCATGGCCACCCAGGCCAGGCCGGTCGTGAAGCTGCGCCCGGGCATCGGCCGCCATCGCGCATTGGCCAGCCATACGGGCACGCGGCCGCGAACGATGAGGCTGATGCCGAGCACCAGCAGCGCCGCCTGCAACAGCGCCCACAGCGGTTGCAGCACGGCGGTGCCCTGGGACATGCGCGCCAGCGTCTGCGCCGATGCAGCGGCGACGATGCCCGCCACGCTGTAGCCCAGCAGGCGGCCCGCCAGCAGCCGGGTCTGCTCGCGCCGGCCGCGAGCCGCCAGCGCGCAGGGCGTGCTGCACATCAGCGCGCAGTGCGGCGCGGCGGCCAGGCCCATCAGCGCGGCGGAGCCGATGAGTGCGGCGTCAAGGCTCATCAAATGATTTTCGAGAAGCGCTCGCGGCTCGCGTCGGCCTGGCAGTAGCGGTCGAACACCATCGCCACCGCGCGCACGAAATACCAGCCCAGCGGCGTGACCTGGATGGCGCCAGCCTCCAGCTCGACGAGACCCTGGCCGGCGAGCTGGCCCAGGCGCTCCAACTCGGCGGCGAAGTAACGCGGCACGTCCACGAGATAGGACGCCGCGATGGACTCGAACTCGACGCGTCCCTGGCACATCAGCGCCATGATGACGGCACGGCGCAGCAGGTCATCGCGCGTCAGCGCCAGGCCGCGCTGCACGGGCAGCTGCTGCAGGCGCAGCGCGTCTTCGTACTCGTCCAGCGTCTTGGCGTTCTGCGCGTAGGTGGCGCCGATGCGGCTGATGGCCGACACGCCCAGACCCACGAGGTCGCAGTCCGGCTGCGTGGAGTAGCCCTGGAAGTTGCGGTGCAGCAGGCCCTGGCGCTTCGCGACGGCCAGCGGGTCGTCGGGCAGCGCGAAGTGGTCCATGCCGATATAGGCGTAGCCCTCGCCCAGCAACGCGCTGATGGCGCCCGACAGCATGGCCAGCTTGTCGCCCGCGGGCGGCAGCAGCTCGGCCACGATGCGGCGCTGCGGCTTGAAGCGCTGCGGCAGGTGGGCGTAGGCATACATCGCGATGCGGTCCGGCCGCAGCTCGGCCACCTGGGCGATGGTGCGCGCGAAGCTCGCGGCCGTCTGCAGCGGCAGGCCGTAGATCAGGTCCACGCTGATGGACGAGAAGCCCAGTTCGCGGGCGGTGCGCATCAGCGCCGCCACCGAGTCGAACGGCTGCACGCGGTGCACGGCCTTCTGCACGGCGGGGTCGAAGTCCTGCACGCCGAAGGACAGGCGGTTGAAGCCCAGCGACTTCAGGTGTGCCAGCCGCGCGGCGTCCACCGTGCGCGGGTCCACCTCGATCGACAGCTCCGCGCCGGGCAGCAGCTTGAAGCGCCGGCGCAGCGCGGCCATCAGTGCGGTCAGCTCGTCATCGGACAGGAAGGTCGGCGAGCCGCCACCCAGGTGCAGCTGTGACGCCGGCGCCGCGCCGCCCAGCGCACCCGCGACGAGATCCATCTCGGCCTCCAGCGCGGTCAGATACGGCGCGGCGCGCTCATGGTGCTTGGTGATGACCTTGTTGCAGGCGCAGTAGTAGCAGAGCTGTTCGCAGAACGGGATGTGTATGTAGACCGACAGCGGCTGGGCCATGCCGCGCTGGCGCAGCGCCTGCAGGTGCTGCGGCGCCTGGTGAGCCTCGACGAAGCGGTCGGCCGTCGGGTAGGACGTGTAGCGTGGGCCGGCCACGTCGTGGCGCCTCATGTTGGCATCCAGCAGGTCGGGGTGAAGAGTGCAGTCAGTTACGGCAGCCATGCCGCCACTGTGCCGAGGCTGGCCGGGCCGGGCCTTGACCCAGGTCAATGACGCCGCGGGTCGGAGGACGAAGAATCCGCTCCATGCTGACGACTCTGCCTGGCGCCATGAGCATGCCCATCATTCCCGACATGCCCGCGCGCTCCTGCGGCCCCCTGGAGCCGCTGAGGGTGGCCTGCTCCAGCTGCAATCTGCGCGAGCTCTGCCTGCCGGTGGGGCTCAATCCCGCCGAATTGCAACAGCTCGACGGCCTCGTCGCCAAACGCCGCAGCGTGCCGCGCGGCGAGCACCTGTTCCGCAACGGCGAGCGCTTCGAGGCGCTGTACGCCGTGCGCACCGGCTTCTTCAAGACTTGCGTCAACAGCGAGGACGGACGCGATCAGGTCACGGGCTTCCAGATGGCCGGCGAGCTGCTGGGGCTGGACGGCATCAGCAGCGACCACCACCACTGCGACGCGGTCGCGCTGGAGGACTCGTCCGTCTGCACGATTCCCTACGGCCAGCTAGAAACGTTGTCGCGCGAGTTCACCGTGCTGCAGCGCCAGTTCCACAAGATCATGAGCCGCGAGATCGTGCGCGACCACGGCGTCATGCTGCTGCTGGGCAATATGCGCGCGGAGGAGCGGCTCGCCGCCTTCCTGCTGAACCTGACGCGACGGCTGCAGGCGCGCGGCTTCTCGGCGTCCAGCCTCGTGCTGCGCATGACACGCGAGGAGATCGGCAGCTATCTTGGGCTGAAGCTGGAAACGGTCAGCCGCACCTTCTCCAAGTTCCAGCACGACGGGCTGATGGAGGTCAAGCAGCGCCAGCTGCGCATCCTCGACCAGGCCGGCCTGCAGGCGCTGGTCAACAACAGCCACTGCTGACGCCGGGCGCACAAAGGCCCTGCAAGCTCGCGCTCACAGGGCCTTGTGCGAGGCCGGGGACAGAGGCCTCAGGTGCCGGCTCAGCCGACCTTGATCTCGTTTCGCACTTCCTTCACGCCTGGCACGGCCTGCACGACCTTGAGGGCCTTCCTGGCCAGGTCGGCGCTGGGCGCCGCGCCCTTCAGCACGACCACGCCTGCGCTGGTGGTGCTGACGGTCAGCGGCAAGGCCGCCAGGTCCTTGTCCTGCTGCAGTGCTGCCTGGGCCTGACTCGCAATCGTGGCGTCGCCGGCGGTTTGCGCCTGCGCAACCTGATCGGCCGGGGCGGGAGCCGGATCGTTCGCCGGTGCTTGGTCGGCGGCGAAGGTTGCGGTGGCGGCACCTGCCATCAGGGCGGCGGACAGCAGTCGGGCGAAGGTAGATGTTTGTCGCATGCAGATCTCCTGAAGATGCGTGAATCGAAGGCGATGCCGAGCGGCACCACGACAGGCTTAGCGCAAGCGCTGTGCCAGTTCTTGATTTCGCTTTCGAATCAACAACTTGGGCAATACATCACGGTCCGAGGGGTGCCGCAGGCCCGGTCAGCCCCGCGGTTTTGTCGCCGAGTGGCGACAAGTTGCGGCTCTCGTGAGCTAAGTGCCTGATTCGCCTGGGTTCTTGATGTCGCCAAACCCCGACGCCGGCCCTTCGGAGGATGCGTCGGTGCGGAACAGCTGCGGGTCCAGCCCGTGCTTCTGCATCAGCCGGTAGAACTCCGTGCGGTTGCGGTCGGCCAGCCGCGCGGCCTCGGCGACATGGCCGGACGTGAGCTTGAGCAACTGGTTCAGGTAGTCGCGCTCGAAGCGCTGCTTGGCGTGCTGGTAATTCAGCACCTCGGCCGACGGCGTCTGCAGCGCGCGCTGCACCTGGGCCAGCGGCACCAGCGCCGCCGTGGCCAGCACGCAGACCTGCTCGACGACGTTGTAGAGCTGGCGCGCATTGCCCGGCCAGGGCGCCGTCACCAGCGCCTCCAGCGCGTCGGGCGCGAAGCCCTTGACCGGCTTGCGATGCCGCTCGGCCAGTGTCAGCAGGAAGTGCTGGGCCAGCAGCGCGATGTCCTCGCGCCGCTCGGACAGCGGCGGCAGGCGCAGCTTGACGACATTGAGCCGGTAGAAGAGATCGGGACGGAACTGGCCCTCGCTCATCGCCAGCTCCAGGTCGCGGTGCGTGGCCGACAGCACGCGCACGTCCACCGCCACCGCCTCATTGCTGCCCACCGGCCGCACCATGCGCTCCTGCAGCACGCGCAGCAGCTTGACCTGCAGTGCCAGCGGCATGTCGCCGATCTCGTCCAGGAACACCGTGCCGCCCTGCGCCGCCGGGATCAGGCCCTGCCGATGCCCCTGCGCGCCGGTGAAGGCGCCCTTCACATGGCCGAAGAGCTCGGATTCCAGGAGCGCCTCGGGGATGGCCGCGCAGTTGACGGCGATGAAGGGCTTGGCCGCGCGCGGGCTGGCCTTGTGGATGGCGCGTGCCAGAAGCTCCTTGCCGGTGCCGCTGTCGCCCGAGATCAGCACGCTGGCGTCGGTCGCGGCCACCAGCCGCGCCTCGGCCAGCACCTCGGCCATGCGCGGGCTGCGACTGAGGATCTCGCTGCGCCAGGCGCCATCGCCGGCAAACGGCGTCGGCGCCGGCGCGTTCAGCAGCAGCGCCTGGCTGATCTTCTCCATCAGCTCCTTGCCGTCGAAGGGCTTGGTCAGGTAGGCATGCGCGCCGCGCGTCGTGGCCTCGACGGCGTCGGGAATGTTGCCGTGTGCGGTCAGCAGGATGAAGGGCAGCGAGGGATGGCGGTTGCGCACCTCGTCGAACAGCGCCAGGCCGTCCAGTCCTGGCAGGCGCACGTCGGTGATGACCAGCGCCGGCAGCTTGACGGCCAGGTGGGCCAGCGCGGCCTCGGCGCTGGAGACGGCCTGCACCGCGTGGCCCGCGGCGGTGAGGCGCATCGTCATCAGGCGCAGCAGGTCGGCGTCGTCGTCGACGACGAGGATGGAGGCTTGGCTGCTCATGCCCTGCCCTCCTTCATCGCGGCGCGCCACCGGGCTTGGCCGGCAGCGTCTGCTCGATGGCCTTGAGGGCTTCCAGCTTTTCATTGAGCTGGTCGTTGCGGCGCTGGGCCTCGCGCAGTTGCTGGTTCAGCTTGTCGACGCTGTCCTGCAGGCGGCGCTGTTCGGCCAGGCGCGCGCCCAGCAGCCCGGCCAGGGGCTTGAGTTGCTCGGCTTGCGGGTCGGTCGCGGCATTGACGATGTCCAACTGCGCCACGGCCTGCTGCAGTTCGGCGCTGCTGCGGCCCTGGCTCAGAGCCAACGCCTTGCGCATGGCCTGCACGGCGACGACGTTGGTGGCTTCCGGAATGGGCGTCAGCTCGGGCGTGGTGCGCGTGCGCAGCTCGGTGGCGTAGGCCAGCGCGGCCTTCAGCTCATCGACCTCGGCCGGCTGCGGCGCCGGCGGCTCAGGGCAGACCAGCGCGGGCGGCGGTGATGGCGGCACAGGCGCCGACGCCGGCGTCTCGCAGGCCGTCAGCGCGGCCGTCACCAGCAGCAGCAAGCCAACTTCAAGCAGTCTTCGATGACTTCGCATAAGGAATCTCGATCCGGAAATGAGCGCCACGATCGCTGGGCAGCAGGCCGCATGAGCCGCCATGCGCCTGCACGATCTCACGCACGATGGACAGGCCGATGCCGCTGCCGCGGCGCGCGCCGGGGGCCTGGTTTCGGCCTTGGTAGAAGGGGTCGAAGATGCGGCCGACATCCTCGGGCGCCACGCCGGGGCCGGCGTCGATGCAGTCCATCCAGACCTTGGCCTCGTCCCGCCCCAGCGCCAGCATGACGACGCCGCCCGGCGGGCTGAAGCGCACCGCGTTGGCCAGCAGGTTGGCGAACACCATGCCCAGCTTCTCGCCGTCGACGACCGCGCTGCAGGGATCGGCCGCAATGCGCACCTGCAGCGCCTTCGCCTGCCAGAGCAGGCGCTGGTCGTCCACCACGCGCGCCAGCAGCGCGGGCAAGTCCACCGGCTGGCGCTGCAGCTGCTGGGAGTCCGACGCCAGCGTCTGGTAGCGCAGCAGGTCCTCGATCTGGCGCTGCAGCGCCGCGCTGTTGTCGCCCAGGATGCGCACGATCTCGCCCTGGTCGGCCGTCAGCGGCCCGGCGACGCCGTCTCGCAGCAGCGCCGCGCCTTCACGGATGGAGGCCATCGGTGTCTTCAGCTCGTGGGAGATGTGGCGCACGAAGCGCGTCTTGTCGGACTCCAGCGTCGCCAGGCGCTGGCGCAACCACTCCAGCTGGCGCCCTAGCCGGCGCAGGTCGGCGGGGCCGCGCACGTCGACGGGCTCGTCGAAACGGTTGTCGCCCAGCCGGCCGATGGCGGCCTCGACGTGGGCGAGCGGGCGCAGCAGCCAGTGGCCGAAGCCCAGCGCCAGCAGCACGGCCAGCGCGATGGCGCCGAGCACCTGCGCGCTGATGAGGCGGCGCTGCTGCTCCAGCTCGGCCAGTACGGCGTCGTTGCGGCGGTCCATCGCACGCTGGCTCTGCTCGGTCAGCGTTTCGTTGAGGCCATGCAGGCGGGCGAAGACCGGCGTCAGCCGCCGCAGCGCCGCCGGGCGCGCACGAGCGGGGGTCTGCAGCACCTCCCATGCCGCCTCGGCCTGGGTGCGCCACTCGGCAAACAGCGGCTTGGCCGCCGGCTCGGCCAACAGCGCAGCGAGCGCCGTCTGCGTGGCCCGGGCGTCTGCCCAAGCCGCCTGGAAGCGCTCGCGCAAGGACGCGTCGTCCAGCACCAGGAACTGCCGGGCGCTGCGCTCCATCGCCACCGTGCGCTCGGCCAGCCGCTGCACCTGGGTCGTCAGGTCGGCGGCGTTCTGCGAGGCCTCGCGGCCCTGCAGCGCGACATGCTCCAGCGCGAACATCGCCTGGGCCGCGGCACCGCCCAGCAGCGCCGTGATCAGCAGGAAGGCGGCGAGCAAGCATTGGTGGAAGGACAGGCCGCGCAGCCGTCCGGCGCGCAGGCGCAGCCCGGCCTCCTCGCCGGGCGATGCAGGCCGAGGGGCGGAAGCGAGCGAAGGGGTGTGGGCGAGCGTGTCCAGGGGCATCGTGCGGCAGCGGCCCGGGTGCCGCACGGGCGCGCCGCATGCTAAGGGTCGCCACGGCGCGCCGGCGTAGGACCGCGCGCCGTCCTTGCATCACGTTGCAACAAGCCGTTCAGGGGCATGCGGTCGCTCATGCTGCGGCGCAACATGGGCGAGCGTAGGATGACCCCATGCGTCCCCAAGTCCTCATCATCGGCTGCGGTTTTGGCGGCCTGGAAGCGGCACGCGCGCTGCGCACCGCCGAAGTCGATGTCACCGTCATCGACAAGACCAACCACCACCTCTTCCAGCCGCTGCTCTACCAGGTGGCCACGGCGGGGCTCTCGGCGCCGTCGATCGCCGCGCCCATCCGCCACCTGTTCCGCCGCCAGCGCAACGTGACGACGTTGATGGGCGAGGTCGTCGCCCTTGACGCCGCCGCACAGACGGTCGCGCTGAAGGATGGCGCCACGCTGCGCTGGGACCACCTCATCGTCGCCGCCGGCGCCACGCACAGCTACTTCGGCCGCGACGACTGGGCACCGCATGCGCCGGGGCTGAAGACGCTGGACGACGCCTTCGAGATCCGCCGCCGCGTGCTGCTGGCCTTCGAGATGGCCGAGCGCGAGGACGACCCCGTGAAGCGCGCCGCGTTGCTGCAGTTCGTCGTCGTGGGCGGCGGGCCGACCGGCGTGGAGCTGGCCGGCACCTTCGCCGAGATCGCACGGCACACGCTGCCCGGCGAGTTCCGCCGCATCGACCCGCGCCAGGCGCGCGTGCTGCTGGTGGAAGGCAGCCCGCGCGTGCTGCAAGCCATGCCCGAGAGCTTGAGCGAACGTGCCCGCGAGCAGCTTGCGGCGCTGGGCGTCGAGGTCAAGCTCGGCGCCCGCGTCACCAACATCGATGCCGAGGGCCTGGACATCACGACCGCCGCCGGCCCCGAGCGCCTGCAAAGCCGCTGCGTCGTCTGGGCCGCCGGCGTGGCCGCGTCACCGCTGGGCCGCGCGCTGGCGGACGCGACCGGCTGCACGCTGGACCGCGCCGGCCGCGTCGTCGTCGAGCCCGACCTGAGCCTGCAGGGCCACCCGAACATCCAGGTCGTCGGCGACCTCGCCGCTGCGCAAAGCCATGCGCCGGGGAAGGAATCCAGGCCCGTGCCCGGCGTGTCGCCCGGCGCCAAGCAGATGGGCCGCTGGGCGGCAACCAACATCAAGCGCCGCTTGAGCGGCCAGGCCACCCTGCCCTTCCGCTACGCCGACTACGGCAACCTCGCCACCATCGGCCGCAACAGCGCCGTGGTCGACCTGGGCACGCCGGCCGGCCAGCTGCGCTTCTCCGGCTACCCGGCCTGGCTGTTCTGGCTGTTCGCCCACGTCTACTTCCTGATCGGCTACCGCAACCGCTTCGTCGTGCTGCTGGATTGGGCCTGGGCCTACTGGACCTATGACCGCGGGGCTCGCGTCGTCACTCAGAAGCGGTGAGCGAATCCGGCGCGTCCGAGCGGGTCGCGCAGGTGGCGCCAATCTAGGCACAAAGCGCCGCCGTAGCTCGACTACGGCGAGCATTTGCAACGACGAGTGGCGCCGCCTGCGCGGGCCGAGCGGGCGTGCAGGGCTCGTTCGCCGCTTCTACCTGGGCCAGCCCGGCGCCTGACGAGGGGGCCGCTCCTCGTCCGGCAGGTTGACGAGCAGCAGCGTGAGGCTGGCGCCCAGCGCGATGACGCTCCAGAAGATCAGGAAGCTGGCCGTGTAGATCGCCAGCGCCGACAGCTCGACCGGCGCCGCGCCGAACCAGCGCATGTCGCCCGGATCGACGACGGCGAAGACCAGCATCTCCAGCACGCCGGCCGCAAGGAACGACGACCAGGCCACCGCCATCGCGAAGCGAACGACGCGCGATGGGCCCGGGGCACCCGTCACTGCTTCACTCCCGCCGTGCCGGTGGCCGCGTGGTTGCGCGCGACCATGGCGGGCACGATGTCGCCCGAGTGAGCCCGCACGTCGGCCGGCTCCGCGTCGTCGGCCGCGTGCTGGGCCGTGGCGTGCAGGTCCAGCGGCGGGTCGGGGTGGTGGATGGCCAGCGCCAGCGTGAAGAAGCTGGCCACGACGACCGTGGCCGGCCCGCCGACCACCAGCCAGACCATGGGTTCGCGCCAGGCGGCGGGCGGGGTGGACGTTGCATTCATCGCGTTCTCCTGGCCGCTCAGCGCGGCAGCACGAAGGTGGATTTCTCGGTGAGGGTCTCGGCGCCGTCGCCGTCGCGGCGGATGCGCCAAACGACCGGATGGGCACCGGGCTTGAGGGTCTGAGCGATCTCGGGCGGCACACGCAGGCCCACGGCCACCCAGCGCGCCTCGGCGGGACCGACCTCCACCGAGACCGCCTGGCTCAACGCCAGGCCAGGCAGGCCCTCCGCCTCCAGGCGGTAGCGCTGCGGCGACTCGGTCGCGTTCATCAGCTGCAGCCGGTAGACGTTCTCGACCCAGCCGTCCTCCACAAGGCGAGCCAGCGAGGCGCGGTCGCGCACGACGTCGACGCGGAAGCTGTGGCGCGACAGAAGGCTCCACAGCACGCCGGTGCAGATGAGCAGCAGCACCGTGCCGTAGATCAGCACGCGCGGGCGCAGCACCCGGCCCCAGCGTTGCGCGCGGCTCAGGTGCTGCTCCAGGCCGTTCTCGGTGTCGAAGCGGATCAGCCCACGCGGCGTGGCCATCTTGTCCATGACGCCGTTGCAGACGTCGATGCAGGCCGCGCAGCCGATGCACTCGTACTGCAGGCCCTCGCGGATGTCGATGCCGGTCGGGCAGACGTGCACGCACAGGTTGCAGTCGATGCAGTCACCCACCGCCGCGCTGCGGGCCTCGCCCTTCTTGCCGCGCTGCGCGTTCTTGCCACGGGGTTCGCCGCGCTCGACGTCGTAGCTGACGATCAGCGTGTCGCGGTCGAACATCGCGCTTTGAAAGCGCGCGTAGGGGCACATGTACTTGCAGACCTGCTCGCGCATGTAGCCGGCGTTGCCATAGGTGGCGAAGCCGTAGAACAGCACCCAGAAGGCTTCCCACGGGCCGAGGCCCAGGCTCAGCACCTCGCTGGCGAGCGTGCGGATCGGTGTGAAGTAGCCGACGAAGCTGAAGCCCGTCCACAGTCCGAGCGCGATCCACACCAACTGCTTGCCGGTCTTGCGCACGAGCTTGTTGAAGCCCCAAGGCGCCTGATCCAGCCGCAGCCGCGCGTTGCGGTCGCCCTCGAACCAATGCTCGATGCGTGTGAACAGCTCGGTATAGACCGTCTGTGGGCAGGCGAAGCCGCACCACAGCCGCCCCGCCACGGCCGTGAACAGGAACAGCGCGTAGGCCGAGATCAGCAGCAGGGCCGTCAGGTAGACGAAGTCCTGCGGATACAGCACCAGGCCGAAGACGTAGAAACGGCGCGCCCCGAGGTCGAACAGCACGGCGGGGCGGTCGCCCCAGCTCAGCCAGGGCAGGCCGTAGAACACCAGCTGCGTCAGCGCGACGAAGGCCCAGCGCCAGCGCGCGTAGAAGCCGTCCACCGCGCGCGGGTGGATCTTGTCTTCCGAGCGGTAGAGCCGGATGACCTGGGTGGCGTCGCCCGGGATGGGCGCGGCGGGAGGCTTCATGGGATCAATGCGCGGCGGCGACGTCCTGCGACTGCGATTGCGACAGGCCCCACACATAGGCCGCCAGCACGCGGATCTGCTCGGGCGTGAGCCGCTCGCCGTGCGCAGGCATCACGTTGTGCTTGCCGTTGTTGACCATCGCCATGACGGCGGTCTCGCCCCAGCCATGCAGCCAGATCTTGTCGGACAGGTTGGGTGCGCCCAGCGCCGGATTGCCCTTGCCGCCCGGACCGTGGCAGGCCGCGCAGGCCGTGAAGTGCGGCTTGCCCAGTTGCGCATACAGCGGGTTGTGCGGGCTGCCCGACAGCGACAGCACGTAGTGCGCCACGTTGCGCACGTCCTCGCTGGTGCCCACGGCGGGTGCCATCACGGGCATGTTGCCTTCGCGGCCCTTGGTGATGGTCTCGACGATGGTGTCGTAGCTGCCGCCCCAGAGCCAGTCGTTGTCGGTCAGGTTGGGGAAGCCCTTGGAACCCTTGGCATCCGCGCCGTGGCACTGGGCGCAGTTGTTGGCGAACAGCCGCTCGCCGATGGCATGCGCCTTGGGGTCGCGCGCCAGTTGCTCGGGCGCCAGGCCATCGAAGCTCGCGTAGACGGGTGCCATCGCGGCGCGCGCCTGCGCGGTGTCGGCAGCGTGCTCGGTCACACTCGTCCAGCCCAGCTTGCCAGCGCTGCTGCCCATGCCGGGGTAGAGCGCCAGGTAGATGCCGGCGAACAGGATGGTCAGCACGAACAGGCCCATCCACCACAGCGGCAGCGGGTTGTTCAGCTCGCGCAGATCCTCGTCCCAGACGTGGCCGGTGGTGTTGTCGGTCGCCATGACCTGGCGGCGGCTGGCGATGAAGAGCAGCACCAGGCAGGCCAGCAAGCCACCCACCGTCGCGACGGCGACGAAGGTGGACCAGCCACTGTTGAAGAAATCACTCATGCGTCATCTCCCTCAAGCGGCAACGCGGCCGCGGAGTCGAAGTGGCCGCGCCAGGCCCATACGACGATGCCGATGAAGACGGCCAGCGACACCAGCGTCACGGCCGCACGCAGTTCATTGATTCCCATTGCGGGCCTCCTTGATCGATGCCGCCGAGGTGCCCAGCACCTGCAGATAGGCGACCAGCGCGTCCAGTTCGGTCTTGCCGGCGGCGGCCTCGGCAGCACCCTGGATGTCGGCGTCGCTGTAGGGCACGCCCAGCATGCGCATGGCGCGCAGCTTGGCGGGCAGCACGGCGGCGTCCACCGGCGCGCCCGCGAGCCAGGAGTAGGCCGGCATGTTGGACTCCGGCACGACGTCGCGCGGGTTGTTCAGGTGGATGCGGTGCCACTCGTCGCTGTACTTGCCGCCCACGCGGTGCAGGTCGGGCCCGGTGCGCTTGCTGCCCCACTGGAAGGGGTGGTCGTAGACGAACTCGCCCGCGGTGGAGTAGTGGCCATAGCGCAGCGTCTCGGCCAGCAGCGGGCGGATCATCTGCGAGTGGCAGTTGTAGCAACCCTCGCGCAGGTAGATGTCGCGGCCCGCCAGCTGCAGCGGCGTGTAGGGCTTGAGGCCGGGGGCCGCCTGGGTCGTGGAGCGCTGGAAGAACAGCGGCACGATCTCGACGACGCCGCCGACCAGCACGGTCAGCAGCACCAGCACGATCATCAGCAGGT
Source organism: Burkholderiales bacterium (assembly GCA_019509985.1). Lineage (GTDB taxonomy): Bacteria > Pseudomonadota > Gammaproteobacteria > Burkholderiales > Burkholderiaceae_C > Pelomonas. Next base: position 14,056 of record JAEKLF010000065.1, on the reverse strand, counting down.
TGCTGGTCTCGATGCGCTGGTGGCCGGTGATGCGTTCTGTGTTTGTACTCATGTCAATGCCTCCGCCGCGCATAGCGGCGCTGAAAACTTGCGGGCCGAGTGCAGGGCCGCTCCCAAGCCGGCCCGCGTTGGGCGATGTGCCTGCCGGTCGATCCGGCTGACATCGCCGTCCCCGCGGGGGACCGGGCAACGTACTCGTTGGACGAGGGGCTTCATGTCACTTCAGGCATGCGCCAGCACGTTAGGGATGCGCACACGCTGCGATTGGCCGACCTGCACGGTCTTGATGACGTTCCAGGCCATCACCAGCATGCCGCTCAGGTACAGCAACCCGCCCACCAGCCGGATCACGTAGAAGGGCCAGGTCGCCTTGACGCTCTCGACGAAGGTGTAGACCAGCGTGCCATCCGGGTTGACCGCGCGCCACATCAGGCCCTGCATGACACCGGCGATCCACATCGCGGCGATGTAGAGCACGATGCCCAGCGTCGCGATCCAGAAGTGCAGCTCGATGGCGCTCTTCGAGTACATCTGCGTGCGACCGAACATGCGCGGGATCAGGTGGTAGAGCGACCCCATCGAGATCAGCCCGACCCAGCCCAGCGCGCCGCTGTGCACGTGGCCCACCGTCCAGTCGGTGTAGTGGGACAGCGCATTGACGGTCTTGATCGACATCATCGGCCCCTCGAAGGTCGACATGCCGTAGAACGACAGCGCGACGATGAGGAACTTCAGGATGGGGTCGTCGCGCAGCTTGTGCCAGGCGCCCGACAGCGTCATGACGCCGTTGATCATGCCGCCCCAGCTCGGCGCCAGCAGCACCAGGCTGAAGATCATGCCCACGCTCTGCGCCCAGTCCGGCAACGCCGTGTAGTGCAGGTGGTGCGGACCCGCCCACATGTAGGTGAAGATCAGCGCCCAGAAGTGGACGATGGAGAGCCGGTAGCTGTAGACCGGCCGTTCGGCCTGCTTGGGGATGTAGTAGTACATCATCCCCAGGAATCCCGCGGTCAGGAAGAAGCCCACCGCGTTATGGCCGTACCACCACTGCACCATCGCGTCCTGCACGCCGGCGTAGGCAGAATAGCTCTTCCACAAGGTGACCGGGATGACCGCGCCGTTGACCAGGTGCAGCAGCGCGACGGCGAGGATGAAGGCGCCGAAGAACCAGTTGGCCACGTAGATGTGGCGCACCTTGCGCCGCCCGATGGTGCCGAAGAAGACGATGGCATAGGCCACCCAGGCGATCGTGATCAGGATGCCGATGGGCCACTCGAGTTCCGCGTATTCCTTGCCGCGCGTGATGCCCAGCGGCAGCGTGATGGCCGCGGCGACGATGACCAGCTGCCAGCACCAGAAGTGGAACCACGCGAGGGCGGGCGCGAACAGGCGCGCCTGGCCCGTGCGCTGCACGACGTGGTAGCTGGTGGCCATCAGCGTGCAGCCACCGAACGCGAAGATGACCGCGTTGGTATGCAGCGGCCGCAGGCGACCGTAGCTCAGCCATGGAATGCCCAGGTTCAGGTCCGGCCAGGCGAGCTGCGCAGCGATGAGCACCCCCACCGTCATGCCCACCACACCCCAGAGCACGGCGGCCAGCGCGAATGCGCGTACCGGCCCGTCCTCGTAAACCGCTCCGGGGGTGGCCGGAGCTCTGTCGTTCGCCATCGTGACTCCTTCAGTCTGATGCGAACGATTCTTGGCGGGCAGCGGCTCAGGCGCCTTGATCCTCATCAAGCAGGATGCGTTCGGCCTCATGCTCGAAGCCATCGAGTTGCCCGTTGTTCACGGCCCAGCCGAAAACGGCCACGATCAGCAGCACCAGCACGACCGAGAACGGGATCAGCAGGTAGAGGATGTCCATGCCGGTTCAGCGGTTGAGCCGTTGTGCGTTCAGCACGACGAACAGCGAGCTGCAGGCCATGCCCACGCCGGCGGCCAGCGGCAGCAGCCAGCCCGTCAGCGCCAGCGGCACGCAGGCCAGGTTGTAGAGCGCTGCCCAGGCCAGGTTCTGGCGCAGCACGCGGCGCGTCTTGCGTGCCAGCACGAGCGCCTGCGGCACGGCCATCAGCCGGCCGGAGACCAGCAGCGCATCCGCGGCGCTGCGCGCGAGCATGGCGCCCTGCCCCATCGCGATGCGCACGTCCGCGGCGGCGAGCACGGGCGCGTCGTTGATGCCGTCACCGACCATCAGCACGCGCTCGCCGTCGGCCTGCCAGCCACGCAGCGCGGCGAGCTTGCTTTCCGGCGTCGCGCCGGCCTGCCAGTGCACGATGTCCAGCGCGGCAGCTACGCGCGCGACGGCATCGGGCTGGTCGCCGGACAGCAGGCGTACGCGCTGCCCATTTGCGCGCAAGGCGGCGATGGCCTCGGCCGCGTCGGCGCGCGGCGCTTCGGCCAGGTCCAGCCACAGCACGCAGTCGGCGCAGCCGAAGGCCAGGCGCGCGTCGTGGTCGGGTCGTTCGCGCAGCCAGCCCGGCGAGCCCAGGCGCCAGACCTTGCCGGTTGCGTCACGCGCCTCGACGCCGCGGCCCGGGATCTCGCGCACGTCGCTCCACACGCCGGCTTCGCGGCCATCCACGATCGCCTGCGCATGCGGGTGGCGCGACAGCGCGGCCAGGCTGCGCGCCGCGCCCAGCAGCGCATCCGCGTTCGCGCCATCCGCCCAGTGGCGGCGCAGCCGCAGCCGCTCTTCGGTGAGCGTGCCGGTCTTGTCGAACACGACGGTGCCGACCGCACACAGCCTCTCCAGCGCCGACAGGTCAGTCAGCAACAGCCCGCGCCGCGCGAGCGCGCCGCTGGCCGTCAGCCATGCGGCGGGCGCGGCCAGCGTCAGCGCGCAGGGGCAGGTCACGATGAGCACGGCCACCGCGACGGCCAGCGCACGCGACGGCTCGATCCACCACCACGCCAGGCCCGCACCCATCGCCAGCAGGAGCACGACCGCCGTGAAGCCGGCAGCCACGCGGTCGACGATGCCCCGCGTCCCCGGCCGCTGGCTCTGCGCCTGCTGCATCAGCCGCACGATGCCCTGCGCGGTCGTGTCCGCGCCCACGCGCAGCACGGCGACGACAAGCGGCCCATCGACATTGAGGCTGCCCGCCACGACCGCGTCGCCCACCGCCTTGGCCACCGGCGCGGATTCGCCGGTCAGCAGCGCCTCGTTGACCCAGCCCTGCCCGGAAAGCACGCAGCCGTCCGCCGCGAAGGCCTCGCCGGCCGCGACGCGGATGCGATCGCCCGCGCGCAGCGCCTCGGGCGGGACGCGCTCGCTTGTACCGTCCTCGTTCAAGCGTTCGGCCACTGTGGGCAAAGCTCCGGCCACCGCCTCCAACGCCTCGGCCGCGCGATGGCGTGCACCCAGTTCGAACCAGCGCGCCAGCAGCAGCAGCGCGATGAACATCGTCAGCGAGTCGAAATAGACCTCATGCCCGAGCGGCCCGCCGGGGTCGAACAAGGCGCCCGTGCTGGCGACGAAGGTGACGGCGATGCCCAGCACGACCGGCACATCCATGCCCAGCCGGCCGGCGCGCAACTGGCGCCATGCGCCGCCAAAGAAAGGCCCCGCCGCGAAGGCGATGACCGGCAGCGTCAGCATCCAGCTGCCCCAGCGCAGCAGCCGGCCGAGATCCGGCGCCAGCTCGCCCGCGACGGCCACGTAGGCCGGCGTCGCCAGCATCATCACCTGCATCATCAGGAAGCCGGCGACGAAGAGCCGCCACAGCGCCTGTCGCCTTTCCTGCCGGCGCAGTTCGCGCGCCGGCGCGGCGACATCGGGTGTGGCGCGGTAGCCCGCGGCCAGCAGCGCGGCGAGCACGTCGGCCAACGCAACGCGCGATGGCCGCCAGCGCAGCGCCAGCCGTGCCGATGCCGGGTTGACGCTCGCGGCTTCCACGCCCGGCAGCTTCAGCAGCGCGTCCTCGATGAGGCCGGAGCAAGCCGCGCAATGCATGCCTGCCACCTGGAACTGCGACAACGCTGCACCGGCCGGACCGTCGGGCCAGGTCGTGAAGGGGGCGAGGAGTTGGGCGTCGGCATCAGCCGCGCGCAGGCCTGGGGGCGGAGTGCTCACGCCGATCATCTTGGACGAACGTCTCCGTCGCGCCCATGACTTGCATCAAGGCAATCGCACGCCGCGCCGCCCAGGTCGCACTGAACTGACTGCCGCCGGGAATGCGTCTTGCATGCTCCCAGGTCTCCTTCAGCATTTCAGGAGGCTTGGCCATGTCGGATCTGTCTGAACCCGTCGGCACCTCGAGCACCGGCTCGGGCACGACCTTCTCCCATGTGAAGCCCGGCGATACGCCGTGGCGCACGGACGGCCTCAGGGACTTCTTCCTGTACCGCGACCTCGGCGTCGCCTCGGCCACGGGCGGACGCGTCATCGCGCACCTTGTGAAGGCGAACATGGCCCCCGAAAAGGGCACCGGATGGCACCGTCATGAGGCGGATTTCCAGATCGTGCTGATGACCAAGGGCTGGGCCAGGTTCATGTACGGGGATCAGATCACCCTCGTCGAGGCCGGCGACTGCGTGCACCAGCGCCCAGGCATCGTGCACTACCTGTTCGACTACTCGCCGGACATGGAGTACCTGGAGATCGTCTCGCCGGCGGACTTCAAGACGGTGGACGCGCCGGCGCCCTGCGACGTGCCGGTCCCGACACCCTGGGATTGAGCGCAGCGGCCACCAGAGGCAGTTTGTGGCTCAATGCCGCGAGCGGCGTCGTCCCCGCGGGGACCGACCAGGCTCGACCTAGTGCAGCGGCGCGAGACTGGGCGAGGGGCAGTTTGACTTCAGAAGTCCATGTCCAGCAGCTCGATCTCCTCGGGCTCCAGCTTGGCGTCCTTGATCCACGCCTGCAGTTCCGGCATCGCCAGGATGGTGTCGCAGTAGGTCGCGCAGGCCGGCGGCAAGGGCACGTCGTAGGTGAGAAAGCGCGTCGCCACGGGCGCAAAGATCGCATCGGCCGCGCTGCGCTTCTTGCCGAACAGGAAGGGGCCGCCGTAGCTGGCCAGGCAGTCGCTCCAGATCTCGATGATGCGTTCGATGTCGGGCTTGGCGCCGGCCCAGATCTTGTGGCGCGGGAAATGGCCCTTGAGGTTCATCGGCAGCGCCGAGCGCAGGTTGGCGAAGCCCGAGTTCATCTCGCCGCAGACCGCGCGGGCATGCGCGCGCGCGATGCGGTCCGCGGGCCACAGGCCGGCCTTGGGAAACGTCTCGTTCAGGTACTCGGCAATAGCCAGCGTGTTCCACACCGTCACACCCTCGTGGCGCAGGCACGGCACGCGGATGGACGGCGCCAGCAGCAGCAGCTCCTTGCGCGCGTCCTCGTCGTCGGGCGACACCATGACCTCGTCGAAGGCCAGGCCGGCAAAGCGGGTCAACAACCAGCCGCGCAGCGACCAGGACGAGTAGTTCTTGCTGCTCAACGTCAGCGTGGCCGCTGGGGCGACGGCGGGCTTGCTGGTTTTGCGAACCGCAGATCGGGTCGACGTGGCGACAGACATGGGCGTCTCCTTGCGGTGTATGCCCCACAACGACGCAAGCCCCATGCCATGCTGGCGCGCTCCTTGCGTCGTTGAGCCCATCCAGGCCTTGCAGGAGCTGCCATGTACCCCGCCTACCAGGCCAACGCCGATCTGCTGTGGCCGCTGCGCGCGGCGACACGATGGTCCCTGCCCTTCCTGCAGGACCCCAGCATCGCCGACAACGGCTGGCTGCCGGCCCGCCAGATTGCGGCGGCCGGCCAGGTCTTTGAGCTGGCCCAGGTCACGCACACGCGCCCGCCATGGCGCATCGCTGAAGCGGTGAGCGGCAGCGAGCGCTGGCCCGTGACCGAGGAGGCCGTGCTGACGACGCCCTTCGCGACGCTGCTGCGCTTTCGCCGTGAAGGCGCGCCGGCTTCACCCAAGGTCCTGGTCGTCGCGCCGATGTCCGGCCACTTCGCAACGCTGCTGCGCGACACGGCGCGCACGCTGCTGCAGGACCACGACGTCTACATCACCGACTGGCACAACGTCCGCGACGTGCCGCTGTCGGCCGGCCGCTTCGGGCTGGACGAGTACACCCAGCATCTCATCGACTTCATCGCCGCCCTCGGCCCGGCCGCCAACGTCGTGGCGGTCTGCCAGCCCTGCGTCAGCGCGCTGGCCGCCGTCGCGCTGATGGCCGAGGACGATCATCCCGCCACGCCGGCCAGCCTGACGCTGATGGCCGGCCCCATCGACTGCCGCGTCAACCCGACCGAGGTCAACAAGCTGGCCACCAGCAAGCCCATCGAGTGGTTCCGCAAGAACCTGATCAGCCACGTGCCCTGGCGCCACCGCGGCGCGGGCCGGCGTGTCTACCCGGGCTTCGTGCAGCTGTCGGCCTTCATGAGCATGAACAAGGACCGGCACGCCAATGCCTTCAAGGACTACTACCGCCACCTCGTCACCGACGAGTTCGACAAGGCCGAGGTCACGCGGCTGTTCTACGAGGAGTACATGGCCGTGGCCGACCTGGCGGCGGACTTCTACCTGGAGACGGTGGAGCGCGTCTTCCAGACCTTCGACCTGCCGCGCGGCGAGCTGATGTTCAAGGGCCGGCGCGTGAACCCGGCGGCCATCCGCCGCACCGCGCTGCTGACCGTGGAGGGCGAGCGCGACGACATCTGCTCGGTCGGGCAAACGCTGGCCGCCCAGGACCTGGCCAGCAGCCTCAAGCTCTATCTGCGCACCCACTACATCCAGCCCAACGTCGGCCACTACGGCGTGTTCAGCGGGCGGCGCTGGCAGCACCAGGTCTATCCGCTGGTACGGCACGTCATCCAGGTCTCGCAATAGGCCCCTCGTCCAGTTGCACCCTGCTGAACGCGGGCACAACTGGCCGGTCCCCCGAGGGGACGGCGATGCTTGCGGCATCAAGCCGCAAGCACATCGCCTAGGCGGGCCGGCTTGGGAGCGGCCCGGCGCTCGGCCCGAAGGCCCGAGGAACGCTCAGGCGAAGTTGGCTTCGGCGAACGACCAGTTGACCAGGTTCGACAGGAAGGCCTCGACGAACTTGGGGCGCAGGTTGCGGTAGTCGATGTAGTAGGCGTGTTCCCACACGTCGACGGTCAGCAGGGCCTTGTCGGCGGTCGTCAGCGGCGTGCCGGCGGCGCCCATGTTGACGATGTCGACCGAACCGTCGGCCTTCTTCACGAGCCAGGTCCAGCCGGAGCCGAAGTTGCCGACGGCGCTCTTCACGAAGGCTTCCTTGAAGGCGGCGTAGCTGCCCCACTTGGCATTGATGGCATCGGCCAGCGCACCGCTGGGCTCGCCGCCGCCTTGGGGCTTCATGCAGTTCCAGAAGAAGGTGTGGTTCCAGATCTGCGCCGAGTTGTTGTAGATGCCGCCGGAGCTCTTCTTGATGATCTCCTCGAGCGTCATGCTTTCGAACTCGGTGCCCTTTTGCAGGTTGTTGAGGTTCACCACGTAGGCGTTGTGATGCTTGCCGTGGTGGTACTCCAGCGTTTCCTTGCTGTAGTGCGGGGCCAGCGAGTCGATCGGGTAAGGCAGCGGGGGCAGCGTGTGTTCCATCGTGGAGTCCTCAGGTGTTGGGGGGAAGGGAAACGCAAAGATTGTAGGGAGCGGGAATTACCCCTGGGACGAGAGCTGTACCCCCAGAACGCGCAGGTCGACACGACCGTCCGCCAGCACGGCACGCACCTCGGCGCCGGGCAGCAGGGTGTGGACGGAAGTCACCGCGCCGCCCGCACCGTCGTCCAGCCAGGCATAGCCTCGGGCCAGCACATGTTGGGGGTCCAAGGCCTGCAAACGGGCATCCAGCGCGTCGAGCCTGGTCCGCTGGCGCGCCAGGACCTCGCGCTGGGCGCGTTCATGGCGCTGTTCGAAGTGATTCAGCCGCTGGACCTGCATCTCGATGCGCCGCCCCGGCGCCGCCGCAGCACGCTGGGCGAGCAGCTCCAGCACGCGCCGCTGACGGGCCAGCGCGTCGCTGGGCCGCGCGAGCCGCAGCGCCAGCCTGTCCAGCCGCTGGGCCAGGGACTGCAGGCGGTGGTCGAGGCGCAGGCTCAGGCCGCGCTCCAGGCCACCGAGCTGCTGCAGCAGCGCTTCGCGCGACGGCGCCACCAGTTCGGCAGCGGCCGTGGGCGTCGGCGCGCGCAGGTCGGCGGCGAGATCACAAAGCGTCACGTCGGTTTCATGGCCTACGCCGCAGACGACGGTCAGCGCCGACATGGCCACCGCACGCACGACGCGCTCGTCGTTGAAGGCCCAAAGGTCTTCCAGCGAGCCGCCGCCGCGCACCAGCAGCAGCACGTCCACTTCGGCCCGCTCGTTGGCCAGGCGCAGCGCGTTGACTAGCGCCGGTGGCGCCTCGGCGCCCTGCACGGGGCTGGGATAGATGACGACCTCGACCTGCGGCGCACGACGTGCGAGCGCCGTCAGTACGTCGTGCAGGGCCGCGCCGGCGCTCGACGTGATAACGCCAATGCGCCGCGGATGCGGCGGCAGCGCACGCTTGGTGTCGGCGTCGAACAGCCCCTCGGCCGCCAGCCGCGCGCGCAACTTCAGGAATTGCTCGTACAGCGTGCCGGCGCCGGCACGGCGCATGGCTTCGACGATGAACTGCAGTTCACCGCGCGGCTCGTAGACGGCGACGCGGCCGCGCAGCTCGACGAGGGCGCCGTCCGCCGGCGTGAAGTCCAGCATCGCCGTGGCACGGCGGAACATCGCGCAGCGCAGGCTGGCCGCCTGGCCATCGGCGTCCTTCAGGCCGAAGTAGCAATGCCCGCTGGCTGCGCGCGTGAAGCCGCTGAGCTCGCCGCCGACGGCGACCACCGAGAAGCGCTCGGCCAGGCTTTGGCTGACGGCCTCCAGCAATCCCGCCACGCCCCAGACACGACGGCCGGATGCGGCTTCGCGCCCGTCAATCACGCGCAAACCCAATGCCGGCGCGGGCCGGGAAGTCCACAGCCGCGCCAATACTGGGCTGGCGGGCGATTTCGGCTCAAGCGGGCTGTCACCGCGCTGTCATGAGCACATAAGGCCTTGTTTTTCAATTCGAATTCCGCTGCTCAAACTTGAGGCAAGTTGTCCAAGGCCTTGATTTGACGGCCTCTGCGGCCCCGCGCACCGGCCTTGCCCACAAAGTTATCCACAGCAACGGTGGATTGTGAGAACGCTTTCGTGGGGTTGCGGGACCGGCAGCGAGTGCCGAGCCTGGGGCCATAATCCCGCGCACTTATCCGGCCGGTCAGCGGCCGCTTTTTCTCGACGGGGACGCCTTTGTTTTCGATCATACAAGCCGCCGGCTGGCCGATCTGGCCCTTGCTCCTGTGCTCCGTGGTGGCCCTGGCGCTGATCATCGAACGCCTGTCCAGCCTGCGCTCCAGCCGCATCCTGCCGCCCCGGCTGCTGGAGGAGGTGCTGAACGTCAGCGCCCAGCAACTGCCCGCGCCCGACATGGTCGACCGCCTGGCCGAAAACTCGCTGCTCGGCGAGGTGCTGGCCTCGGGCCTGCGCGCCGTGACTGCCGAGCCGCAGATGCCCGAGGGCAAGCTGCGCATGGTGTTCGAGTTCGCCGGCCGCCGCGCCGTGCACCAGCTCGAACGCTACATGAACACGCTGGGCACCATCGCTACCGCCGCGCCGCTGCTGGGCCTGATGGGCACCGTGGTCGGCATGATCGAGATCTTCGGCAGCCAGACACCCGGCGGCGGCAACCCCGCCCAGCTCGCCCACGGCATCTCGATCGCGCTGTACAACACGGCCTTCGGCCTGATGATCGCCATCCCCTCGCTGATGTTCTACCGCTACTTCCGCGGGCGCATCGAGGAGTACGTGCTCGAGCTCGAAGCCGCGGCCGACCGGCTGCTCGGCCAGCTGCGCCGCTACACAGCCTGAAATGGACTGCCCCTCGTCTGGTCTCGCCCTGCTGAACGCAGGCGCGCCCAACCGGTCCCCCGAGGGACGGCGATGCCCGCCGCATTGCGCGGCGAGCACATCGCCAGACGACCGCCTTCGGAGCGGCCCGGCGCTCGGCCCGCAGCGTGCATGCCGCACACAACGGATGAACTGACATCATGAGATTCCGCTCTCCTCACCGCGAGCCGCCGGAGATCAACCTGATCCCCTTCATCGACGTGCTGCTGGTGATCCTGATCTTCCTGATGCTGTCGACGACGTATTCCAAGTTCACCGAGCTGCAGATCACGCTGCCGTCGGCCGACGCGGAGAAGCTCAAGGACCGGCCGCAGGAGGTCATCGTCGGCATCGCCGCCGACGGCCGCTTCGTCATCAACCGCCAGCCGGTGGAAGGCCGCTCGGTGGACATCCTCATCGGCGCGCTGCGCCAGGCCTCGGGCGGCAATGCCGAGGCCTCGCTGATCATCTCGGCCGACGCGGCCACGCCGCACCAGGCCGTCATCAATGTGATGGACGCCGCGCGCCGCGTGGGCCTGACGCGTGTCACCTTCGCCGCGCAGACCGACGCTCACTGAGAGCTTGCTTGTGCCCTGTTCATGGCGCCCGTTGCCTCGCAAAAGCAGCGGATGCAAGGCGCAAACCGCAGCCGGGCTGCACACCCGGCGAGGATTTGCAACGCCGCAGACGCTGTTTTTGCGAGGCAACCCGCAGGGCAAGGCCGCAAGGGGCCGCACTCGTCGTTGCCCACCTTGGCCAGGCAGTGATCCTGGCCTGCGGCATGTGCCTGGATTGCGGCCCCTTGCGGCCTTGCGGGCACCATGAACAGGACACAAGCAAGCTCCCGCCTGCAGCGCGAGTGGCTGAGCGGCGGCCCGCTGTCGCTCGCGCTGCTGCCGCTGAGTTGGCTCTACCGCCTGCTGCTGGCGCTGCGCGCCCTCGCCTACCGCATCGGCCTCAAGCGCATCGAGACGCTGCCGGTACCGGTCATCGTCGTCGGCAACTGGATCGTCGGCGGCGCCGGCAAGACGCCGACGACGCTGGCCCTGCTGGAGCTGCTGCGCGCCCGCGGCCTGCGCGCCGGCGTCGTGTCGCGTGGCTACGGGCGCGAGGGCAATGGCGTGCGGCTGGTCACGCGGGTGTCGACCGCACGCGAGGTCGGCGACGAGCCGCTGTTGATCCATCTGCGCAGCCGCGTGCCGGTCGCGGTGGGCCGCGATCGCGTGGCCGCTGCGCGGGCGCTGCTGGCGGCCGAGCCAGGACTGCAATTGCTGGTCAGCGACGACGGCCTGCAGCACTGGCGCCTGCCGCGGAGCCTAAGCCTGCTGGTCTTCGACGAGCGCGGCCTCGGGAACGGCCGGCTGCTGCCGGCCGGTCCGCTGCGCCAGGCGCCGGCACCGCTGGCAGTCGACCAACTCGTCGTCTACAACGCACCCAAGCCCAGCACCGCGCTGCCGGGCTTCGTGGCCGAGCGGCGGCTGGCCGGCGCGGTGTCGCTGGTCGGCTGGTGGGCCGGTGAGCCGGCCAGCATGCCGACGCTGCTTGCGCTGCGCGGCCAACCCGGCCTGCTCGCCGTCGCCGGCGTCGCGCGCCCGCAGCGCTTCTTCGACATGCTCGCCGGCCTGGGCCTGAACGTCGGCACGCTGGCCCTGCCCGACCACGCCGACTTCGCCACCCTGCCCTGGCCAACCGACGCCGCCGGCATCGTGTTGACCGAGAAGGACGCCGTGAAGCTGCCGCCCGGGCGCGTCGGCACGCCGCCCGTCTGGGTCGTGGCGCTAGACTTCTCGCCCGGTGCCGGCTTCGAGGCCGCGCTGGACGCCCAACTGCAAAAACTCTTCCCTCTCGCCTGATGGATCAACGCCTGATCGAAATGCTGGTCTGCCCACTGTGCAAGGGGCCACTGACGCTGTTGCGCGAAGGCGAGCTGCCGGCGCTGGCCTGCCGTGCCGACCGCCTGGCCTTCCCCATCCGCGACGGCATTCCGCTGATGCTGGAAAGCGAAGCCAAGCCCTGGGATCCCGACGCGACCAGCGCGCCGGTTCCGCTCGCGCCGTGAGCTTCACGGTCATCGTGCCGGCGCGGCTCGCGTCGACCCGCCTGCCGAACAAGCCGCTGGCCGACATCGCCGGGCTGCCGATGATCGTGCGCGTCGCGCTTCGTGCAGCCGAGTCGAGCGCAAGACAGGTCGTCGTCGCGACCGATGCGCCGGAGGTGGCGGCCGCCTGCGCGGCCCACGGCGTGCGGGCACTGATGACGCGCGCCGACCATCCGTCCGGCAGCGACCGTCTTGCCGAAGCCGTCGAACAACTCAGCCTGGACGACGACGCGGCAGTCGTCAACGTGCAGGGCGACGAACCGCTGATCGCGCCGGCCATGATCGACGCCTGCGCCGCGACGCTGGCAGCGCAGCCCGACTGCGTGATGGCGACCGTCGCCCACGCGCTGACCGACCCCTCCGAGTTTGCGAACCCCAACGTCGTCAAGCTGGTCACCGACAAGGCCGGCCGGGCGCTGTACTTCTCGCGCGCGCCGATCGCCTGGTGGCGCGACGGCGCCGGCCAGCCCAACCAGGCGCTGCGCCATGTGGGCCTCTATGCCTATCGCGCCGGCTTCCTGCGTCGCTTCCCGACGCTGGCCGTCAGCCCGCTGGAGCAGATCGAGTCATTGGAGCAGCTGCGCGTGCTGTGGCACGGCGAGCGCATCGCCGTGCACGTGAGCCCAGAGCGGCCCGGTCCGGGCGTCGACACGCCAGAGGACCTGGAGCGCGTGCGCCGGCTGTTCGGGGCCTGAACGGGCCCGCGGGCGTCAGGCCTGCGAAAGTCCGCATGCGATACTCGACCACTGAGCTGAACGGGGCGTTTTAACAGCCCCTTCATGCGACGAATAGGACGAGGAGACCCATGCGACTGATTCTTCTGGGCGCCCCTGGCGCCGGCAAAGGCACCCAAGCTGCCTTCATCTGCAAGCAATTCGGCATTCCGCAGATCTCCACCGGCGACATGCTGCGCGCAGCAGTCAAGGCCGGCACGCCGCTGGGTTTGCAGGCCGACGCCGTGATGAAGTCCGGCGCCCTCGTCAGTGACGACCTGATCATCGCGCTGGTCAAGGAACGCATCGCCCAGCCGGATTGCGCTGCCGGCTTCCTGTTCGACGGCTTCCCCCGCACCATTCCGCAGGCCGACGCGATGAAGGCGGCCGGCGTGAAGCTGGACTACGTGCTCGAGATCGACGTTCCTTTCGACGCCATCATCGAACGCATGAGCGGTCGCCGCTCGCACCCGGCTTCGGGCCGCACCTACCACGTCAAGTTCAATCCGCCCAAGGTCGAGGGCAAGGACACCCGCCCGCTGGTCGAGTACTACTCGCAATGGGCCGCCACCGGCGACGCCAATGCGCCCAAGTACCGCCGCATCGAAGGCCTGGGCTCGGTCGAGGACATCACGCGCAGGGCGCTGGCCGCGCTGGCCTGAGTCGTTTCACGCCCGAGCAAAGCCGCGGCGCCTTCGGGCCTCGCGGCTTTTTGTCGGCCACAATTGACGTTTACGTCAATCAATCAACCCAGGAGCTCCCCATCATGGAAATCGCAGGCAAGGTGTTCATCGTCACCGGCGGCGCTTCGGGCCTCGGCGAAGGTACGGCACGCATGCTGGCCAGCCATGGCGCCAAGGTCGTCATCGCCGACCTGCAGGCCGAACGCGGCCAGGCGGTCGCGACCGAGATCGGCGGCGTCTTCGTCAAGTGCGACGTCAGCCAGGAGGCCGATGGCCAGGCCGCGGTCGCCGCAGCCACGGCGCTCGGCAAGCTGGTCGGCCTGGTGAACTGTGCCGGCATTGCACCGGCGATCAAGACGGTCGGCAAGGACGGCGCACATCCGCTGGCAGCCTTCAGCAAAACCGTCACGGTCAACCTGATCGGCACGTTCAACATGATCCGCCTCGCCGCTGAAGCAATGGCCAAGAACGACCCCGAGCCCACCGGCGAGCGCGGCGTGCTGATCTCGACAGCTTCGGTCGCGGCCTATGACGGCCAGATCGGCCAGGCGGCCTATTCGGCGTCCAAGGGCGGCGTCGTCGGCATGACGCTGCCGATTGCCCGCGACCTGGCCCGCAACGGCATCCGCAACATGACCATCGCGCCCGGCATCT
>JAEKLF010000341.1 GCA_019509985.1 Burkholderiales bacterium | reverse complement strand
CACCGGGCGCTGGTGGAGCAGGTCGTCGAGGTGGACGCCGCCTTCGTCGACCGCTACCTGACCGACGGCGACGTCGATCCGCACGAGCTGCACGCGCCGCAGGAGCAGTCCCTGCGCGAGGGCCACCTGATCCCGGTCTGCTTCTGCTCGGCCAAGACGGGCGCCGGCATCGGCGAGCTGCTCAGCGTCATCGAGCTGCTGATGCCCAACCCGGCCGAAGGGAACCCGCCGCCCTTCCTGGAAGGCAAGGGCACCGACCCGCAGCCCTACCCGGCCACCCCCGACCCTGAGGCCCATGTGCTGGCCCACATCTTCAAGATCGTCGCCGACCCCTACCTGGGCAAAATGGGCGTGCTGCGCGTGCACCAGGGCCGCGTCGCCAAGGGTGGACTGCTCTTTGTCGGCCATGCGCGCAAGCCCATCCGCGTCGGCCACCTGTTCATGCTGCAGGGCGCCAAGCATGTGGACATCGACGAGGCCCTGCCCGGTGACCTCTGCGCCATCGCCAAGGTCGACGACATCGCCTTCGACGCGGTGCTGCACGACGCCCAGGAGGACGAGCACATCCACCTGAAGCCGCTGGACTTCCCGACGCCTGTGCACGGCCTGGCCATCAGCCCGGCGCGGCGCGGCGACGAGCAGAAGCTGTGGGAGGTGCTGAGCCGCCTTGTCGACGAAGACCCTTGCCTGCGTATCGAGCAGGCTGGCGAGACTCACCAGACCCTGGTCTACGGCCTGGGCGAGTTGCACCTGCGCCTGCTGCTGGAGCGGCTGCGCGAGCTCTACAAGGGCGAGGTCGTCACCGAGCCGCCACGCATCGCCTACCGCGAGACCATCTCGGCACCGGCCGAAGGCCACTACCGGCACAAGAAGCAAAGCGGCGGTGCCGGCCAGTTCGGCGAGGTCTATCTGCGCATCGAGCCGCTGGAGCGCGGCGCCGGCTTCGAGTTCGTCGACGCGGTCAAGGGCGGCACCATCCCGGGCCAGTTCATGCCGGCCGTCGAGAAGGGCGTGCGCTCGGCGCTGGCCAGCGGCGCCATCGCCGGCTACCCGCTGGTGGACCTGCGCGTCGTCGTCTACGACGGCAAGCACCACTCCGTGGACAGCAAGGAAATCGCCTTCGTCACCGCCGGCCGCCGTGCGC
>JAEKLF010000158.1 GCA_019509985.1 Burkholderiales bacterium | reverse complement strand
CCCTCGTAGCCCTTGGCCGTGCGCGTGAAGCCGCGGTTGAACCAGCCGAAGAAGCCGCGTTTCTCCAGATGGTGGCCGGCCTCGACGGGCTTGAGCAGCGTGGCGCACAGGGCCGGCGTCAGCGATAGCGCCAGGAAGGCCGAGAAGGCGATGGAGCTGACCATCACCGCCGAGAACTGACGATAGATGTTGCCGATGGAGCCGCTGAAGAAGGCGAGCGGCACGAACACCGAGATCAGCACCACGGTCACGCCGACGATGGCGCCCGAGATCTGGCCCATGGCCTTGCGCGTGGCCTTGAGCGGCGACAGCCCCTCCTCGCTCATCACGCGCTCGACGTTCTCCACGACGACGATGGCGTCGTCCACGACGATGCCGATGACCAGCACCATGCCGAACATCGTCAGCACGTTGATCGAGAAGCCCAAAGCGAGCAGCGTGGCGAAGCTGCCCAGCAGCGCGATGGGCACCACCAGCGTCGGGATGATGGTGTAGCGGATGTTCTGCAGGAACACGAACATCACGACGAACACCAGCGCCACGGCCTCCACCAGCGTCTCGACGACCTGCGAGATGGAGATGTCGATGAACAGCGAGCTGTCGTAGGGGATGTCGGCCTTCACGCCGGCCGGGAAGTAGGGCTTCAGGTCCTTCAGGCGCTGCTTGATGAGCTTGGCCGTCTGCAGTGCATTGGCCGAGGGCGCCAGCTGAACGCCGACACCCACCGAGGGGTTGCCGTTCAGACGCGTGGAGCGGCCGGTGTAGCTGTCGGCACCCAGCTCGATGCGAGCCACGTCGCGCAGGCGCACGGTGGAGCCGTCGGGGTTGGCGCGCAGCACGATGTTGCCGAACTGCTCGACGCTCGTCAGCTGGCCGCGCACGACCACCGTGGCGGCGATGGGCTGGCTGGGCAGATTGGGCAGGTCGCCAATGGAGCCGGAGCTGACCTGGGCGTTCTGCGCCTGGATGGCGGCGTTCACGTCGGCCGGCTGCAGGCGGTAGCCGACGAGCTTGGCCGGGTCCAGCCAGATGCGCATCGCGCGCTCGGTGCCGAACAGCAGGCCCTGGCCGACGCCGGGCACGCGCTGGATTTCAGGCAGCACGGTGCGCGAGGCGTAGTCGCCCAGCGCGATGGGGTCGAAGGCCGGGTTGTTGCTCGACAGGATGATGAAGAGCAGGAAATTGGGGTTGGCCTTGTCGACGCGCACGCCCTGCTGGATGACGGCCGCCGGCAGACGCGCCTGCGCGCGGGCGTAGCGGTTCTGCACGTCCACCTGCGCCAGATCGGGGTTGGTGGCCGGGTCGTAGCTCAGCGTGATGGAGCCGGTGCCGTCGGCCTGGGCCACGGCCTCCATGTAGATCAGGCCGGGCGAGCCGTTCATCTCGCGCTCGATGACGCTGATGACGGAATCCTCCAGCGTCTGGGCCGAGGCGCCGGGGTAGGTGACCGACAGCACGATGGACGGCGGCGCCACCGGCGGGTACTGCGAGATCGGCAGCTGCGTCACCGCGACGATGCCGATGACCGTGATGAAGAGGGCGATGACCCACGCGAAGATGGGCCGGTTGATGAAGAACTGCGCCATGCTCGGTCAGCTCCTCAGCGGGATGCGGCGGAGGCCGAGGCAGCGGCCGGGGCCGAGCCTGCCGGCGACCAGGGCACCGCGCGCGCCTTGCCGCCGGCCTTGGCCTTCTGCAGGCCATCGACGATGACTTTCTCGCCGGCCTTCAGGCCGCTCAGCACCAGTGCCTTGCCGTCCTGCGCCGGGCCCAGCTTGACGGGCCGCGCGCTGACGCTGCCGTCGTCGGCCACGACCAGCACGCTCTCACCCGTCGCGCCGCGGGCCACGGCCTGCTGCGGCAGCCAGACGGCGTCGCTCACCTCGGCCTGGGCCAGGCGCACGCGCACATACAGGCCGGGCAGCAGCAGGCCCTTGGGGTTGGGCAGCTCGGCGCGCAGCGTGATCTGGCCGGTGGCGGCGTCCACGCTGAGGTCCGAGAACAGCAGCTTGGCCGGTTGTGCATAGACGCTGCCGTCTTCCATCAGCACCTGCACCTTGGCGGCGTCCTTGCCGGCGCTCTGCAGCTTGCCGTCGGCCAGCGCCTGGCGCAGCCGCATGACCTCGGCGGCCGACTGCGTGAAGTTCACGTAGAGCTTGTCGATCTGCTGCACGACGGCCAGCGGCGTGGCCTCGCCCTGGCCGACCAGCGCGCCTTCGGTGACGAGGGCGCGACCGATGCGGCCGGCGATCGGCGACGTGACGGCGGCGTAGCCGAGGTTGATCTGCGCCGTCTGCACGGCGGCCTTGCCGGCGGCCACGTCGGCCGCAGCCTGCTTGGCCGACGCCTGGGCCGCCAGGGCTTCCTGCTGGCTGACCGCCTGGGTCTTGGCCAGCGGTGCGTAGCGGTCCGCCAGGGATTGGGCCTGCAGCAGGTTGGCTTCGGCGCGCGCGAGCTGGGCCTGCGCGCTGGCATGGGCGGCACGGTAGGGCGCGGGGTCGATCTCGAACAGGGCCTGGCCGGCCTTCACGTCGCTGCCCTCGGTGAACAGCCGCTTTTGCAGGATGCCGGCCGCGCGCGCGCGCACCTGGGCGACGCGGTAGGCCTCCAGCCGACCGGGCAGTTCGGTGGCCAGGTCGGCCCGGCCCGGCGCCACGGTGACAACGCCCACTTCGGGCGGCGGCGGTGCGGCGGGCGCCGCGCTGCTGTTCGTCGACTGGCCACAGCCGCTCAGCGCTCCTGCCAGTGCGGTCGCCCCGAAGATGCCCCGCGCCACCCCACTCCATGCCGTCATGCTGCTGGCCCTTTCCAACGGTATTCCGGCCGGCCCGATGCCGGCAAAGTCGTCGACTGTATCCGTTAGCTATCTAACGATTTGGTGAAGGAACGCAAAACCCCTAAACGCGCTGCCTTGATCGCCGCGCCGATCTCCGGCCCCTTGGCGCCGCGGGCGACGGCCGCTGCGCTGATCGCCGCGAGATCCACCTCCTGGGTGGCACGCAGGTCGGCCAGCAGGCTTTCGCGCTGCGGATAGGGCCGGTTCTCCAGGCCCAGGCGGCCACGGGCGTCGCATTCGCAGGCCCACAGCAGTTCGGCAAAGCGGTCGGGCCGCCGCCACGCGTCGCAGCGCTCCAGCAGGCGCAGCCTCGCTTCGGCGCCGAAGCCGCTGCTCTGGTGCACATGGGTGTGCTCGCGCGCGACCAGCTCGGCCAGCTCGCGGCAGTCGGTGGGCACCTTCCAGCGGTTGCTGACGACGCGGGCCAGCTTCTCGCTGCGGTGCTCGTGGGCGATGTGGCGGGGCAGTTCCTCCTTCGGCGTCGTGCCCTTGCCGAGGTCGTGGCACAGGCAGGCGTAGCGCACCGTCAGCGGTGCGTTCTGGCGGGCGCACTGGTCCAGCACCATCAGAAGATGCACGCCGGTGTCGACCTCGGGGTGATGGGCCTCGGGCTGGGGCACGCCGAACAGGGCCTCCACTTCGGGCAGCAACTTGGCCAAAGCACCGGCCTCGCGCAGCACCTCGAACATCCGCGAGGGCTTGTTCTCCATCAGGCCGCGCGACAGCTCCTGCCAGACGCGCTCGGCGACGAGGGCGTCGATCTCGCCGGCGGCGACCATGGTGCGCATCAACTCGACGGTCTCGGGCGCCACCGTGAAGTCTGAGAAACGCGCGGCGAAGCGGGCCAGCCGCAGGATGCGCACCGGGTCTTCGGCAAAGGCGGGCGAGACGTGCCGCAGCACCTTGTCCCGCAGGTCGCGCTGCCCGTCGTAGGGGTCGACGACGACGCCCTGCTCGTCCTCGGCCATCGCGTTGATCGTCAGGTCACGGCGCGCGAGATCCTGTTCCAGCGTCACGTCCGGCGCCGCGTGGAAGGCGAAGCCGTGATAGCCGGCGGCCGTCTTGCGCTCGGTGCGGGCCAGGGCCACCTCCTCGCGTGTCTCGGGGTGCAGGAAGACGGGGAAGTCCTTGCCGACGGCCAGATAGCCCGCATCCAGCAGGTCCTGCGGCGACGCGCCGACAACGACCCAGTCGCGGTCCTGCACGGGCAGCCCGAGCAGCCGGTCGCGGATGGCACCGCCGACGAGATAGGTTTGGAAATTCGACATTCGATGGATTCTGCTTCGGACGGGCACGGGGCTTGCCGCAATCCAAAACCTTGCCAGTTACTGAACACTCGACCAATAATCGCCGCCATGCCCCGCCCCAGCCAGGATCAGGACCAGGCCTTGCTCGCCGCCGGCGCCCAGCTCTACCCCGCGCTCGGCTGCGCCGGCCTGTCCATCCGCCGCGTGGCCGAGGCCGCGGGCGTGAACCCGGCCATGGTGCACTACCACTTCGGCAGCAAGGACGCCTTCCTGCGCGCGCTGCTGCAGCAGCACTACGAGGAAATGTTCGCCGCGCTGTCGCTCACCAGCCAGGGCGACGCCGACGTGATGGAGCGCCTGGCCGCGGCCCTGCTGGGCGTGGCGCGCTTCGTGCGCGAGCACCGGCCGCTGATCGCGCGTGTCTGGGCCGACGCGCAAGGCGGCCAGGCCGTGGCTCAGGACTTTCTGCGCGCGAATGCGCCGCGCCACCTCGGTGTGCTGATGGCGTTGATGCAGGAGGCCGAGGCGCGCGGCCGGCTGCCGCGCCAGCCCCTGCTGACGCGCTTTTCCTTCCTGATGGGCGCCGTCGTCGCGCCCGTCGTGCTGGTCGGCGGCATGCAGACGATCAATGTCGTGCCGCCCGCGGTGCTGGCCGGCGTGCAGGGCGACGTGCTGTCCGATGCGGCGCTGCAACGGCGCATCGAATGGGCGCTGCTCGGGCTGGCGAGCGGGGTGTGATGGAGATGTCGATGAGACTCATGCTGTTGTTGATAGCCACCCTGCTGGCCGGCTGCGGCGCCAAGCCGCCCGAGGCCTGGACGGGTTACGCCGAGGGCGAACTGGTCTATGTGTCGCCACCGGTGGCCGGACGGCTGACGACGCTGGCCGTGCGCTCGGGCGAGGCTGTCGCCGCCGGCCAGGTACTGTTCGAGCTAGATGCAACGCCTGAAGTCGCGGCCGACGCCGAGGCCCGCGCCCGTGCGCAGAGCGCCCAGGCCCAGGCGGCCGACACGGACAAGGGCCGCCGCGCGCCCGAGCTGGCCGTCACGCGCGCCCAGCTGGACCAGGCTCGCGCCGCCGAGCGCCTGGCCAGCATCGACCTGACGCGCCAGCAGGAGCTGCTGACGCAGGGCTTCGTCGCCAAGGCGCGTGTGGACGATGCCGCGACGACGCTGGCCCAGGCGCGCGCCCGTGTCGTCGAGCTGGACGCCGCCGTACAGGTCGGCCGCCTGCCAGCGCGCGATGACGAACGCACCGCCGCCCGGGCGCTGGCGGACGCCGCGCAGAGCGGCCGCGCGCAGACGGCCTGGCGCGTCGAGCAGAAGCGCCAGACGGCGCCCATGCCGGCGCGCGTGCAGGACGTCTTCATGCGCCCCGGTGAATGGGTCGGGGCCGGCCAACCGGTGCTGGCGCTGCTGCCGCCGGCCAACCGCAAGGCGCGCTTCTACGTGCCACAGTCGGTCGTCGGCGGCCTCAAGCTCGACGCGACCGTGAACCTGCACTGCGACGGCTGCGGCGCGGCCATTCCTGCACGCGTCAGCTTCATTGCCGCCGGCCCCGAGTACACGCCGCCAGTCATCTATTCCAACCAGCAGCGCGACAAGCTGGTCTTCCTCGTCGAGGCACGGCCGGTCAATGCCGCCGATGCGGAGCGGCTGCATCCCGGGCAGCCGCTGGATGTGACACCGTGACCGCGCCGAGCGCAGGGCCGCCCCAAGCCGGCACGCATCCCCGCGGGGGATCGGGCGCCGTACCCGGCGACCGAGGAGCCGGTGATCTCGCGATTGACGTCAAAGGGCTGTCCAAGTCCTACGGCGGCCGCAAGGTCGTCGACGGCGTCGACATGCAGGTCGCGATCGGCCGCATCGTCGGTTTCCTCGGCCCCAACGGCAGTGGCAAGACGACGTCGCTGCGCATGCTCTGCGGCCTGCTGACGCCCGACGCGGGCGAGGGCAAGGTGCTCGGCCTGGACTTCCGCCACCAGGCCGCCGAGGTCAAGCGCCAGGTTGGCTACATGACACAGAAATTCGGTCTCTATGAAGACCTGTCGATCCGCGAGAACCTCGACTTCATCGCCCGCCTGTTCTCGATGGAGAACCGCAAGGAGGCCGTGGACGGCGCGCTGGAACGCCTGGGCCTGAAGAGCCGCGAGAAGCAACTGGCCGGCACGCTGTCCGGCGGCTGGAAACAGCGCCTGGCCCTGGCCGCCTGCCTGCTGCACCGGCCGAAGCTGCTGCTACTGGACGAGCCCACCGCCGGCGTCGACCCCAAGGCGCGGCGCGAGTTCTGGGACCAGATCCACCAGCTCGCCGGCGAGGGCATCACGGTGCTCGTGTCCACGCACTACATGGACGAGGCCGAGCGCTGCGACGAGCTGGTCTACATCGCCTACGGACGCGTGCTGGCGCGCGGCTCGGCGGCGGCCATCGTCAAGGAAGCCGGCGCCAAGGACCTGGAGGACGCCTTCGTCAAGCTCGTCGGCCAGGCGACGGACAACTTCGCCGAGGCGCACTGAATGCAAGCCCTGGCCCGCATGTTCGCCATCGCGCTGAAGGAGGTGCAGCAGATGCTGCGCGACCGCCTGACCTTCGCGATGGCGGTGGGCGTGCCCATCATGCAGCTGGTGTTGTTCGGCTACGCGATCAACACCGACCCCAAGGGCTTGCCGACGGCCGTCGTCAGCCAGGACACCAGCCCGATGGCGCGCAGCCTCGTCGCGGCGCTGCAGACCAGCGGCTACTTCCACGTCGTCGAGAGCGGCATCGCCGAGTCGCACGGCGACGAGCTGCTGCAACGCGGCGACATCCAGTTCCTCATCGTCGTGCCGGACGACTTTGGCACGCGCGTCGTGCGCGGCGAGCGCCCGGCCGTGCTGATCGCCGCCGACGCGACCGACCCCTCGGCCGCGGGCAATGCCATCGCCGCGCTGAGCCAGCTGGGCCAGACGGCGTTGAACCGCGACCTGCGCGGCGCGCTGGCCTCGCGGGCGCCGCAGCCACCTCCCTTCGAGGTGCGCATCCAGCGCCGCTACAACCCCGAGGGCCTGTCGCGCTACAACATCGTGCCCGGCCTGGTGGGCACCATCCTGACGATGACCATGGTCATGCTGACGGCCTTGGCAATGACTCGCGAACGCGAGCGCGGCACGATGGAGAACCTGCTGGCCACGCCGGTGCGGCCCATCGAGGTCATGGCCGGCAAGATCCTGCCCTATGTCGTGCTGGGCTACGTGCAGCTGGGCGTCATCCTTGGCGCGGCCTTCGCGCTCTTCAACGTGCCCATGGTCGGCAGCGTCGCACTGCTGCTCGCGATGATCGGCGTCTTCATGCTGGCCAACCTGGGCGTGGGCTTCACGTTCTCGACGTTGGCGCAGAACCAGCTGCAGGCGCTGCAGCTGACCTTCTTCTTCTTCCTGCCATCCATGCTGCTGTCGGGCTTCATGTTCCCGTTCCGCGGCATGCCGCAATGGGCGCAACACCTGGGCGAGGTGCTGCCGCTGACGCACTTTCTGCGCATCGTGCGCGGGGTCATGCTGAAAGGCTCGGGCGCGGCCGAGCTGCTGCCGGAGTTATGGCCGATGCTGGCCTTCCTGGCAGTCGCCGGCGGCATCGCGCTGCTGCGCTACCGGCGCACCGTCGATTGAGCGACGCAGGGTGGATCCCTGCGCGGCCGGCGGCATCCGCCATCTGCAATATCCATTTGCATAACCGATTAGCCGAGCGTCGCCAAAACGGTTATCGCGAGTCGGCGTAAGCCCGCGCTAGGCAGCACCGCAGATTCCACCCACCATGCCGCCGCCATATCGGCAAACCCAAACTCACCAAGGAGTTATTCATGAAACGTGCTTTCTGGTCCCTTGTCGCCCGGCCACTGCTGCTGGCGAGCACACTGGCGACTACCGTGGTGTCAGCAGGAACCTGCCCTGGGATGCCCGACAGCCAGATCCCGGCAGCGTGCCAATCCAAGGCAACGGCAATGTCGCAGGCGGCATACACCACGGTCTACAACGCCGTCATTCAATCGTGCGCCCCAAGCGGTGCTCCCAACTGCCCGTACTACGCCGACCAAGAAGCCACCAAGGTCAAGAATTCCGTCTATGCAACCCAATACAACCAGTGCATTTCTTCCGGCGGCCCGTGCTGATCTGCAGCAACAGGCCACGCGCCTGATCTAAGCACAGACGCGCGCGGCTCGACGGGTGGTGGCCTCCCGGCCACCACCGGCAACCGATGGCGTCAGGGCCAGTGGCGCTGGAAGACCGGCGCGACGTCCGGGTGCTGCTCGACACGCTGCAGCTGCGCGAAAAAAGCTGGGCGTTCGGCCTGCAGGTGGGCCCGTGCGCCCGACCATTTGGACACCACGGTCGCCAGCAGCTCCAGCGCGCCGGGCGAGCCGGCATCGAAGCCGATGCTGAACTCGTCGGCGAACACGCGCCAATGCTCGTGCAGCCGGGCCCGCGTGCCGGCGCGGATCTGCACCTTCATCGTGTCATCGCAGGGCTCGCACCAACGCTCGGGGTAGTCGATGACGCTGATGGCCGCGTAGCAGTTGGCGGCGATGTAGACCAGGCCGCGCAATATCCGTGCCCGCGCACTGGCTTCGAGCGGCAGCAGCAGCCCGGGCGGGCAGGTGAGGCCGAGATGGATCAGGATGGCCGCGCTTTCGGTCAGCACCAGGCCGTCGGCGAGCACGAGCGTCGGAATCTGGCCCAGCGGGTTCACGCGCAGCAGCGCGTCGTGCCCCGGCCCGGGGTTCCAGGACGCCGCGTCGACGCCGGTGTAGGCCATGCCGGCCCGGGTCAACGCGGCCTCGACGGCGGCCGAACCGGAACCCTTGGTCCCATATAAGGTCAACATCTGCATGACTCCTTCATCGAGCGTGCAAAATCGTCTCACATCATGAGCGCCACGCCCGCCCTTCCCCCCACGCGCCGCGCGGGTCCAAAACCCAGCTTCGGCCGCGTCAGCGTCGGCGTGCAGGGCCGCGTCATGATGTCCATGGCCGAAGGCCCCTTCGACGCCGAGCTGATGGCCGCCACCAAGCGCGCCATCGCGCTGGCCGGCAAGCGCCTGCCGGCCGACCGCCGCTTCGGCGACCTGCTGGAGATCCGCGGCAGCCTGCAGATGGACGCCGAGGCGCTGGCCCAGCTGCGCAACAGCATCGACAGCTTCGCGTCGCGCGGCCTCGTGGCCATTTCGACCGTCTTCCTCGTGCGCCCCGGCATCCCCGGCATCGAGCGCCTGCCCGCGCTGATGGACATCTGGCGCGCCAGCCGGCCGGTGCGCCGCGCCGACAACTTCGAGGCCGCATGGGCGCTGGTCAACGCCGACCTGGCCGCCGCCGGCCTGCCGACGCAAGAGCCGCCGCCGCATCCATGACCGAAGCCGCGGGCCTGCGCTCGTGGCCCGCGCCGACGGGCTTCGTCAAGCGCCGCTGAGCCGCGTCAGGCCGGCGTCGCCGGGTTCGCCTCGAAGACCTCCAGCCCCGGCTGATCGGCCGCCAGGCCCATCAGCGCCTTGCCGAACTCGCGCGAGGCCGGCACGCGAAAGTGCAGCTGCAGCGCCGCCATGTCGCTCCACTTCTCGACGAAGACCAGCCGCAGCGGGTTGTCCGTGTCGCGATGCACGGCATGCGCGAGGCAGCCCGGCTCGGCGCGCGAGCGCTCGACATGCTGCTGGCTCAGGCGCAGCACCTCGTCGAAGCTGTCGGGGCGGGCGGTGACATGGCCGAGAACGAGGATCATGAGGTGCTGCTTTCCTTGAAGGGCCAGGGGCGTTGGGCAGGGCGCAGTTGCTCCCAGGCGGCGCCCAGCGCGAGGACGCCGGCATCGTCGAAGCGGCGGCCGACGATCTGCAGGCCTATCGGAAGTGGCCGCAGGCCGGCCGTCGTGAAGCCGGCGTTGATGGACAGGGCCGGCTGCTCGCTCATGTTGTAGGGCAGCGTGAAGGCGATGTGCTCAAAGGGCCGCGCGGGGTCGTGCAGCGGGCTGGCCAGGTGGGCCGGGTAGGCCGGCATCGGCGCGACGGGGGACAGCACGAAATCGAAGGGTTCGCAGGCCGCGTTGGCCGCTTCGCGCAGCGCCTGCATCTGGCTGTAGCCGTTGAAGACCGTCGCGCCGTCATAGCCCGCGGCGGGGGCGACCCAGTCGAGGATGTAGGGCAGCACACGTGCGCGCCGCTCGGCGGCCAGCGCCGAGATGTCCAGCCAGGAGCGCATGCGCCAGAAGCGGTCGATGCCGTCGGCCATGTCGCGTGTCGTAAAGGGCGCGAGCGGCGCGACGACGGCGCCAGCCTGCTCGAAGGCGCGCGCGGCGGCGACAACCGCAGCTGCCACCTCGGGCTGCACGGCATCGCCCCAGCCGGCATCCAGCATCAGGCCGATGCGAAGCCCGCGCAATTCGATGGGCCGCGGTGCAACCGGGCCGGGCGGCAGCTGCGTCGGGTCACGCGCATCGGGTCGGGCCAGCGCGGCCAGCATCAGCGCGGCGTCCTCGATCGTGCGCGTCAGCGGCCCGGCGACGCGGCCGGCATAGCCCGGCTTGATGGGCACGCGGCCATGGCTGGGCTTCAAGCCGACCAGGCCGCACCAGCCGGCCGGCAGGCGGATGGAGCCGCCGATGTCGGTGCCCAGGTGCAGCGGCCCGTAGCCGGCGGCGGAGGCCGCGGCCGCACCGGCGCTGGAGCCGCCCGGCGTCATGGCCGGGTCCCAGGGGTTGCGTGCCGGTTCGGCGTAGAGGCTGGACAGGCCGGAACTCAGCATGCCGTAGTCGGGCATGGTCGTGCGCGCCCAGCGAATAGCGCCCGCCTCGCGCAGCCTGGCCGCAGGCGGCGCCTCGAAGTCGGCCGTCGCATCGTCGGCCGTGGCCGCAGTGCCCAGGCGATAGACCGCACCCGGCACGGCGATGTTTTCCTTCAGCGTGACGGGCAGGCCGTCCAGCGGCAGCGCGGTGCCGGCCCGCCAGCGCGCCTCGCTGGCACGGGCAGCGGCCAGTGCCGCGTCCGCATCGACGGCGCAGAGCGCGTGCAGTTCGCCCTCGCACCGGCCCGCATGCGCCAGCACGGCCTGCATGACTTCGACCGGCGACAGCCGGCGCTGGGCATAGGCCGCCAGCAGCTCGGCCGCGCTGAGCTGGTGGATCACTTCTTCAGCTTCTCGGCGGCCTTCAGCATCGCGTCGATGTGGCCATCGGGGTCCATGCTCGCGTGTACGGCGGCGACCTTGCCGTCGGTGCCGATCAGGTAGGAGACGCGATCGGCCATGCCGGGCATGACCCTGAGCGCGGCGTCGTAGTCCTTCATGACCTTGGCGCCGGCGTCGGCCGCGACGGCGAACTTGTTGCGGCAGGCCTCGACGCTGAACTTCTGCAGCGTGGCGATGTCGTCGTTGGACATGCCGATGACGGTCGTGTTCAGCGCCTTGAACTTGTCGGTCGCCTCGGCGAAGTTGTGCGCCTCGACCGTGCAGCCGCTGGTGAAGGCCTTGGGATAGAAGTACAGCACCACCGGGCCCTTCTTCAGCGCCTCGGCCAGGTGGAACTTGAAGGGCTGGCCGCCGACGGCGGCGTCGGCCGTGAAGTCGGGGGCCGGAGCGCCGATGCTCAAGGAGGCCTGAGCCGGACCGCTGGCTGCCGCCGCGAGCGCGGTAGCCATGGCCGCCAGGGAAGCACG
The DNA here is from genome assembly GCA_019509985.1 of Burkholderiales bacterium. Classification (GTDB taxonomy): domain Bacteria; phylum Pseudomonadota; class Gammaproteobacteria; order Burkholderiales; family Burkholderiaceae_C; genus Pelomonas. Next base: position 1,277 of record JAEKLF010000158.1, on the reverse strand, counting down.
AATGAACCGCGACGACATAACGACTCCATGTAGTGAATAATTACAGGGCACCCGCCGGTCACCAGCGTCGCCATGTGCACCTAGGGCCTGTTAACACTACGGCAGTGAGCCGCAAAGGCCAGCCGCCAGGGGCCAATCAAGGCGCAGCGCGCCGCCCGCACTGGTGTGCGGGCAAGCGATGCAACGCCGGGTGGCCCCTGGTGGCTGGCCTTCCCTTCGGGTTGTGACCAGAAAGCCCGCGCGCGGCGTTGCGAAGCCTTGCTTGGGGCCTACCCAAGCTTCGTTTCGCGCCTTGCTCGCGGGCTTTCTGGTCACAACGCGGCCCGCTGCCGTAGTGTTAGCAGGCCCTAGTATCGCGGGCACACGAAAACAGGCGAGGAACCATGGAATTGAAGAACTGCCGCGTGCCGGCGCTCCTGCTGTTGCCCGTCGCCCTGGCCGCTTGCGGCGGCGGCGGCCCGGCCAACGATGTTGCCGATGAGCTGTCCCAGGCCATGACCTGCACGGTGCGCAACTGCACCGAGTCCACGGCGCTGCGCACCGACGAGATCAGCATGCGCTTCACCGCCACGCAGAACGCCGGCGAAAGCAGCCTGAAGGTGAGTGGCTTCGTCAGCAAGTCCGCCAATTTGACGACGACGGTGCTGCTCGCGCCCAACGAGTCGCTGAGCGCCAGCGTGGACGGCGGCACGGAGACACCCTTGCGCAACATCGACGGCCAGCGCCTGGACTATGAAGTCTCCCTGCCGGCCAGCAGCGCCAAGCCGGAGGTCTGGCTGATCTTCAAGCGCGACGGCGTGCGTCACATCAGCGGCGTGGTCATGCCGCCCGCGTTCACGATCACCCAGCCCGTGGGGACGCCGACGCTGGCCCGATCCGCAGGCACCCTGATCGTGACGCTGGCACCCACGCCCTCGCAAGGGTCGGTTGGTGCCTCCATCCAGGGCCGCTGCAGCCGCAAGGACGGCAGCAGCTTCGACGTGAAGCGCCGGCCGCTGAGGGTTCGCGGCGCAGGCACGGGCAGCTTTGCGGTCGACACGCTGCCGCTGGACCAGGATCTCAACCTGGCGAGCCAGGGCGAGAACAACAACCTGCCCGGCACTTCGCTGGTATCGCGCTGCGACCTGACCGTGACCTGGGAGGCGAGCGCCGTGGGCACCTCGCCTGCCACGCTGAACAAGTACAGCAGCTTCACGGGCAGCCGCCAGGCCGCCCACGTGATCGTCTACGACGCCTGGCTCTGAAGCAGGCCTTCGGCCAGCCAGCGCTGCAGCGCG
>JAEKLF010000340.1 GCA_019509985.1 Burkholderiales bacterium | reverse complement strand
AGTGCATGCAGCCGTCCTTGCGGATCAGCCATTCCAGCTTGCCCTGCTCGACCTCCACCTCCGAGAAGCGCATCACCGTCCAGCTCTGCGGCGTCAGGTCGCGGGGGTTGTCGTAGCTGCCGTAGTTGTCGCCCACGTCGTCGCGCAGGTCGTTCCACTGCATGCAGGCCACCTGGCAGGCCTTGCAGCCGATGCAGGAGGACACGTCGATGAGCTTGGCGACCTCGGCGACGTTCTTGCGCGCCTGCGGCGGCGGCGTGGTCGTCGCGGAGCGCTTGGCGATGTCGAGGGATTGGAGTGATGACATGGCGCGCTCCCTCAGGCTTTCTCAAGGTTCACGGTGAACGCCTTGAACTCCGGCGTCTGCGTGTTCGCGTCGCCGACGAAGGGGGTCAGCGTGTTGACGAGATAGCCGGGCTTGGCCACGCCGACGAAGCCCCAGTGGTTGGGCAGGCCCACGGTGTGGATGCGCTTGCCGTCCACGTCCAGCGAGGCGATGCGCTTGGTGACGACGGCCACGGCCTTGATGAAGCCGCGGTTGCTCGTCACCTTGACCCAGTCGCCGTTGGCCACGCCCTTCTCCTTGGCCAGTTCCTCGCCGATCTCGACAAACTGCTGCGGCTGCACGATGGCCGACGTGCGCACGTTCTTGGTCCAGTAGTGGAAGTGCTCGGTCAGGCGGTAGCTAGTGGCCACGTACGGGAAGTCCTTGGGCGTGCCGAAGGCCTCCATGTCGCCCTTGAAGACGCGCGCGGCCGGGTTGGACTTGGCCTTGGCGTTGGTGGGGTGCATGGGGTTGGCGGCCAGCGGCGTCTCGAAGGGCTCGTAGTGCTCGGGCAGGGGGCCGTCCACCATGCCGGTGGGCGCGAACAGGCGGGCCACACCCTCGGCGGTCATGATGAAAGGGCGCACCGCGTCGGCGTCGTTCGGGTTGGCGTCCGGCCGGATGTCGGGCACGTCGGCGCCGCCCCATTTGTCGCCCGTCCAGGCCACGAACTTGCGCCTCGGATTCCAGGGCTTGCCGGTGGGGTCGGAGGAAGCGGCGTTGTAGAGCACGCGCCGGTTGGCCGGCCAGGCCCAGGACCAGTTCAGCGTCTGGCCGACGCCGTAGGGATCGGCGTTGTCGCGCCGTGCCATCTGGTTGCCGG
>JAEKLF010000339.1 GCA_019509985.1 Burkholderiales bacterium | reverse complement strand
CGCGCCAGCGCGCGAGGTCGCCGCTGCGGTACATGCGGCTGCCCGGCGCGCCGAAGGGATCGGGCACGAAGCGCTCGGCGGTGAGCTCGGGGCGGTTGAGGTAGCCGCGCGCCAGGCCGGCGCCGGCGATGTGCAGCTCCCCGGCCACGCCGATCGGACAGGGCTGGCCGTACGGGTCCAGTACATGGGCGTGCAGGTCGGGAATGCAGCGGCCGATCGGGCTGTGGCCGGCACGCTGGGTGTCCTGCTCCGACAGCGGCCTGTAGGTCACGTGCACCGTGGTCTCGGTGATGCCGTACATGTTGACCAGCTGGGTGCGCGAGCCATGGTGCGCGTACCACGGAGCCAGGCTGCTGGGCTCCAGCGCTTCGCCGCCGAAGATCACCAGGCGCAAGGCGTGTGCCGGAGCGTCGGGGGCCTGGAGGCCCATGAGCTGGCGGAACGCACTGGGCGTCTGGTTGAGTACCGTCACGCCCTGGGCGCACAGCAGTTCGTAGAAGCGCTGCGGTGAGCGCGCCGTCATGTGGGGAACCACCACAAGGCGGCCGCCATGCAGCAGCGCGCCCCAGACTTCCCATACTGAGAAGTCAAACGCACAGGAGTGGAACAGTGTCCACACGTCGCTGGGCGAGAAGTCGAACCAGCCCTGCGTGGCGCGCAGCAGGCGGGCCACCTGCGCATGCGCGACCATCACGCCCTTGGGCGCTCCGGTGGATCCGGAGGTGTAGATGACGTAGGCCAGGTGAGCCGGGGTGAGCGCGGGCACGAGCGGATCGTGTTGCGGGGCGAGGGGCCAGGCAGAGTGAGGGGCATCCAGGCACAGCAGCGGCACGCCGGCGGACGCGGGCAGGGCCTGGGCACAGTCCGAGCGCGAGACCAGCACCGTGGGGTGGCAATCCTCGAGCATGAAGGCCAGGCGCTGGGCCGGGTAAGCCGGATCGAGCGGCACATAGGCGGCACCCGCCTTGAGCGTGGCCAGCAAGGCGACCACCATCTCGGTGCTGCGCGGCAGGCAGATCGCCACGCGCGTGTCCGGCCCCACGCCCAGGCTGCGGAGGTGATGCGCGAGCTGGTTGGCGCGCGCGTTGAGTTCAGCGTAGCTCAGCTGCTCCTGCTCGAAGACCAGCGCGGTGGCCTCGGGGCGCAGGC
>JAEKLF010000338.1 GCA_019509985.1 Burkholderiales bacterium | reverse complement strand
CGGCCCAGCGCGTGTAGCCGGTGTTCTTGATGAACTTGTCGCCGATGGTGGCGTAGTTCTGCTGGCAGCCGTGCAACGCGACGTGCAGCCGGCACTGCGCGGCACCACCGGCACAGGCCGCAGGCACGTAGATCCAGCCGGTGGCGGCCAGGCCGGTGCCGCCGTTGAAGGGCGTCTGGTCGAACTCGATGTAGTTGGCCGATGCAGGCGCGTCGTTGCGCGCGTTCAGCGTGCCGTAGAACTGCGTCAGCGCGGCCTTGGCGCCGTCGTAGCCGCAGTTGCTGATGTAGGGCGAGGCACTGGACGCGCAGGCGTTGTTGCCGGTGGCGTCGAAGTCCGTCGGGAAGACATGCGCCGTGCTCGCCCGCTTCACGTATTGCAGGTTGGTGCCCGCCGCACCGTTGTTGCCGTACTGCGTGTTGACGGCGTCCATCGGGTTGGGACCGACGGTGTAGTCGCTGGTGCCGACGAAGAGGAAGAGCTTCTGCGCCGCGACATTGGCCTTGGCGTCGATGCTGGTGCCGCTCCAGTTGTTGATGTCGGCCTGCATCGTGTTCAGCATGCTTGCGCTGATGCTGGCGTTGTACATGCAGGCCGTGTAGTTGCTGTGGCCAGCGCACATGAAGGGCCCGCCGGCGAAGACGCCAACGCCCTTGAAGGTGGCCGAATGGGCATAGCCCAACTGGTTGGCCATGAAGCCGCCCGAGGACAGGCCGGACACCGAGATGGCGGTCTTGTCGATGTTGAGGGCCGGCAGCGTCGTGGCGGCTTGCGCCGCGCCCGTCAGCGCGGCGGCGAGCAACCAGGGAACGAGGGTCTTGAGCTTGAATCCGAACGACATGGGTTTGTCTCCTTCGAAGGCTCGGGATGAGTACAGCTCTTCTCGGGCCCCGTGATGTCCGGGGCTTCCTCAATGCGTCGTCTTGGGTGGGCGGTGCTGCTCAGCGCTTGTTGCGGATGGGGACGTTCATCTCCTCCGGCTTGATCTCGCGTACCAGCTCCGGCACGCCCCACGGGAAGGCCGGGTCCACCTTGATCTTGAAGTGATACATCGACTGCATCGCCTGATGGTCTTCGGGCCGGAAGGTCATCTTGCCCTTGGGCGTCTCGAAGCTCATGCCTTCCATGGTCTTGATGAGCTTGTTGGTGGC
>JAEKLF010000157.1 GCA_019509985.1 Burkholderiales bacterium | reverse complement strand
TCGCGCTGGCCTATCTCGCGACGACGCGGCGCATCCCGCAGCTCTTCTACGGCAGCGAGCTGCTGATGCAGAGCCCCACCGAGCGCGACGATGGCCGCGTGCGCGCCGACATGCCAGGCGGCTGGGCCGGCGACACCGCCAATGCCTTCACCGGCACGGGCCTGACGGCAGAACAGCGCGACATGCAGGACTGGGTGCGCCGCCTGTTCAACTGGCGCAAGGGCGCGGGCGTCATCCACGACGGCGCGTTGATGCAATACGCGCCGCTGGAGGGTTGCTACGTCTTCTTCCGCTACGACGCGGGCCGCACGGTCATGGTGGCGTTGAACAAGGGCAGCAAGCCGGTGGAGCTGCCAACCGCGCGCTTCCCCGAGCGCGTCCAGCCCGGGGCCTTCAGCGTCGGCGCGACCCTGCAGGTGCCGGCGCGCGCACCGTTGATCCTTGAGCTCACGCGCTAGGCCTAAGGGCTTGCGCGGCTGGCCGTGGTCGCAGAGCTGGCCCGCGTCGCCGCGCGTGAACTCGGCCGTCCAGTTGGTCTCCTCACCGAGTTCGGCCTCGTCTTCGCGCAAAGCCCCGAGGCGCTGCGCCTGCGCCTGGCCGACGTGCTGGAAGACGCCAGCAACGAGCTGCCCGGCATCGCGCGGCTGGCGCTGCAGGAAGCCCGGCTGCACTGGATCGAGCTGGAGTGCCACATCGCCAGTTGCGACAAGCGCATCGCCGCGCATGTGCGCTCGGACGCGCAGGCCAAGACCGCAGCACAGCTCGCTGGCATCGGCCCCGTGACCGCCTCGGCCCTGGTCGCCACGGTGGGGGACTTCAAGCAGTTCAAGAACGGCGCGCAGTTCGGTTCCTGGCTGGGCCTGGTGCCCCGGCAGAACTCCAGCGGTGGCAAGACGCAGCTCGGGCGCATCACCAAGCGCGGCGACGACTACCTGCGCACGCTGCTGATCCAGGGCGCCAAGTCGGCCGTCATGACGGCGCACAAACGCAGCGACAGGATCTCGCAGTGGCTGGTGCAGTTGCTGGCCCGCGTGGGCTGGCAAAAGGCGGTGGTGGCGCTGGCCAACAAGAACGCGCGCATCGTCTGGGCGTTGCTGGCCAAGGGCCGTGAGTTCGATCCGAACCACGTGTCGGTCAAGCCGGGTGAGGTGCCGCCGATACCGGCCGTGATGCCCACCTGAAACCCCATCCACGACAAACCAGTTGTTCCCCGTAGACATGCGTTCGAAGATGCAATTCACAGGTCAGACCGGCAGCAGGCCAGCTCGACTAACCCTGTGCCGCGCCAGTTGTGGCGACGGCGGCGAATGAATGGAGCCCTGCTGAGCGGTTGGTATCTGGGCCCGCACCGACCACGAGTGCAACAAGGCCGCCTGTAGATGTGCAGTCTGTTCTCTGTGGCGCTGCATCGAACCCGAAGTCAGGTCTTGAGGGAAAAACAGCCAAGGCGCGTATCGAAAACAGCCAATACCCAATCGGTTGATTTACCGGGAAGTCCCTGTAGAGGGGTTAAGCCGCATTCGCGATGCGCCGAGTCTCTGCTTGCGGAGGACAAGGCAGTTGGGATAGGCTGGTGTAAGCCATACCACCTTACCAATCTTGGATGCCGCATGAAAGCACTTTCAGTTTCTCCAGTGTTCCACGTGTCCGACTTGGAGCGGTCCATCGGGTTCTACAAGGATGTCTTGGGCTTTGCAGAGGACTTCAGAGTTGGGTCATACGTAGGGTTGAAGCATGGAGACGCGGCACTCCATATCACCGGCGGCGGTGGTGACTACCGAAGACCGATAGGTGGTGGTACGGTGTACATCTTCTGCGACTCGGTGGATTCATTCTACGAGACCATCACCGCAAGGGGCGCGAGGCCTAGTTCCGCACCTTGTGATACGGCCTACGGGATGCGTGATTTCGTAGTCCACGATCCCGACGGGAATCAGGTGTCATTTGGCGCCGAAAAACCATAGGCTGCACAGAGATCGCCGGGTAGTGGAGGACTGGTTTTCACGCGGCCTAACGTGACGTAGGGATCAAAGATTGCCATAACTGGAAAGCACTAGCTATGGCTGACCAAAGAAACTGCACAGAGGGTCGTCTTTCCATTGATGGACAGAATCTTCCTGCAGGCAGAAGGCGCATTTTTTTGGGGGCCTAACGTGTTCTCGGGAGACAGCCGCCGCCGCTTAAACCGGCATGCCGCGCCCTAGATCGGCAGCTGTCGACGAACGCAAGTGACTGATTCACGATGGAAATCTCGGCCATTTACTGTATTTTCATACAGCATTAAATTTCCGGCAAAAGCGGCACGCTTTTACTAGTCCTCCTCGAGGTCTTGCGTCTGCCAGGGGTGCATGATGCCAGTCCCATTTCCCGCTCTGCCTCCAAGAAAACACCTCCGGCCGCGCGGCACGCCCGATCTGCCACCGCTGCGCGCGACCCGCGTGCTGGATCAATTGCGAGAGCGCCTGCGCTTCATGCACTACAGCGTGCGCACGGAGGAGATCTACGTCTACTGGGTGAAGGCCTTCATCCGCTTCCATCGACTGAGGCACCCGGCCGAACTGGGCGGGCCCGAAGTGGAGGCATTCCTGACGCATCTCGCCGACGCTCGCTCGGTCGCCCCCTCCACGCACAGCCAAGCGCTGTCAGCCTTGCTGTACTTTTACGGCAAGGTGCTCGGCCACGACCTGCCCTGGTTGCAGGAGATCGGCCACCCACGCCGCCACCCACGCCTGCCCGTGGTGCTGAGCACGGACGAAGTGCGCCGTGTGCTGGAGGGGCTGTACGACGAGCATCTGTTGCTGGCTCGGCTGCTCTATGGCACAGGATTGCGGATCACCGAGGCGCTGCAACTGCGCGTGAAAGACCTGGACTTCGCTCAGCGCGCGCTGATCGTTCGCGAGGGCAAGGGCGCCAAGGACCGCGTCGTGATGCTGCCGCAGTCTCTGGCAGCGGATCTGCGCGAGCAGTTGAGCAGGGCCCGCCTGGTGTGGGCTGCCGATGTGGAGGCGGGCAAAGCCGGCGTGGAAATGCCGCGCGCGTTGGAACGCAAGTACCCGCGCGCAGGTGCGTCCTGGTCGTGGTTCTGGGTATTCCCGCAAGACCGCCATTCCACCGATCCGCGCAGCGGCGTCGTGCGTCGTCACCCACCTGTACGACCAGACCTTCCAACGCGCGTTCAAGCGCGCCGTGCAAGCGACGGGCATCGACAAGCCGGCCACGCCGCATATGCTGCGGCACTGCTTCGCGACTCATCTGCTGCAGTCGGGCAGCGACATCCGCACCGTGCAGGAGCTGCTGGGTCATGCCGATGTGGCCACGACGATGATCTACACACATGTGCTCAAGCTCGGCGGCGGCGCGGTGCGCAGCCCGCTCGACACGCTCTGAGCACCGCCGGCGCCTCAGCCCGGCAGCTTCAACAACTCGAACGGCCCGCGGCCGCTGGCGGCGGTGATGAGCCCCAGCACGCGCGCCGGCTCAGCACCCAGCATGCCCCAGTGGAAGCGCCAGCCCCAGTTGCCACCGAGCACACCCGGCACATTCATGCGGTGGGCGCTGGAGAGGCCCAGCACGTCCTGCAGCGGGTAGACGGCCATGTTGGCGACCGAGTTCGCGCAGGCGCGGATCATGGCCCAGTGCACGTCCTGCTCGTTGCAGGCGAGGTAGGAGCCGGCGAAGGCGCGCTCGCGGGGCTTGGCCTGGTCCCACCAGCCGCGCACGGTGTCGTTGTCGTGCGTGCCGGTGTAGGCCACCGACGTGCGCGGCCACATGTGCGGCAGGAACTCGTGGTCGCCCTCGGCACCGAAGGCGAACTGCAGGATCTTCATGCCGGGGAAGCCGCAGCCGTCGCGCAGCGCGTGCACGTCGTCGGTGATGAAGCCCAGGTCCTCGGCCACGATGGGCAGCGGGCCCAGTGCCTTCTTGATGGCGTCGAACAGCGCCATGCCCGGGCCGGTGAGCCAGCGGCCCTGCTTGGCATCGGGGCTGCTGGCGGGGATCTCGTAATAGCCGGCAAAGCCGCGGAAATGGTCGATGCGGAACACATCGGCTTGCGAGAGAGCCCGCTGGATGCGTGCCGTCCACCAGGCGTAGTCCTCGGCGGCCATCCTGTCCCAGCGGTACAGCGGGTTGCCCCAGCGCTGGCCCAGCGGGCCGAGGTCGTCGGGCGGCACGCCGGCGACGACAGTGGTCTGGAAGTTCTCGTCCAACTCGTAGAGGTCGGGGCGCGACCAGCAATCGGCGCTGTCGTGCGCGACGAAGATGGGCAGGTCGCCCATCAGGTGCACGCCGCGCTCGTTGGCATAGCTCTTGAGCGCGCCGGCCTGCACATCGAACTGCCATTGCACGAACTGCCAGAAGGCGATCTCGTCGGCATAGTCCTTGCGCGCCTTGGCAATCGCCTTGGGCTCGCGCTTCTTCAGGCCTTCGCTCCATTCCCACCAGGGCTGGCCGTTCAGCGGCGAGCGGATGGCCATGAAGAGCACGTAGTCGTCCAGCCAGCTCTGCGCTTCCAGGCACCACTTGGTGAAAGCGATGCGGTCGGCGTCCGCGGCGTTGGCGAAGAAGCCCTTGGCCGCCGCGCGCAACTGCTGTTCGCGCCAGGGCGTCACACGGCCATAGTCGACGTGCTGGCCGTTGAAGTCCGGCACCTGGGGTGCGCTGAGCCAGCCTTTGGCGACCAGCGGCTCGAGCGCCACCATCCAGGGGCTGCCTGCAAAGGCCGACACGCCTTGGTAGGGGCTGTCGCCGGGGCCGATGGGCGTGGTGGGCAGCAGCTGCCAGACGGACTGGCCAGCGGATTGCAGCCAGTCGACGAAGCGGTAGGCGTCGGGGCCGAAGTCGCCCATGCCGTTCGGGCCGGGCAGCGAGGTGATGTGCAGCAGCACACCGGAGGAGCGTTGATTGAGGTTCATGTCGATGCGCGTCGCAGGACGAGGAGGGATCGGGCCGGCACGTTGAGCGGCTGGCCGGCGAGGACCGCATGCAAGGCGGACTCGCCGCTGCTGTCCAGCACCGGCTGCCAGGGTCCGTTGCAGAGCAGGAAGGGCAGCGGCGCGGGGTCGGGGTTGAAGACGATCATCAGCCGCGGTGCGGCTGCGTCCGCCTCGCGCAGCTGGGCACCAAACGCACGCTGGCCGGCATCGTGCCAGTCGTGCGGACTCATCTCATGGCCGCTGGGGGCGTACCAGGCGATGGTGGGCTCCTCGGGACCGCCGGCGAACCAGCGCGGATGGCGCAGCAGGGGCTCGGCGGCGCGCAGCGCCAGCAGTTGCGCGACCAGCTCGGTCATGCGGTCGTCGGCCTGATCCCAGTTCAGCCAGGTCGTCGCGTTGTCCTGGCAGTAGGCGTTGTTGTTGCCGCCCTGGCTGTTGGCGATCTCGTCGCCGGCGCACAGCATGGGCGTGCCCTGCGCGAGCAGCAGCGTGGCCAGCAGCGCACGGCGCACGCGCTGGCGGGTGGCATTGATGGCTGCGTCGTCGGTCGGGCCTTCGACGCCGAAGTTGGCGGCCAGCTCGCCGTCGCGGCCATCGCGGTTGTCTTCGCCGTTGGCGTGGTTGTGCTTGGCGGCGTAGCTCGTCAGGTCGGCCAGCGTGAAGCCGTCATGCACAGACACGAAGTTGACCGACGCCGTCGGCAGGCGTTGGCCGTGGTGGAAGACATCGCTGGACGCCATGAAGCGCCGCGCCAGTTCCCCGCGGCCGACGCCCGGGCCGGCACCGAGCCAGTAGCCGCGCACGGCGTCGCGGAACTTGTCGTTCCACTCCAGGAAGCGGCCGGGGAAGCGGCCCACCTGGTAGCCGTCGTAGGCCGCGTCCCAGGGCTCGGCAATCAGGTGCACGCCAGCCAGCACCGGGTCTTGCCGCAGCGCCGTGAAGAAGGCGGCGTTGGCCTCAAAGCCGTGCGCAGTTCGGCCGAGCACCGGCGCCAGGTCGAAACGGAAGCCGTCGACGCCCATCTCGGCCACCCAGTAGCGCAGCGAGTCCAGCACGAACTGCGTCACCCGCGGGTGCGCGCAGTTGACGGTGTTGCCGCAACCGGTGAGGTTCTCGTTGCGGGTCTTGTCCTCGGCGACGAGGCGGTACCAGGTGGCGTTGTCCAGGCCGCGGAAGCTCAGCGTCGGGCCGAACTCGTTACCCTCGGGCGTGTGGTTGTAGACGACGTCCAGCACGACCTCCAGGCTGGCGGCGTGCAGCGTGTCGACCATCCGGCGGAACTCGGCCGTCACGGCGGTGGAGTCGTTGCGATGGTCGGCCTGCGCCCAGCGCGGATCGGGGCAGAAGAAGCCCAGCGTGTTGTAGCCCCAGTAGTTGTGCAGGCGGCGCTCGGCGAGATGGGGCTCGTCGATGCAGTACTGCACCGGCAGCAGCGACAGCGTCGTCACGCCCAGGCGCTTGAAATGAGCGATGGATGCCGGGTGGGCCAGGCCGGCGTAGGTGCCGCGCAAGTCCTCTGGCACGCCGGGCAACAGCTTGGAGAAGCCCTTGACGTGAACCTCGTACAGCACGACCTCGCTCGGCGCGCGGCGCGGCTGGTGGGCGCGCGCATGGGCCACGGCGGGCGGCGCAACGCGGGCCTTGAGTGCCTGCGTCGCGTTGTCGCGGGTGTCCAGCGAGCGCGGGCCGTCCGGGTGGCCCAGCTCGTAGCCGTGGTGCTCGGCGCGCCAGCCGAAGTGGCCGACGATCTCCCGCGCCCACGGGTCCAGCAGCAGCTTGTGCGGGTTGAAGCGGTGGCCCTGCTCCGGCACGTAGGGGCCATGCGCGCGCAGGCCGTAGACCAGGCCGGGGCCGACGCCGGGCAGAAAGCCGTGGAAGACGCCGTCGTGCGGGCCGTCCAGCGTATAGCGGCGCAGCTCGCGCTGACCTTCGGCGTCGAACACGCACAGCTCGATGCGCGTCGCGTGCTCGCTCATGACGGCGAAGTTCACGCCGCCATCGCGGGCAAGAGAACCCAGCGGCTCATGCCAGCCGGGTTGGAGATCGGGTAGGTAGGCCATCAGAGACCGGCTAGCAAGTGCGATGCCCGGGAAACATGGCAGATCAGATGGGCACGAAGAAAAGCGTCGCCAGCGGCGGCAGGTTGATCGTGATGGACAGGCGCTTGCCGTGCGCCGGCTGAGCCTGCACCGGCAGGCCCGCGGCGGCAACGCCGTTGCCCATGTTGCTGCCGCCGTAGTAGGCCGAATCGGTGTTCAGCGCCTCGCGCCACGCGGTCACGCCGTCCGGCACGCCCAGCGAGTAGCCCTCGCGCGGCACCGGCGTCATGTTGCAGACGACGATGACCATGCGACCGGTGCCGTCGCGGCGCACCCAGGCATAGATGGAGTGCTCGGCGTCGTGCGAGCTGATCCACTCGAAGCCGCCGGCCTCGCAGTCCAGCCGGTGCAGGGCCGTGTGGTCGCGGTAGAGCTTGTTGAGGTCGCGCACCAGGCGTTGCACGCCGGCGTGGCGGTCGTCTTCCAGCAGACCCCAGGGCAGGCTCTCGGCGTGGTTCCACTCCTGGCGCTGCGCAAACTCCTGGCCCATGAAGAGCAGCTTCTTGCCGGGGTGGCCCCACATGAAGCCATAGTAGGCGCGCAGGTTGGCGAACTTCTGCCAGTCGTCGCCCGGCATCTTGCTGAGCATGGAGCCCTTGCCGTGCACGACCTCGTCGTGCGAGATGGGCAGCATGAAGTTCTCGCTGAACGCGTAGATCAGGCCAAAGGTCATCTTGTCGTGATGCCAGCGGCGGTTGATCGGGTCCTCGACCATGTAGCGCAAGGTGTCGTTCATCCAGCCCATGTTCCACTTGTAGTGAAAGCCCAGGCCGCCCGCGTAGGTGGGCGCCGAGACGCCGGGGAAGCTGGTGCTTTCCTCGGCCACGCTGATGGCGCCTTCGACCTCGCCGACGTGTTCATTCATCTCGCGCAGCAGCGAGATGGCTTCCAGGTTCTCGCGGCCGCCGCGGATGTTGGGCAGCCATTCGCCCGCGGGGCGCGAGTAGTCGCGGTAGAGCATGCTGGCCACGGCGTCCACGCGCAGGCCGTCCACGCCCCAGCGCTCGATCCAGTACAGCGCGCTGCCGATCAGAAACTGGCGCACCTCGGTACGACCAAAGTTGTAGATCAGCGTGTTCCAGTCGCGGTGGAAGCCTTCCTTGGGGTCGGCGTATTCGTACAGCCGCGTGCCGTCGAACTCGGCCAGGCCGAAGCTGTCCATCGGGAAGTGCGCCGGCACCCAGTCGAGCAGCAGGCCCAGGCCCTGGTCATGGCAGGCCTTGACGAAGCGCGCGAAGCCCTCGGGCGGGCCAAAGCGGGCGCTGGGGGCGTACATGCCCAGGGTCTGGTAGCCCCAGGAGCCGTCGAAGGGGTGCTCGGTGATGGGCATGAGCTGCACATGCGTAAAGCCCATGTCGGCGACGTAGGCGGGCAGGTGCTCGGCCAGTTCGTCCCAGGTCGGGAACTCGGAGGACACGCCGCGGCGCCACGACGCGGCATGCACCTCGTAGACGCTGATGGCCGACTCGCGCCGGTTGGCGCGCTCGCGCTGGCGCGGCAGCGGCGTGACGCCGGGCAGCGCCGCGACGACGCTGGCCGTGTCGGGCCGCAGCTGGGCGCGGCGGGCGTAGGGATCGGCCTTCAGCGGCAGCAGCGTGCCGCCGCCGGAGACGATCTCAAACTTGTAGAGATCACCCTCGGCCGCATGCGGCACGAAGATTTCCCACACGCCGGCCTGGTGGCGCAGGCGCATCGGATGGCGGCGACCGTCCCAGTTGTTGAAATTGCCGACGACGCTGACGCGCTTGGCGTTGGGCGCCCAGACTGCGAAGCGCACGCCGCTGACGTCGCCGTACTGCACGACATGTGCGCCCAGGCTTAGGTAGGGCCGCATGTTTCGGCCTTCGGCCAGGGCCTTCAGTTCGTCGTCGCTGAGCTGGGGGTAGAAGTTGTAGGGGTCGGCGTAGACGCCCTCCCCGCCGCCGGTCCAGCGCACAGCCAGCCGGTAGTCGAAGCGGTGCTTGCGCCGCGGCACCTGGGCTTCCCACAGGCTGTCGCGGCGGCGCTCCAGCTCGACGATGCGCTTCTTGCTGCCGGCATCCAGCAGCGCCACCTCGTCGGCGCCCGGCAGCAGCACGCGCACCCAGAGCCGGCCGTTGTCGTCCGCGTGCAGGCCCAGTCGGCCGAAGGGATCGGCATGGCGGCCTGCCAGCAAGGCTTCAACGTCGGCGTCGTTCAGCATCAGTTCAGTGATCCAGACTCTTCACGGACCAGACACGGTCCACGTACTCGGCGATCGTGCGATCGGACGAGAACGGGCCCATGCCGGCGATATTGCGCAAGGCGCGCTCGGCCCAGGCAGCGCGGTCGGCAAAAAGCGTGTCGACCTTGGCCTGGGTGGCAACGTAATCGGCGAAATCGGCCATCAGCAGATAGACGTCCCGGTGCAGCAGGCTGTCCACCAGCGCGCGGTAGCGCTCGGTGTCGCCGTTGCTGAACACGCCCGCCGAGATGGCGTCGATGACGCGCTTGAGCTGGCGATTCTCTTCGACATACAGGCGCGGGTCGTAGCCCAGCTGCTTGATCTTGGCGACCGCATCGGCCCGCAGGCCGAACACGAACATGTTCTCCACGCCCATGGCCTCGGCCATCTCGATGTTGGCGCCATCCCAGGTGCCGATGGTGACCGCGCCGTTCATGCCGAACTTCATGTTGCCGGTGCCCGAGGCCTCGGTGCCGGCCGTCGAGATCTGCTCGGACAGGTCGGCTGCCGGGATGATGCTTTCGGCGAGCGTGACGCTGTAGTTGGGCAGGAAGACGAGCTTGAGCTTGTCGCCCACACGCGGGTCGCTGTTGATGACGCGAGCCACGTCATGCGCCAGGCGCACGATGCTCTTGGCGGTCTGGTAGGCGGACGCCGCCTTGCCGGCGATGATGACCGTGCGTGGCACCCAGTGGGCGTCGGGGTTGTCGCGAATGGCCTGGTAGCGCGAGATGACGTGCAGCAGGTTGAGCAGCTGGCGCTTGTATTCGTGGATGCGCTTGATCTGGATGTCGAACAGGCTGTCGACGTTGACCGAGATGCCGAGCTCGCGGCGAATGACGGCTGCCAGGCGCTCCTTGTTGGCACGCTTGACGGCCAGGAACTCCTCGCCCAGCTCGCGGTTGGCGGCCAGCGGTTTCAGGTCGGCCAGCTCGGCCAGGTTCTTGCGCCAGCCGTCGCCGATGCGACCGTCCAGCAGCGTGGACAACAGCGGGTTGGCCTGCTCCAGCCAGCGCCGCGGCGTGACGCCGTTGGTGACGTTGTGGAAGCGCTCGGGCCAGATGCGGGCGTAGTCGGCAAAGATGGTCTGCACCATCAGCTCCGAGTGCAGCGCGGCGACGCCGTTGACGCGGTGCGACGCGACCAGCGCGACGGAGGCCATGCGCACGCGGCGCTCGCCACCGTGGCTGCCTTCGTCGATGAGCGACACGCGCGAGGCCAGCGCGTGGTCGCCGGGGAAGCGTTCCTGCAGCTCTTCCAGGAAGCGGTGGTTGATCTCGTAAATGATCTCGAGATGGCGCGGCAGCAGGTTCTCGAACATGCGCACCGGCCAGGTCTCCAGCGCCTCGGGCATCAGCGTGTGATTGGTGTAGGCCACCGCCTGGCGCGTGATCTTCCAGGCCTCGTCCCAGCCCAGGCCGTGCTCGTCCAGCAGCAGGCGCATCAGCTCCGCCGGCGCGAGCGCGGGGTGGGTGTCGTTGAGGTGGATGGCGTTGGTCTTGCCGAGGTTGTGCAGGCTGCCGAACTCGCGCAGGTGGCGCGCGATCAGGTCTTGCAGCGAGGCGCTGACGAGGAAGGCCTCCTGCTTCAGGCGCAGCTCCCGGCCGGCCTCGGTGGAGTCGTCGGGGTAGAGCACCCAGTTCAGCGCGTCGGCCAGCACCTGATGGCGGGCGGCGCGGGCGTAGTCGCCCTCGCAGAAGGGCTTGAACGCGATGGGCGCGGCCGTGGCCTGCCACTGGCGCAGCGTGGAGACGCGCTCGCTGTGGTGGGCCGGCACGATGAAGTCGTAGGCCTGGGCCTCGATGCTGTCGGCCGGCTGCCAGCGGCGCACGCCGGAGGCGTCGACTTCGATGCGGCCGCCGAAGCCGACCTCGTAGCGCAGATCCTGGCGCGGCAGCTCCCAGGCCGGCGAGTCGCGCGTCCAGTCGTCGGGCTGCTCCAGCTGGCGGCCCTGGCTGATGACTTGCGCGAAGGTGCCGTAGCGGTAGCGCAGGCCGTAGCCGAAGGACGGCAGCTCCAGTTCGGCGAAGCTGTCCAGGAAGCAGGCGGCCAGGCGGCCGAGGCCGCCGTTGCCGAGCGCTGCATCGGGTTCGCGCTCCAGCACGTCACCCAGGGCCAGGCCTTGCTCGGCCAGCCTGGCTTCCAGCGGCTCGGTGAGCTTGAGCGCCGCGAGCGCGTTGGACAGCGCCCGGCCCATCAGGAATTCCATCGACAGGTAGTGCACGCGGCGCACTGCTGCACCGTCGCCGCGCTGGGCGTCGGCGGCTTGCGTGGCGGCCCAACGGCAGGCCAGCGCCTCACGGCAGGCGATCGCCGCAGCATGCAGCGCGGCCTGCGGCGTGGCGCCATGGCTGGACTGGGACAGCTCGCGCTCGTAGGCGGCCTCGAAGGCGGCACGCAAGACCTTGTCTTCAGAAGTGAGAGCGGTGGGCTTCTTCATCGCGGGGGAGGCCGTGGGCTGAGGCTTGCGTTGAACGGGCAGACGCGTTGGGGTGTTCATCAGTGCCAGCCCCCGGCGACGGGGGCAAGAATGCTACTCGACATGCAGCGTTGGACGAAGTATCAACCAGCTCCGACCCGTTGTGTAGTTTGACTACATCGGGAAAACCCGGGCCGTTTTGCAAAGCATTGATCCGTAAGGATTTCGTGAAGAATCAGCCGGGTCTTTGCTGTTGTTCCCGGCGAACGTCGCCTGTATATTGTCTACAAACACGAGCAAAGAGCTGAAATTTGCGCCCGATTTGATGAGACAAGCCGGTTGCGGCGCAGCCGGCGACAGAAAGGTGAGAAGTGGCAGATGTTCGACTGACCGGCGTGGAGAAAGCCTATGGCGACGTCCGCATCCTGCACGGCATCGACCTGGAGATCCGCGACGGCGAGTTCATGGTGTTCGTCGGCCCGTCCGGCTGCGGCAAGTCCACGCTGCTGCGTTCCATCGCCGGCCTGGAAGAGATCACCGGCGGCGAGCTGGCCATCGGCGGGCGCGTCGTCAACGACGTGCCACCCAGCGAGCGGGGCATCGCCATGGTCTTCCAGTCATATGCGCTGTATCCGCACATGGACCTGTTCGACAACATGGCGTTCGGGTTGAAGCTGGCCAAGGTGCCGAAGGCCGAGATCGAGACGGCCGTGCGCAACGCGGCCAAGATCCTCCACATCGAACACTTGCTGGACCGCAAGCCCAAGGACTTGTCCGGCGGTCAGCGCCAGCGCGTGGCCATCGGTCGCGCCATCGTTCGTAAGCCTGATGTCTTCCTGTTCGACGAGCCGCTGTCGAACCTCGACGCGGCGCTGCGCGTGCGCATGCGCTACGAGTTCGCCAAGCTGCACGAAGATCTGAAGACCACCATGATCTACGTGACGCATGACCAGGTGGAGGCGATGACGCTGGCCGACCGCATCGTCGTGCTGTCGGCCGGCAAGGTCGAACAGGTCGGCTCGCCGCTGGAGTTGTACGAGCACCCCTGCAATCTGTTCGTGGCGGGCTTCATCGGCAGCCCGAAGATGAACTTCCTCGAAGCTGAGCTGGTCGCCATCGATGCGGGTCATGTCGACGTGCGGCTGACCGGCAGCAAAGTCGTGCTGCGTGCGCGGGTGGACGGCAGCGCCTCGGCCGTCGGCGACAAGGTAATGCTGGGCGTGCGCCCGGAGCACATCCGCCGCGGCGACCACGGCCATGGCAACTTGCTGCACAGCACCGTCGCCTTCGTCGAGTCGCTGGGCGGCATCACCTTCGCCTATTGCCCCTACCCTGGCATCGAGGAGGCGCTGACCTGCCAGTTCGAAGGCCGCAACGGCGCCGACCGCCTGCGCAGCGGCCAGGATCTGGACCTGCACCTGCCGGCCGAGGCGCTCTATGTGTTCGATGCCGATGGCCGCGCGCTGCGCCGGCTCGCCGCACCGGAGCTGGAAGCATGAGGCTGGCCGCCCTGTTTACCGCGGCCGCGCTGGTCGCAGGTCCGGCGCTGGCCGAGACGCCCAAGCTGCTCATCTGGATCAACGGCGACAAGGCCTACAACGGGCTGCAGAAGGTCGGCAACGCGTTCGAGAAGGCCTCGGGCGTCAAGGTCGTCGTCGAGCACCCGGTCGACCCCACCGACAAGTTCCAGCAAGCCGCCGGCGCCGGCAAGGGCCCGGACATCTTCTGCTGGCCGCATGACCGCGTCGGCGAATGGGCCAAGGCCGGCTTGCTGACGCCGCTGCGCCCGTCGGAGAAGCTGAAGGCCGAGGTCGAAGACCAGGCTTGGAAGG
>JAEKLF010000344.1 GCA_019509985.1 Burkholderiales bacterium | reverse complement strand
TGCCAAGCCCCAAGATCACCGGCTTCGTCATCCTCGGCTTCGCGGCCGTGCAGATGGTCGTGCACATGATCTATTTCCTGCACATGAACGCCAAGGTCGAGGCCGGCTGGTCCATGCTGGCCCTGCTGTTCACGGCGGCCCTGGTCGTCATCATGCTGTCCGGCTCGATCTGGGTCATGTATCACATGAACACCAACATGATGCCGACGCCCGACCCCGCGGCGATGCGCAACATGCCCTGATGAATCGCGTCGCACGCGTCGCGTTGATCGTCGCGGCGGCGCTGGCCAGCCTGGGCTTCCTGGCGCTGGCCGCATGGCAGGTCCAGCGCCTCGGCTGGAAGCAGGATCTGATCGCACGGGTCGATCGGCAGATTCACGCAGAGCCAGTCGCACCGCCACCGCCCGCCGCCTGGGCGGCCGTGGGCAAAGATGACGAATACCGCCGCCTGCGCCTGCACGGCCGCTTCGAGCCGCGCGAGGCGCTGGTGCAGGCCACGACCGAGCTCGGTGGCGGCCATTGGGTGCTGGCGCCACTGCGGCTGGACGACGGCAACACCATCCTCGTCAACCGCGGCTTCGTGCCGCCCGAGCAGCGTGCGCCCGAGCTGCACGCGGCACCGAGCGAACCCGTCGAGCTGGTCGGCCTGCTGCGCCTGACCGAGCCCGGCGGCGGCCCGCTGCGGCAGAACGTGCCGGCCGAGGGACGCTGGTATTCGCGCGACGTGGCGGGCATCGCCGCGCAGCTCGGCCTCACCGGTCAGGTCGCGCCCTTCTTCGTCGACGAGTCAGCCGACCCGGCCCAGCCGCGCCGCTGGCCGCGCCCCGGCCTGACCGTGCTGCGCTTCAACAACAATCACGCCGTCTACGCCGCCACCTGGCTGGCGCTCGCGGCCATGGCCGCCGCCGCGGCGGGCTTCCTCGTTCGCGAGGAGCGCCGCCGGACCAGCACGCCCATCAAGCCTTGAACGCCGACTTCCCCCTGCCGCCGCCGCTCGACCCAGCCGTCGCCGCGCCCGAGCGCCGCGCCGGCCGCGCCAACCTGCGCCAGCTCATCGAGCTGCGCTGGCTGGCCGTCGTCGGCCAGCTCGCCACCGTGCTGGTCGTGCACGTCGGGCTGGCCATCGTGCTGCCCTGGGCCGAAATGCTCAGCCTGCTC
>JAEKLF010000343.1 GCA_019509985.1 Burkholderiales bacterium | reverse complement strand
GCGCCCGCCCGCTACCGCCGCACGCCCGAGCGCCTGGCCGAGCTGGCGGCCTGCGAGCTGCCCACCACCGCACGCCGCCGTGCGCGGCTGCTGGCGCTGTCCACACTCGGGCTGGACCTGGGCCGCTTCGCGCTGGCCGAGGGTCTGGCCGAACCGGCGCATGGCTGGGCGCTTGGCGACGACGCCCGCGCCGCGCTGACGGCCAGGCTGCTCGCCATGCTGGCCGACTTCCACGCCAGGTCGCCCGACGAACTCGGCCCGGATGCCGCGCGTCTGCGCCGGCTGGTGGCACCCCGCATTGCCGAGCCGTTGTGGCGCTCGTTCCTCGGCGACCTGCGCGCAACCGGTCACGTCGCCGTGCGCGGTGCCTTCGTCCACCTGCCCGAGCACGGCGTGCAGCTGTCCGCCACCGAGGAGCGCATCGCCCAGAAGATCGCCCCCCGCCTCGCTGCCGTCGGTGCCGAGGGCGCCTGGGCGCGCGACCTGGCCAGGGACTGCGCCGAACCCGAGCCGCTGATGCGCGCCACGCTCGCGCGGCTGGCGCAGCAGGGCGAACTGCATCAGCTGGTGAAAGACCTCTACGTCGACACCGCGACGATGACGACACTGGCGGCAATTGCACGGCGCCTCGCGGCCGACGACGGCTACGTCACCGCAGCGGCCTTCCGAGACGCGACCAGCCTGGGCCGCAAGCGCGCCATCCAGGTGCTGGAGCATTTCGACCGCGTCGGCTTGCTCCGGCGCGTGGGCGATGAACACCGGCTGCGCGCGGACAGCATGCTGTTCGCGGAGAGCACCGCATGAGCAACAGGGAGGGGCAACGACACCGGTGTGTCGGCCGGGCTTCAAACCCGGTGGGGGGCGCCACGCGCTCCCGGGTGGGTTCGACCCCCACGCCCCTCCGCCACCGGCCATTCAGCGGCCCACCGAAGGCCGCATGCCGCGCAGTCGAGCCATGCTGATCGCCGGCGCGACTGTGCCTGCCGCGCTCTGGTACTGGGCCGCAGACCAGACCTGGGCCGAGCCGCTGCCCGGCGGCGGCATCCGCGTCGGCATCACGGCCCTCGGCCTCAAGGCCTCCGGCGAGATCTACATGTGCCGCCCCAAACCCGTCGGCAGCGAGGTGGAACAGGGCCGCTCGCTCGGCGTCGTCGAGCTGGC
>JAEKLF010000342.1 GCA_019509985.1 Burkholderiales bacterium | reverse complement strand
GGCTCCAGGTCGGCGCGCAGGGCCTGGTCGAGCACGGTGTCGTCGATCCAGGCGTTCTGCTTGCTGGCGCCGGTGGCCTCGACCATGGCGCGGATGCTCTCGGGCGTGAAGCCGCGGCGGCGCAGGCCCACGAGCGTCGGCATGCGCGGGTCGTCCCAGCCGCTGACATGGCCTTCCTCGACGAGCTGGCGTAGCTTGCGCTTGCTGGTGACGACGTAGTTCAGGTTCAGGCGGCCGAACTCGATCTGTTGCGGCAGCGGCCGGGCCAGCAGGCCGAGGTCGGCGAGATGTTCCAGCAGCCAGTCGTAGAACGGCCGCTGGTCTTCGAACTCCAGCGTGCAGATGCTGTGCGTGATGCGCTCCAGCGCGTCCTCGATCGGATGGGCATAGGTGTACATCGGGTAGATGCACCAGGTGTTGCCGGTGGCGTGGTGTTCCGCGTGCTTGATGCGGTAAAGCGTCGGGTCGCGCAGGTTGATGTTGGGCGAAGCCATGTCGATCTTGGCGCGCAGCACCATGGCGCCGTCGGCATGCTGGCCGTCGCGCATCTCGCGCAGGCGGGCCAGGTTCTCGGCCGGGGTGCGGTCGCGGAAGGGGCTGTTGACGCCCGGGCGGCCGAAATCGCCGCGGTTGGCGCGCATGTCCTCGGCGCTCTGCTCGTCGACATAAGCGTGGCCGGCCTCGACCAGCGCCTCGGCGGCGCGGTACATGAAGTCGAAATAGCTGCTGGCCTCGAACAGATTGGCGCCCCAGCTCCAGCCCAGCCACTGCACCATCTCCTTGATGGCGTTGACGTACTCCAGCTCCTCCTTCTCGGGGTTGGTGTCGTCGAAGCGCAGGTGGCAGGCGCCGCCGAAGTCGCGCGCCAGGCCGAAGTTCAGGCAAATGGCCTTGGCGTGGCCGATGTGCAGATAGCCATTGGGTTCGGGCGGGAAGCGGGTGCGCACGCGCGCCTCGTCCAGCGGGCCGGCGCCATGGTGAGCGGCGTCGCCCGGCGTGCCGGCAAAGTGGCGGCCGGCGAAGACGCCGGTCTCGAGGTCGTGCTCGATGCGCTGACGCAGGAAGTTCGACGGGGCGGGCGCGGCGTTGGTTTGGCTCATCGGGGGCTTTGAAAACGGGAACGGGCCGCCTGTTGCTTGCAAGGCGGCCCGGCTTGGGTGGCG
>JAEKLF010000275.1 GCA_019509985.1 Burkholderiales bacterium | reverse complement strand
GCCCGCGACGACGGCGAACAGGTAGCTGGGCTTGGGGAAGGGGTCGTTCCAGACGGCGAAGTGGCGGCCGTTGTCGAGGTCGCCGCTGCTGGTCAGGTTGCCGTTGGCCAGCAGGATGGGGAAGCGGGCCTTGTCGGCCCGCAGCGTGACCGTGTAGACGGCCATCACGTCCGGGCGGTCCAGGAAGTAGGTGATGCGACGGAAGCCCTCGGCCTCGCACTGCGTGAAGAAGCTGCCGCCCGAGGTGTAGAGGCCGGACAGCGCCGTGTTCTTCTCGGGGCAGGTGGTGTTGCGGATCTCGAGCGCGAAGTCGGCATCGGGTGCGCCTTCGATGACGAGCTCATGGCCTTCCTGGCGGAAGGACACGGAGCTGCCATCGATCAGCACGCGCAGCAGGTTGAGCTCCTCGCCGTGCAGGCGCAGCGGGCCGTGCGGCACGGCGCGGTTGCGCTCGACCTGCATCTTGCTCGTGACCAGGGTCTTGGCGGGGTCGAGGTCGAAGCTCAGGTCGACCTTGCGGATCCAGTAGGCCGGTTGCTGGTAGTCCAGGCGTTGGATCAGGGGAGCATTGCCTTCACGCATGAGGGGCTTCCTGGTGTGAGGGAAAGGGAGGGAAAGGTGTCAGTGGCTGGTGCGGTTGCCCGACAGCAGCCAGATGCCGGCCAGGCACAGGGCCAGGCCGGCGATTTGCTTGAGGCTCACGGCCTCCTTGAACAGGGCCAGGCCCAGCACCAGCAGCGAGGCCGTGACGACCGAGGCCGACAGCACGAAGGCGCTGGAAAGGCTGGCACCGGCGCGGTAGGCGAGCAGGAAGCCCAGCTCGATGAGCACGATGGACGCCGCCACGCCCCAGACCGCGCCGCCCAGCTCGCCCACCGCCTGCGGCAGTGGCGTGGTCAGCGGGAAGAGGGCGAACAGCGGCAGGCTGAGCACGGCGGCGCCGACGTAGAAGGCGATCAGCGCCAGCACCGGGTGGGCGCCGGGCGCGACCTGCTTCTGCATGAAGTGGTAGAGCACCTGGCCGCTGATGGCAATGGCCATGGCCAGGGCGAAACCGACTTTCACAGGCGGCCGCCGAGGCGCCTCGCGGGCGCCTGCTGGGAGCGTGGGCGCGTCATCCTCATACGCCTTGCTTCAACGACTCGGTGATGAAGGGATCGAGATCGCCGTCCAGCACCTTCTGCGTCGCCGAGGTCTCGTAGTTGGTGCGCAGGTCCTTGATGCGGCTCTGGTCGAGCACGTAGCTGCGGATCTGATGGCCCCAGCCGACGTCGGTCTTGGTGTCTTCCAGCTTCTGCTGCTCTTCCATGCGCTTGCGCATCTCATGGTCGTACAGGCGCGAGCGCAGGCGCTTCCAGGCCACGTCGCGGTTGCTGTGCTGGCTGCGGCCGTCCTGGCATTGCACGACGATGCCGGTCGGGATGTGCGTCAGGCGCACCGCCGAGTCGGTCTTGTTGATGTGCTGGCCACCGGCGCCCGAAGCGCGGAAGGTGTCGGTGCGCACGTCGGCCGGGTTGATGTCGATCTCGATGGAGTCATCCACCTCGGGGTAGACGAACAGCGACGCGAACGAGGTGTGGCGGCCGCCCGAGCTGTCGAACGGGCTCTTGCGCACCAGGCGATGCACGCCGGTTTCGGTGCGCAGCAGCCCGAAGGCGTATTCGCCCTCGACCTTGATGGTGGCACTCTTGATGCCGGCCACGTCGCCGGGCGTCTCGTCTTCGAGTGTGGCCTTGAAGCCCTTGCGCTCGCAGTACTTGAGGTATTGGCGCAGCAGCATGCCGGCCCAGTCGCAGGCCTCGGTGCCGCCGGCGCCGGCCTGGATGTCGACGAAGCAATTCAACGGGTCCGCCGGGTTGTTGAACATGCGGCGGAACTCGAGCTCCTCGATCTTCTCGCGCAGCTTGGCCGCGTCGGCCTCGATGGCCAGCATGCCGGCCTCGTCGCCTTCCTCACGGCTCATCTCGAAGAGCTCGGCGTTGTCGGCCAGCGAGCCGGTCAGCATCGTGATTGTCTCGACCACGGCCTCCAGCGTGCGCTTCTCCTTGCCCAGTTCCTGGGCGCGCTTGGGGTCGTTCCAGACGTTCGGGTTCTCGAGGGAGGCGTTGACTTCGTTCAGGCGCAATGCCTTGCGGTCGAAGTCAAAGATACCCCCTTAGCGCGTCGGTGCGCGCTGAGAGGTCGGCAAGCGAATTGCCGATTTGGTTGATGTGTTCGATGTCCATGTCAGGGCACGTCTTGTCTTGGCGAAAACGCGGATTTTCTCATGCGCCAGAATCGCGCCGATGAACCCGCCACCCTCCGGCCTCTACTGGCGCCGCACCCGCCGCCTCACCGCGTGGCTGCTGCTCGCCTGGTTCATCGTCGGCTTCGCGCCGGTGTTCTTCGCGCGCGAGCTCAGCATCGAGGTGTTCGGCTGGCCGCTGGCCTTCTGGCTGGCCTCGCAGGGCGCGCTGTTGGGCTTTTGCGCCATCGTCATCGTCTATGCGCGGCAGATGGCGCGGCTGGATGCCGAGGCCGCCGCGGCCGGCGAGCCGCGTGCCTGATCAGGCCAGGAAGGGTTCCAGCACGGCGGCCAGGGCCTCGGGCTGGTCGTGATGCAGCATGTGGCCGGCGTCCTGCAGTACGGCGCGCTGCAGATCGGGCACCAGGGCCAGGCGGGCCTCGAAGTCCTCGCGCGGATAGCGCGTGCCCCAGAAGCGCTGCAGCTGGTTGTCGCTGCCCTCGACCCACAGCGTCGGCGCGGCGATGCGCTGCCAGCAGGCCAGCACTTCGGCCTTGCGGTAGAGCATGGGATTGGCGAGCTTGTGGGCCGGGTCGGCGTTGAGCTGGTAGCCGTCCGTCGTCTCGCGTGACCAGTGCTGCGCCAGCCAGGCCGCCTTGGCCGCGGGCAGGCGCGGGTTGGTCTTCATCAGCCGCGCGGCCACGTCGTCGAGCGACGCGTAGGGCCGCAGCGATGGCGGCTGCTTGAGCTCGTCCAGCCACTTGCTCAGCCGCTCGGGCGCGGCGGCGGCTGCCACGTCCGGCATGCCGAAGCCTTCGAGGTTGACGAGGCGGCGCACGCGCTGCGGGCGCACGCCGGCATAGCTCATGACGACATTGCCGCCCATGCTGTGGCCGAGCAGGTCGACGGGCGCGTCGGGGCTGAGCGCGTCCAGCAGCGCGTCGAGGTCGCCGAGGTAGTCGGGGAACCAGTAGCAGTCGGCTCGCGCTCCTGCTGCAGCGCGTCGACGACGAACTGGAAGGAGGCGCCGACGTCCATCCAGCCATGCAGCAACACCAGCGGCGGGCGGCCAGACTGGGGTTGGCCCCAGCGCAGCAGGTGGTGGCGCAGGCCGCGCAGCGTCAGGAACTGGTCGTGGTGGGCGCGGCGGGGCAGGTAAATATCGGGCATACCGCACTTTAGGACAGGCCGTCAGTCCGCTGACAATGCATCCATGCCTGCCTCCCGCCCCATCATGCGCGCCGCCGAGCCGCGCGACCTGCCCGCCATCGTCCAGCTCATCAGCGAGCTGGCCGAGTTCGAGCAACTGACCCACCTGCTCGAGGTCACGCCCGACAAGCTCGAGCCCCACCTCTTCGGCGACACGCCGGTGGCGGAATGCATGCTGGGCGAGGTGGACGGCGAGGTCGTCGCCTTCGCGTTGTTCTACACGAACTTCTCGACCTTCCTGGCCAAGCCGGGCCTTTACCTCGAAGACCTCTACGTGCGCCCGGCCCACCGCCGCAGCGGCCTGGGGCGCTCCCTGCTCGTCTACCTGGCCCAGCTGGCCTGCGAGCGCGGCTACGGCCGCTTCGACTGGACCGTGCTGGACTGGAACGAGGACGCCATCCGCTTCTACGAGAAGCTCGGCGCCGAGGTGCTGCCCGACTGGCGCATCTGCCGCCTGACCGGCGACGCGCTGGAGCGCTACGGCGATGGCGAGCGGCCGAGCATTTGGTCGCCGTCGAGCTGGCTGTCGATCTGAGCGGACGGCTCGCCCCGCATCGACACCATGCGGCTGCGACATGCCCAGTTCTACGGCCGCTTCGACGCGCGTTGCGACGTCGCGGGTTTCTGCCTGGCGCGGCTCAGCGCGCAGACCCCCGCCCATCAGGTGGAACCGCATGAGCACGCGGACGGGCATTTCATCGTCGTGCTGGCCGGACGCTACCGCAGCAGCGCGCGAGGCGTGGACAGGCTGCTGGACGCTGGCGACGTGTTGTGGAACCCACCCGGCACGCGCCACCAGGACTGCTTCGTCGACGCGAGCGGCCAATTCGCCGCGTTGAGCCTGGGCGCGCAGCAGGCGGCCGACCTCGCCTTGCTGGACGGCGGCGCGCGCCGTCTGGGCGCCGCGGCGCAGCGCCTTGCGCGAGACCTGGCCCACCGGCCTGTCGCTCTGGACCTGGGTGGTCTGCTGCAGACCGAGGACCATTGCCGCCAGCTTTGCGCACTGAGCCAGGCACGGCCAGCGCCACGGGACGCGGCGGCGCGCGAGACCGGCGAGTCGGCCTGGCTGCGGCGCTGCATGGAGCAGCTCGTCGACGACTGCGAACAGCCGTTGAGGTTGGCCGAGCTGGCGGCGACGGCGGGCGTCCATCCGGTGTCGCTGTCGCGCGCGTTCCGGCGCCGCTACGGCCTGTCGCCCGGGCAGTTGCAGCGCCGCGCGCTGCTGAACCGTGCCGCCCGCCGACTGCGCGCCGGTCAGCCCATCGCCGACGTCGCTGCGCAACTGGGCTTCGCGGACCAGAGCCATTTCACGCGGCTGTTCCGCGCCGAATACCGCTGCACGCCGGCCGCCTGGGTGGCAGGGTTCAAAACGTTCTAGACCCGCAGCGCGGTGCAGGCGAGCATGGGGCATGAAGTTGCTGCCCTTGCTGTTCCTGGCGCTGGCCTCGTTTGGCGCGCCTGCCGCCGAGCCGATCGATCCTTCAGCAGCAGACCGCGCCGCGCTGGAAGCTCTGCCGGGCGCGACCAGCGTGCTGCTGCAACGCGGGGCGCGCGTTCTCGTCGAGCTGTACGCGCGCGGCGCCGATGCCGGCACGCTGCACGACACGCGCTCGGTCGGCAAGTCCGTCACCGCGATGCTGGTGGCCGCCGCGGTGCAGGACGGCCTGCTGCGCCGGGACACGCCCGTGTTCGCTGCTTTCGCCGACCTGGAGCCGATTGCGCATGACGGCCCGGCCAAGCAGGCCATCACGGTCGAGGACCTGCTGACGATGTCCTCCGCGCTGGACTGCGACGACAACCTCGATGCCAGCCCCGGCAATGAAGAGGGCATGTACCCGCAGCCTCGCTGGCTGCGCTGGGCGCTGGACCTGCCGACTCGCGCGGTCGCGCGCGATGCGCAGGGGCGCGGGCCCTGGGCCTACTGCACCGCCGGCAGTTTTCTGCTCGGCCAGCTGCTGGAGCGCCGCGTGCCGGGTGGGCTGGAGGCCTATGCCGAGGAGCGCCTGTTCAAGCCGCTGGCCATCGCCGCCTGGCAATGGCATCACTCGCCGGCCGGCGAGACGATGACCGGCGGTGGCCTGCGGCTGCGCACGCGCGACTGGGCCGCGTTGATGCAGACGCTGCTGCAGCGTGGCCGCTGGCAAGGCCGGGCCGTGCTTGCGCCGGCGCAGGTCGACGCGCTGTTGACCGTGCGTCGCACGACGCCGTTCGGCATGGACTACGGCGAGCTGTTCTGGCGGCGCGACTACGAGCTGAGCTGCGGCCGCTACAGCGGCTGGATGATGTCCGGCAACGGCGGCAACCAGATCGTCATGCTGCCGGCGCTGGACACGGTCGTCGCTCTCACGCGCACGCACTACAACCAGCGCGGCATGCATCAGCAGAGCTGGGCGTTCACGACCGCGCTGCTGGATCGCCACGTTTGCGCGCGCGCCGGCTTGTCGAAGGCCGACACCCCGGGCTAGCCCTGAGTCCAGGTACAGGCCGGCTGGCTAGGATCGGCGCCTTCGTCGAATCCGAAAGGCCCCGATGGCCGAAGACCGTTACGCGCAGCTGCACGCCGCCTTCCGCTGGCAGGTGCCCGACGACTTCAACATCGCCGAGGCCTGCTGCGGCCGTTGGGCGCGCGACACGCCCAAGGCCACCGCCATCTACTTCGACAGCGAGAGCGGCTGCCGCGCCACCTACAGCTATGCGCAGCTGCAGCGCGCCGCCAATCGCCTGTCCAATGCACTGCTGAATCAGGGCGTGCGCCGCGGCCACCGCGTGGCCATCGTGCTGCCGCAGCGCTTCGAGACGGCCGTCGCCCACATCGCCATCCAGCAGATCGGCGCGGTGGCGATGCCGCTGTCCATGCTGTTCGGCGCCGAGGCGCTGGAGTACCGGCTGCAGGACAGCGGCGCAGTGCTGGCCATCGCCGCCTGCGAGGCGCTGCCGGCGCTGCGCCAGGCCAAGGCCGCATGCCCGACCTTGCGACGTATCTTCGTCGTCGGTGAATGTCCGGCGGACTGCGACGAGCTGCCGTGGATGGAGGCCCTGCAGGCCGAGGAGGCGCGCTTCAAGCCGGTGGCGACGAAGGCGAGCGACCCGGCCATCCTGATCTACACCAGCGGCACCACCGGCAACCCCAAGGGCGCGTTGATCCCGCAGCGCGCGTTGATCGGCAACCTGACCGGCTTCATCGCCAGCCAGAACTGGTTCGGCTTCGACCCCTTCGATCCGAAGCAGCTCAGCGATGCCGTCTTCTGGAGCCCGGCCGACTGGGCCTGGACCGGCGGGCTGATGGACGCACTGCTGCCCACGCTGTACTTCGGCCGGCCCATCGTCGCCTGGCAGGGCCGCTTCTCGGCGGCCAAGGCCTTCGAGCTGATGGCGGCCTACGGCGTCACGCACAGCT
>JAEKLF010000335.1 GCA_019509985.1 Burkholderiales bacterium | reverse complement strand
GCCGCTGATCGGCTTCTTCGTCAACACCCAGGCGCTGCGCATCGACTTGTCCGCTCGCCCCAGCGTCGCTCAGCTGCTGGCCCAGGTGCGCGCCACCGCGCTGGCCGCCCAGGACCACCAGGACCTGCCCTTCGAGCAGATCATCGAGGCGCTGAACCCGCCGCGAAGCCTGGCCCACCATCCGTTGCTGCAGGTCATGCTGACCTGGCAAAACGCCCCCGAGGGCGAGCTCGCGCTGCCGGGCCTGCAGTTGCTGCCGGCTCCCATCAGCAGCGCCGCCGTCAGTGCCAAGTTCGACCTGGACTTGTCGCTGCACGAGCAGGGTGAGCGCATCGCCGGCTCGTTCCAGTACGCCTGCGCCCTGTTCGAGCACGCCAGCATCGAGCGCCAAGCAGCCCAGTTCGTCACGCTGTTGCAGGCCATGGTCGAGGACGACTCGGCCTGCGTGCTGCGCCTGCCGCTGCTGCCCGAGACCGAGCAAGCCCAGTTGCGGGCATTCAACGCCACCGAGGCTGCCTTCGACGCCGAGCTGTGCATCCACCAGCTCTTCGAGCAGCAGGCCCGCCTGCGCCCCGAGGCCACCGCGCTGGTCTTCGAGCAGGAGTGCCTGAGCTACGCCGAACTCAACGCGCGCGCCAACCAGCTCGCGCATCACCTCGTCGCCCTGGGCGTGGGGCCCGACACGCGCGTGGCGATCTGCCTGCCGCGCAGCACCGAGATGGTGGTCGCCTTGCTGGCCACGCTCAAGGCCGGTTCCGCCTATGTGCCGCTGGATCCGGCCTACCCGGCTCAACGCCTGGCCTTCATGCTCGAGGACTGCCACCCCACGGTGCTGCTCTCGCGCTCGGACTGCGCCCAGGCGCTGCCCGCGTCTGCGGGCGTGCCGCTGCTGTGCCTCGATGCCCCCCACCCCGCCTGGTTGCTCGCCCCGCAACACGACCCGCTCGTGCCCGCGCTCACGCCCGCTCACCTGGCCTACGTCATCTACACCTCCGGCTCCACCGGGCTGCCCAAGGGGGTGGCCATCGTGCACGCCGGTGTCGTCAACCACCTCGCTGCGATGCAATCGCACCTGGAGATGAAGCCACAGGAGCGCCTGCTGGCCGTCACGACCCTGAGTTTTGACATCGCCGGGCTGGAACTTCTTCTTCCCCTGAGCGTGGGAGC
>JAEKLF010000334.1 GCA_019509985.1 Burkholderiales bacterium | reverse complement strand
TGTGGGCGCTGGTGCCGACCGCGTCCACGGCCACGGTGACGGGCATGTCGACCACGTCGAACTCGTAGATGGCTTCCATGCCCAGGTCGGCAAAGCCGACCACCGGCGCGGCCTTGATGGCCTTGCTGACGAGGTAGGCTGCGCCGCCCACGGCCATCAGGTAGGCGCTCTTGTGCTGCTTGATGGACTCGATGGCGGCTGGGCCGCGCTCGGCCTTGCCGACCATGGCGATCAGGCCGGTCTTGGCCAGCATCATGTCGGTGAACTTGTCCATGCGCGTCGCGGTGGTCGGGCCGGCCGGGCCGACGACTTCGTCGCGCACCGGGTCCATGACGCGGTTGGTGAAGTCCACCGGCAGCGGCTCACCCTTGGCCAGCATGTCCTGGATGCGCTTGTGCGCGGCATCGCGGCCGGTCAGCATCTTGCCGTTCAGCAGCAGCGTTTCGCCGGCCTTCCAGGTGGCGACTTCGGCCGGCGTCAGCGCGTTGAGGTCGACGCGACGACTCTTGTTGTAGTCGGGCGCCCATTGCACGTCGGGCCACAGGTCCAGGCTGGGCGCCTCCAGGTAGGTGGGGCCGCTGCCGTCGAGCACGAAGTGAGCATGGCGCGTGGCCGCGCAGTTCGGGATCATCGCGATCGGCTTGCTGGCCGCGTGGGTCGGGAAGGTCTTGATCTTCACGTCCAGCACCGTCGTCAAACCGCCCAGGCCTTGCGCGCCGATGCCGAGGGCATTGACCTTCTCGTACAGCTCGATGCGCAGCTCTTCGAGCTTGTTCTGCGGGCCGCGCTGCAGCAGCTCGTACATGTCGATGTCTTCCATCAGCGCCTGCTTGGCCAGCAGGGCGGCCTTCTCGGCCGTGCCGCCGACGCCGATGCCCAGCATGCCCGGCGGGCACCAGCCGGCGCCCATGGTCGGCACGGTCTTGAGCACCCAGTCGACGATGTCGTCGCTGGGGTTGAGCATGTAGACCTTGCTCTTGTTCTCCGAGCCGCCGCCCTTGGCCGCGACGATGACGTCCACCGTGTTGCCGGGCACCAGCTCCATCTGCACGACGGCGGGCGTGTTGTCCTTGGTGTTCTTGCGCGCAAAGATGGGGTCGTCCAGCACGGACGCGCGCAGCTTGTTGTCGGGGTTCAGGTAGCCCTGGCGCACGCCTTCGTTGACGGCGTCCTCGATGCTGCCGTTGAAACCTTCCCAGCGCACGTCCATGCCGATCTTCAGGAAGACGTTGACGATGCCGGTGTCCTGGCAGATCGGCCGGCGGCCTTCCGCGCACATGCGGCTGTTGGTGAGGATCTGCGCGATGGCGTCCTTGGCGGCCGGCGAGGCCTCGCGCTCGTAGGCGCGGGCCAGGTGCTGGATGTAGTCGGCCGGGTGGTAGTAGCTGATGTACTGCAGGGCGGCAGCAACGCTGTCGATGAGGTCTTGCTGGCGGATCGTGACGGTCATGATCGTGCGTGGGTGGGAATACGGGCGGCCGGAATTATCGGTGGCCGCA
>JAEKLF010000333.1 GCA_019509985.1 Burkholderiales bacterium | reverse complement strand
GGGCGAGGCGGTAGAGGGTGGGCGCGGCGGTCTCGTCGCCGGCGCGTTCGGCCAGCTCGGCGCGCATCAGCGCGAGCCAGGGCGTGATGCTGCGGCCGGGACTGAGCCGGGCCAGGGTCTGGGCGCTCTGGGCCCTGTCGCCGCCGGGTGACAGGCTGGCCAGCTCGGCCAGGCAGGCCGTGGCCGGCAGCGCGGCGAGGGGCTGCAGCTCCGCGCACCGGGCACGCGCCTCGGGCAGCTGGGCGCGCAACTGATGCAGCGCGGCCGTGTCGAGCAGGGCTTGCGCGCGCAGCTCGGGCGCCAGGTCGCTGCGAGCCAGCAGGCCGCGCAGGTCGGCCAGCGCCGTGTCGAACTCGTGGCTGGCCTGCAGCACGTGGGCGCGCAGCAGCACGGCCTCGGGCGGTGCATCGGCACGCGACCACCAGGGCGCAAGCGCGGCCTGAGCGGCGCCCAGCTCGCGCGGGTCCCCGTGCACGCGGGCGCGCTCCAGCGCGGCGCGGGCCGCGGCCACGGCGAGCGGCAGTTGGCCCGGGTCGCGCGCCAGCGCCGCGCGGCGCTGGCGTTCGGCGGCGTCCACGCGGTAGGGCAGGCGCTGCACGATCTCGGCGTCGTCCTTCGGCACGAAGGGTTCGGCCGAGATCGCCAGCGGCGCAGCCAGCAGCAGCGTGGCAAGCCAACGCAGCATCATTCAGACCGTCAACGGCTCGTCGGTCTCGCCGGTGGCCGGGTCGCCGGCCGGCAGCGTCAGCGGCTCGCTGGCCTCGTCGCTGAAGCTCTGGCCGTTCAGGAAGCCCACGAACGCGGCGGACGTGGCGATGGCAGTATCCGGCACGGCCGTGATCACCGGTGGCGCGGGCGGCGCCGGCGGCGGGGCGACAAGGCCGTCGCCGTAGCCCCCACCGCAGGCGGCAAGCACGAGGCTGGCGGCCAGCGCCGCGGCCGAGGTCAGTCGGGTCAGCATGGCGGCCTCCTTCACTGGGCACCCGGGATGGGTGTGTTGAGGTAGGGGAAGCCGCCGAGCAGCGGCACGACGGCCTGGTCGACACCGTCATGCAGCTTGAACGACGTGGCGCCCAGCGGCACGGCGGAGGGCTTGCATGCGGCACCGAAGCCGAGCTTGTCGGTGTCGCCGTTGGCCACGCACAGGCCGCCCATCACGGCGACGAGCGAG
>JAEKLF010000332.1 GCA_019509985.1 Burkholderiales bacterium | reverse complement strand
GGCCAGCCCTGCCCGATCGGCGTGGCCGGGGAGCTGCACATCGCCGGCGCCGGCCTGGCGCGCGGTTACCTCAACCGCCCCGAGCTCACCGCCGAGCGCTTCGTGCCCGATCCCTTTGGCGCGCCGGGCAGCCGCATGTACCGCAGTGGCGACCTCGCGCGCTGGCGCGCCGACGGCACGCTGGACTTCCTCGGCCGCAATGACCACCAAGTCAAGATCCGGGGTTTCCGCATCGAGCTCGGCGAGATCGAGGCCGCCCTGCAGGCCTGCCCCGGCGTGCGCGAGGCCGTCGTGCTGGCGCGCCAGGACGGCGCGCACCAGCGTCTGGTGGCCTACCTCGTGGGCGGGGAGGAGTCCGCCTCGCCCGAGTCACTCTCGCCCGAGGCGCTGCGCACGCAGCTGTCCACCCGGCTGCCCGAGTACATGCTGCCGGCCGCCTATGTGCGGCTGCCCGCTTTGCCGCTGACCCCCAACGGCAAGCTCGACCGCCAAGCCCTGCCTGAGGCCGATGCCTCGGCGCTGGGCTCCAGCGCCTACGAGCCCCCGCAAGGCCCGGTCGAGGAGACCTTGGCCGCGCTGTGGTGCGAGCTGCTGGGCCTGGACCAGGTCGGCCGCCACGACGACTTCTTCGCCCTCGGCGGGCACTCGCTGCTGGCCGTGCAGCTGGCCTCGCGGGTGCGTTCCTCGCTCGGGCTGGAGGTGGCGCTGGCTGATCTCTTCGCCCACCCGCGCCTGGCCGACTTCGCCCAGGCCCTGGCCCACGCCTCGGCCAGCACGCTGCCGGCCATCGTGCCGGTCGCGCGTGATCTGCCGCTGCCGCTGTCCTTCGCCCAGCAGCGGCTTTGGTTCCTGGCCCAGCTCGATGCACGCGCCAGCGCCGCTTACCTCATGCCCGCGGGCGTGCGCCTGATCGGTTCGTTGGACGAGCCGGCGCTGCGCCAGGCGTTGGACCGCATCGTCGCGCGCCACGAGGCGCTGCGCACCCGCTTCGTGGCCATACAGGGCTCGGCCGTGCAGGAGTTCGTCCCGCCGGGGCTGGGCCTGCCGCTGCGGGTGCTGGACCTGTCTACGATGCCCGACCCCCAGGATCAGGCCCAGCGCCTGGCCGAAGAAGAGTTCCGTACCCCCTTCGACCTGGCCCAGGCTCCGCTCATCCGCGCCGTGCTGCTCA
>JAEKLF010000064.1 GCA_019509985.1 Burkholderiales bacterium | reverse complement strand
GCTCAGACCCTGATCGAGAACGGATTGAAGTTGGTGTCGCGGTCGTAATGGTCCTCGCCCTCGGCACGCTTCAGGAAGGCGACGACCTTGGCCGTGGCGGGGTACATGACGGCTTCCCAGATGGTCTTGAACAAGTACTGCGTGACGATGACGGCGAAGAGCTGGTCGTTGGGCCAGATGCCGTAGAAGGCGATCAGGAAGAAGACGCCGGTGTCGACCAACTGGCCGACGATGGTGGAGCCGACGATGCGTGCCCACAGGAAGCGGCCCTGCGTGGCGATCTTCATCTTGGCCAGCACGAAACTGTTGGCGAAGCTGCCGCAGGCAAAGGCGATCATGGAGCCGGCGACGATGCGCCAGGTGTTGCCGAACACGGCGTCCAGGTGCGGCTGGTAGGCGGCCATGAAATCGTTCTGTGCCGGCGGCAGATGCACGACCACGAACGCCATGAAAGCCGAGAACACCAAGGCACCGAAGCCCGCCCACACGACGCGGCGGTCGCGGCCATAGCCGTAGACCTCGGTCAGGATGTCGCCAAAGATGTAGCTGATCGGGAAGAAGAACAGGTCGGCGCCGAAGGTGACCGTGCCGATGACGGGCAGCGTCAGCTGCGCCGCCTTGGCCGCGCCGATCAGGTTGGAGCACAGCAGCACACAGACGAAGGCCGCCATGATCAGGTCGTAGTACTTGAAGCTGCGAGGCGCTGAAGCGTTCATGACGAGGAGGCTCTCCGTCGATTTCCAAGGGCAGCGCAGCTTACCCGCGGCCCTGGCTATTTGACGAGGCGCAGCAGCGTCTGGTGCAGCTTGGGCGTGTCGATGGGCTTGGTCAGGAAGTCGTTCATGCCGGCGGCGAGCGCGTCATCGCGCTCGGAAACCAGCGCCGCGGCCGTCAGCGCAACGATGGGCAGCTCGGTGGACGAGAAGTGCTTGCGCAGTTCGCGCGTCGCGTCGTGCCCGCCCATGACGGGCATCTGCACGTCCATCAGCACGATGTCGAAGGGCTTGCCGACGCTGGCGGCCGCGTTGACGGCCTCGATGGCCTGGCGGCCGTCGCTGGCCTGGGCGACCTCCATGCCCCATTGCTCGAGCTGGGCGACGGCGATCAGCATGTTGACCGGGTGGTCCTCCGCGATCAGCACACGCCGGCCGTGCAGGGCCTCGTGGGTGCCGCCGCTGGCGCGCGGCTCGCGCGGCTGGTGGGCCATGGGCGCGGGCGCGCCGGGCAGCGGCAGCTCGGCCCAGAAGACCGAGCCCTCGCCGATGACGCTGCGCATGCCGACTTCGCCGCCCATCAGCGTCGCCAGCTCTCGGCAGATGGACAGGCCCAGGCCGGTGCCGCCGAAGCGCCGCGTCGTCGACTCGTCGGCCTGCGTGAAGGGCTGGAAGAGGCGCTGTTGCTGGTCGGGCGCGATGCCGGCGCCGGTATCGCGCACCTCCACACGCACCCACTCGCCGGCGCTGCCATGGCTGTTGATGCTCAGCGCCTTCACGCTGACGGTGACGCCGCCCTGGGACGTGAACTTCAGCGCATTGGTCAGGTAGTTGGACAGGATCTGGCGCGTGCGCAGCGGGTCGCCGAAGACCCAGGTGGGCAGGGCCGGGTCGATCTCGACGGCAAAGCTCAGGCCGCGTGCCTGCGCCAGCGTCAGGTAGGCCAGGCGGATGGACGCGAGCAGCTCGCGCAGCGAGAAGGGCTGCGTCTCCAACGTCAGGCGGCCGGCCTCGATCTTGGACAGGTCGAGGATGTCGGAGATCAGGCCCGACAGGCTCTCGGCGCTGTCCATCATCTGGTTCAGGTAGTCGCGCCGCTGCTCCTCGCCGATGTCGGGCTGCTGGGCCAGGCGACCGAGGCCGAGCAGGCCGTTCAGCGGCGTGCGGATCTCGTGGCTGGTGTTGGCCAGGAAGGCGCTCTTGGCGCGGTTGGCGGCCTGGGCCTCGTCCTTGGCGTGAGCCAGCTGGTCCTCGACGCGGCGGCGCTCGGTGACGTCCTCGATGATCCAGATCGTGCCGCCGCGGCTGGGGTGGGCGGGGTCGACGGCCTGGGCCAGCAGGCGGGCGAGGAAGGTGGAACCATCACGGCGGCGCATCGTGCGCTCGCTCTCGACCTGCTCGCCGGCGGCCAGGCGCGGCCCGAGGTCGCGGCCGACGGCCTGCCAGTCTTCCACCGTGGGCCAGACCACGCTGCCATGCTGGCCGATCAGTGCGCCGCGGTCCCAGCCGAACATGGCCTCGACACGCGGGTTGGCCAGCACGAACTGCTGGTCGCGCGTCAGCGTGATGCCGATGGACGCGTTCTCCAGAATGGCGCCGTGAACGAGGCGAGTGCGTTCGCTCTCGCTGACGTCACGCGCGTAGAGCACCAGGTAGTTCTGCCCGTCCATCTCGAACGGCGCGACCGACACCAGCATGGAGACGGCGCTGCCATCCTTGCGGCGGAAGCTGATCGGCACATTGCTGGCGACACCGTCGCGGCGGATGGCGTCGCGGATGGCGCCGCGGTCGGCCGCGTTGTGCCAGATGCCGATCTCGTCGGCGGTGCGGCCGAGGATCTCGGAGCTGTCCCAGCCGGTGAGCGTCTCGAAGGCCTTGTTGACCATCGCATAGCGGCCGCTCTCGGCTTCGGTCAGCGTGATGACGTCGGGGCTGGTGGCCACCAGATGGCTCAGCAGGCCTTCGCTGCGGCGCAGTGCGTCCTGGGCGCGGCTCTGCTCCGTCTGGTCGGTGAAGAAGGTCAGCGTCGCCGGGCCGCTGGCGGTCTCGACGCGCACGCTGGTGGCCTGCACGAGGCGGCGGCGGCGCGACAGCGTGCGCAGCCGGTACTCGGCCATGGGCTGCATCGCGCCGGGCGCCAGGCCTTCCAGCCGCGCGGCCTGCTGGCGCGCGGTTTCGTCGTCGCCGGGCTCGTAGTGGCTGAACAGGTCCTGGCCGATCATGCTGGAGCGCTGCGCATAGCCGAACATGGCCATGGCCGCCGGGTTGGCGTCGACGACGCGGCCCCAGCGGTGCAGCACCAGCGGGCTGGGCGAGCGGCGAAATAACTCGCGGTAGCGCGTCTCGGTGGCATGC
The DNA here is from genome assembly GCA_019509985.1 of Burkholderiales bacterium. Taxonomy (GTDB): domain Bacteria; phylum Pseudomonadota; class Gammaproteobacteria; order Burkholderiales; family Burkholderiaceae_C; genus Pelomonas. Next base: position 41,295 of record JAEKLF010000064.1, on the reverse strand, counting down.
ACGGTCTGCTCGGCGGCGACCTCGTGCGTCACGTCGCGGCCCACGCCCCAGTAGCCGCGGAAATTGCCCTGCGCGTCGAAGCGCGGCTCGCCGCTGATGGACACCCAGCGCGGGCCGCCGTCCGCGCCGGTGCGCCGCGCCACCATGCCGTGGAAGGGGCGGTGCGATTCGAGGTCGGCACGGTGGGCATCCAGCTCGTCGTCCGACAGGCCCATGCCTTCGATGTCCCAGGGCGTCTTGCCCAGGCGCGACTGCAGATCCAGCCCCGAGCTGCCGGGGCGCTCCTCGGCCACGTGGGTGAAGCGGAACTCGCGATCCATCTCCCAGTACCAGTCCACCGCCATGCCGAGCAGGCCGCGGAAACGCATCGTGCGCTCCTCGGCCTCGGCCAGCGAGCGCTTGACCATCTTCAAGAGGCCGACACCGGCGATCACGCCCGAGCCCAGCAGGCTGAACTGCACGATGACGCGCAGCACCAGGCTGGACGAAGCCATCGGATGCGTGGCCCAGCCCAGCGCCTCGCCAATGCCCAGGCCCGCCAGCGCGAGCGCGGCCAGCCCGGCCAGCACGAAGCCGGCGAAAAGGCCGAGCAGGCCGGTCGCGAAGGCGATGACCAGGCTCATCAGCGGCAGGCTGAGCGACCACAGGCCCAGGTCGCGCGACACGGCGGCCGAGACCGGCAGCGCCAGCACCAGCGTCATCATGACGAGGGCGACGAAGGGCTGCTCGGGGTGGCGCGGCGCGCGCGACAGCTGGGCCAGCCGCAGCAGGGCCAGCACCGAGATCAGCAGCGACAGCGCCGGCGGCAGCCAGCCGTCCAGCCACTCATGAGGCTGCCGCGTGAACCACAGCAGCACGGCCACCGGCACGAAGACGGGGCCGCAGGCGAGCAGGAAGACCCGCGAGGCCTGCCAGCGCATGCTGCTGTGCAGGCGCTGGCGCTGCTGCTCGGGCGGCTCCGCATGGCCGACGAGGCTGCTGAGGTCATCGCCGTCGCGGGCCATGCTAGAGGAGGCTTCTGCGAGTGGCTTCGGCCACGGCGCGGGCGCGCTCGGCGAAGTCGTCGCCCCGGCTCGCGTAGAGGATGGCGCGCGATGAGCTCACGACCAGAGGCGCCGCACGACCCGCCGCCTGCACGACGGCCGCCGCGTCGCCACCCTGCGCGCCGACGCCGGGCACGAGCAGCGGCAGCGTCGGCGCGAGTTCACGCACGCGGGCGATCTCCGCCGGGTAGGTGGCGCCGACGACGAGGCCGAGCTGGCCGTTGCGGTTCCACCGCGTCTCGCCCAGATGGGCCAGATGCTCGAACAGCCGCGGCTGGCCGGGCACGTCGGCCAGACGCTGCATCTGCCAGTCGTCGCCACCCTTGTTGGACGTGCGGCACAGCAGGATGGCGCCCTTGCCTTCGTAGGCGAGGTAGGGCTCGACCGAGTCGAAGCCCATGAAGGGCGACAGCGTCACCGCGTCGGCCTGGTAACGCTCGAAGACCTCGCGGGCGTACTGCTCGGCCGTGGAGCCGATGTCGCCGCGCTTGGCGTCGAGGATGACGGGCACGCCGGGCGCGACCTCATGGATGTGGGCGATCAGCTGCTCGAGCTGGTCCTCGGCGCGGTGGGCGGCGAAGTAGGCGATCTGCGGCTTGAAGGCGCAGACGAGGTCCTGGGTCGCATCAACGATTGCCGCGCAGAAGTCGAAGATCTTGCGCGCGTCGCCCGCCCAGGCGCCCGGCAGCTTGCCCGGCTCGGGGTCGAGGCCGACGCACAGGCGCGATTGGGGCGTGAGGGCTTGCAGTTGGGCGACAAAACTCATGGCAGGGCGTAGGCGGAGATGGGAGGGGTGTGGGCGCGCACGAAGTCGACGAAGGCCGAGGCCGGCAGCGGCCGCGAGAACAGATAGCCCTGCACGGCCCTGCAGCCCTGGCGGCGCAGGAAGGCGAGCTGGCCCTCGGTCTCGACGCCTTCGGCCAGCGTCTCCAGGCCCAGCGCGTCGGCCATGCGGATGACGGCGTCGACGATGGCGCGGTCCTCGGCGTCGTCGGTCAGGTCGCGCACGAAGGACTGGTCGATCTTGAGCTTGCTGACGCGGAATTTCTTCAGGTAGCTGAGCGACGAATAGCCGGTGCCGAAGTCGTCGATGGACAGTCGCACGCCGCGCGCGTGCAGCTCGTTCATGACGGTGATGGCGACGGCCGGGTCGTCCATCGCCGCGCCCTCGGTCAGCTCCAGCTCCAGGCGTTCGGCCGGCATGTCGACCTCGGCGAGCACGCGCCCGACGAGTTCGGGCAGGTTGGCATGGCGGAACTGCACGGCCGACAGGTTCACGGCCATGGACAGCTCCGGCAGGCCGGCGTCGTCCCAGCGGCGCAGCTGGGAGAGCGCCTCGCCGAGCACCCACTCGCCGATGGGCAGGATGAGGCTGGTGGCTTCGGCGATGGGGATGAACTCGGCCGGCGAGATCCAGCCCAGCTCCGGGTGCTGCCAGCGCAACAGCGCTTCGGCACCGACGATGCGGGCCGTGCCGTCGGCCTCCAGCGCGAGCTGGGGCTGGTAGTGCAGGCTGAGCTGGTTGCGCTCCAGCGCGCGGCGCAGCGCGTTCTCGAGCTGCAGCGCGCGCGCCGACTGGGCCTGCATCTCGCTCGTGAAGAAGCGGTAGGCGTTGCGGCCATCGCGCTTGGCGCGGTACATGGCCGCGTCGGCGCAGCGGCACAGCGTCTCGAAATCATCGCCGTCGGTCGGGAACATCGCGATGCCCATGGACGGCGTGACGGTCAGCTCCTGCTGCTCGACCTGGAACGGCGCACTGGCCAGGGCCATCAGCTTGGTGGCCAGGTGGGCGGCGCCGGCGATGTCGGTCAGCGGCAGCACGAGGACGAACTCGTCGCCGCCCATGCGGGCCACGGTGTCCTGCTCGCGCACGGCGGCGCGCAGTCGCCCGGCAAGCTGGGCCAGCAGGCTGTCGCCGATGCGGTGGCCGAGGGTGTCGTTGACGTTCTTGAAGTGGTCCAGGTCCAGGAAGAGCACGGCCAGCGGCTCGTCGCTGCGGCGGGCGATGTCGATGGCCTGGCTGGCGCGGTCGGCGAGCAGGTGACGGTTCGGCAGGCCGGTCAGGCCGTCGAACAGGGCCAGGCGTTCGGCGCGGGCTTCCGTGGCCTGCTGCTCGGCGATCTTGAGCTCCAGGGCCGCGACGGTCTGGCTGAGCTGCTGGGTGCGCTGCTCCACCAGCGCCTCCAGTTGCGCCTTGGCCTGCACGAGTTCCATCTCGGCCAGCTTGCGGGCCGTGATGTCCTGCGTGATCCAGATGGAGCCGCGCGACAGGTCGCTGCGGTCGATGGCCTTGCTGCGCACTTCGCAGTAGATGGAGGTGCCGTCCTTGCGGCCGAGCAGCATCTCGGCGTGAAAGGAGTCGCCGCGCGACAGCGGCTCGTAGCAGAGGTCGCCGGCGGCCTTCCAGTCCTCGTCGCTGAGGTACCAGGCGCGCGAATATTGGCCGTCGAGCTCGCCGGGCTCGTAGCCGAACAGCTGCTCGAAGGCGCGGTTGCAGCGCGTCACGCGGCGACCACGCAGGAAGACGATGCCGACCATGGCGTGGTCGAAGATCAGCTGCTGCTCGGCGTGCAGGTCGACCAGGGTCGCGTCGGCCAGCTTGCGCTCGCTGATGTCGTCCACGATCCAGATCGAGCCGTCGGCCGGGTTGTCCGCATTGATGAGGCGGCCGGTCAGGTGAGCCCAGAACAGCTCGCCGCTGAGGCGACGCATCATCTGCTCGCCGCGGAAAGTCTCGCCGGTGGCCAGCACCGGGTAGGCGCGCGCGCCCAGGCCGCGGGCCTCCTTCTCGGTCTCGTAGAGCTCGACGCTGCTGTGCCCGACGGCGGCCTCGGGGCTGTCGAAGCCGTAGATCTCGGCGTAGCGCTGGTTGCAGCGAACCACCGTGCGCGCCTTCACGAAAACGATGCCGACACCGGCGTTGGCCAGGATGACATCCAGCTCACGCAGGGCCTGGCTGAGCGCGGGGTTGTCGCTGGAGTCGGGCGCGAGGCTCATGAGTTGCTATGAGGCGGCGGTCTGGCGGGCGGGCGCGGATTTGGGCATGACCCGTTATTGTCTGGCCTCATGCACATCCTGGACACCGAACGCCTGTCGCTGCGTGAATTCACACCGCAAGACGCGCCCTTCCTGCTCCGCCTGGTCAACGAACCGGGCTGGATCCGCAACATCAACGACCCCGGCGTGCGCACGCTGGACGACGCGCTGGCCTGGGCCGAGGGCCGGCTCTTCAAGGCCTACCGGGAGCTCGGTCACGGCTTCTGGGCCGTGCAGCGGCGCGCGGACGGCGACCTCGTGGGCATGTGCGGCCTGTTCAAGCGCCCGGCCCTGTCCGAGCCGGACCTCGGCTACGCGCTGCTGGCCGAGCACGAAGGCCGCGGCTACGCGCTGGAGGCGGCGCGCGGCTGCGTGGCGCATGCCAAGGCCGTGCTGGGCTGGTCGACGCTGATGGCCATCACGGCCATCGACAACCAGCCCAGCGTGGCCCTGCTGGGCAAACTGGGCTTTGCCGAGCAGGCCCGCGAGCAACTCGATGGCTACAACGAGCCCTCGAGAGTGTTCAAGCTCGTTCTGTAGTCAGTTGGGGACAGAGCTACTCGCTACGCTCGATCGGTCTGTCCCGCAAAGCTTTTCTAGTCAGTTGGGGACAGAGCTACTCGCTACGCTCGATCGGTCTGTCCCGCAAAGCTTTTCTAGTCAGTTGGGGACAGAGCTACTCGCTACGCTCGATCGGTCTGTCCCGCAAAGCCATTAGATTCGCTTGGCCAAGTCGGTCGCCAGGCCGGTGTAGCCGCCAGGCGTGAGCTTCAGCAGGCGCGCCTTCTCGGCCTTGGGCAGGTCCAGGCCCTCGATGAAGGCCTGGATGGACTCGCGGGTGATGGCCTTGCCGCGGGTCAGCTCCTTGAGCTGCTCGTAGGGATTGGGCAGGCCGTAGCGGCGCATGACGGTCTGGATGGGCTCGGCCAGCACTTCCCAGGCGGCGTCGAGGTCGTCGGCGAGGGCCGCCTCGTTGACCTCCAGCTTGCCCAGGCCCTTAGCCAGCGAGTCGTAGCCCAGCAGGGCGTAGCCCAAGCCGACACCCATGTTGCGCAGCACGGTCGAGTCGGTCAGGTCGCGCTGCCAGCGGCTCACGGGCAGCTTCTGAGACAGATGCGTCAGCACGGCGCTGGCCAGGCCGAAGTTGCCTTCCGCGTTCTCGAAGTCGATGGGGTTGACCTTGTGCGGCATCGTCGAGCTGCCGATCTCACCGGCCTTCGTGCGCTGCTTGAAATAGCCCAGGCTGATGTAGCCCCAGACGTCGCGCGACCAGTCGATCAGGATGGTGTTGGCGCGCGTGAAGGCGTCGAACAGCTCGGCCATGTAGTCGTGCGGCTCGATCTGGATGGTGTAGGGGTTGAAGCTCAGCTTCAGCTGCTTCTCGATGACTTGCTTCGAAAACGCTTCCCAGTCGTGCTTCGGCCAGGCCGACAGGTGGGCGTTGAAGTTGCCCACCGCGCCGTTCATCTTGGCCAGCGGCTTGACGGCGGCGATGCGCGCACGCGCCGTCACCAGCCGGGCCACGACGTTGGCGATCTCCTTGCCCACCGTCGTCGGGCTGGCCGTCTGGCCGTGCGTGCGGCTCAGCATGGGCACAGCGGCGAACTGGTGCGCCATCTTGCGCAGCGTGGCGATGATGCCGTCCAGTGCCGGCAGCATGACCTCGTCGCGCGCGGCCTTCAGCATCAACGCGTGGCTGGTGTTGTTGATGTCCTCGCTGGTGCAGGCGAAGTGCACGAACTCTGCTGCCGCCAGCAGTTCCGCCTGGCCCTCGAAGCTGCGCTTGATCCAGTACTCCACGGCCTTCACGTCGTGGTTGGTCGTGCGCTCGATGGCCTTGATCTCTTCGGCATCGGCCTCGCTGAACTTCTTCACCAGCCGGCGCAGCCGCGAACGCGCGCCGCTGGACAGCGGCTTGAACTCCTTGAAGCCCGCGTCCGACAGCGCGATGAACCACTCCACTTCGACCTGCACACGGCGGTGCATCAGCCCGTACTCGGACAGCAGCGGACGCAGTGCGGCCACCTTGGCGGCATAGCGGCCGTCCAGCGGCGACAGCGCGCTGATCGGGTTGAAGTCGGTCGTGGTCATGGCAGGCCGGCGGGTCGTGGAAAACCCGCGATTCTAGGTTTCAGCGCTCGCTGAAGAACCTCACGCGCTCTTCGTCGGCCGGATGCGTCGAAATCGCGATGGCCATCGGGTTGTTGTCGACGTTCGCATGCCGCTTGGCCAGGCGCTCGAAGAAGACCGCCATGCGCGACGTGTCCGCGCCGCCCGCACGGGCCAGCGCGCGGCCGTAGACGTCCGCCTCGCGCTCGTTGTCGCGTGAGTAGGCGTTGCCGGCCAGCACGGCCGGCGCGGCCGCCAGCAGCGTCGAGAAGTCGCCGACGATGACCGAGGCCACGACGCTGACCGCGCCGGCCCGCAGCATCAGCCGCAGGCCGTGGCGGTGCTGCACATGGCCCAGCTCATGGGCCAGCACCGTCGTCACCGCGTCGGGCTCGTCGGCGAGCAACTCCAGCAAGGCGTCGGTGACGACGATGTCGCCGCCCGGCAGTGCAAAGGCATTCGGTCCGAGCGCCTTGCCGCCGTCGCGAAAGTGGATCTCGAAGCGCTCGGGCACCGCGGGACCGCCGTCGGCCCGGGCGCGCGCAATGGCCGCGGCCCAGCGCTGCTGCCAGGCCTGCTGCTCGGCCGCGCTGAGCCGGCTGGGCTTGAGCCATTCGCCGTCCAGGCCTCCGAGCAAATGCTCGCCGAGGGTGTGCTCGGCGGACAGCGGCAGCACGTCGACCGCCCTGTCCACCGCCCAGGGCAGGCCCCAGCGCCAGCCGGCGGCCAGGCCGGCGACCAGCAGCACCAGCGATAGCAGCGCCAGCCGCCAGCTCTGCTGCCACTGCACGACGGCGCTGTCGCCACGGCCCGAGGCGCGGGCCCAGCTATCGAAGGCTGCCGCGTCGGCAAAGCTCAACAGGCCGCCACCGGGCAGCAGGATCTGGCGCTGGCCATGGCGCTGGCGCTCGGGCCAGGTCACGCCCGCCAGCGGCGCGCTCTGATCGCCGAAGTGCAGCCTGCCGCCGTCGATCCAGGCCTGGACCGGTCGCGCGCGGGCGCTGTGGCCGTCGAACCAGTCCGCCGTGAGGCGCGGCGCTGCGTCCATCACAGGCCGAGGTCGATGCCGAAGAAGTCGCCGGCGAAGTCGCCCGCGGCGTCGGCGTTGCGGGCGGTCTCGTCGCCGGCCCAGCTGTCGATGTCGGCCGTGGTCAGCACTGTCACGGCTTGCAGGCGCAGGCGCGCCGTCGCGACGGCGGCGAACGGGCGGTACAGGCTCAGCGTGACCGCCGTCAGCAGCCAGTTCATCAGCGTCAGCTTCGTGAGATCCATGGTATTCAGATCGCTCTTGAAGCGGATGTTGTCGCTCGCAGTGCGCGACCAGGCCATGTTCTGCAAGCCGGCCGTGAAGATCGAGGACGCCACGGCATAGGCCATGAAATACAGCAGTCCCAGGAAGCTCATCACGAGCCAGCCGCCGCCCTGACGCGCCGAGGGCAGCACGAGGGCGGCGGTGATGCCGACCACGACAGCCGCAAGGCCGCCCACGAGGCCGGCCCGAAAGCTCAGGCCATAGACCTGCGACGGCTGCAGCGACGTCCGCGCCTGCTCCCGGGCATAGCGGTAGTGGTTGTGCTGGTAGCGCTTGGCCAGGCCCAGCGTCCACGGCACCATGAAGTTGAAGACGATGGCCGCAAGGCCCGCTACAAAGGCCAGAGCCGCACCGGTATCCGGAGGCGTCGCCACCAGCAGCGCCAACGGAATGGCGGCGGGCAGGAAGGCCTTGTAGGCATCGGCCACGCTGCCGCTGAAGCCGAAGCGCAGGCCGCGCCAGCTCGTGTGCGTCAGCCTGAAACGCATGCCCGCTCGCCACAGCGGCGGCCACAACATCACCAGGGCCACGAATGCCAGGCCGCCGAGCGTCGGCGAGAAGCGGCTCAGGCCACCGTACAGCGCGAACAGCGCCACCAGCAGCACGAAGCCACGGAACATCTTCCACGGGTCACCATGAAAGCTCAGCGCCTGGCCGTCGATCAGCGTGTTGGCATAGAAGTAGCGGATGCGGCGCGCCTTGGCGAAGGGCAGGTAGAAGCCCAGCGTCACCAGCGTCAGCAGCATGTTGACGATCCAGATGCGGAAGTACTCGCTGCCCGAGCCGGTGAAGCGGATGTCCAGCGTGCGCGTTGCCGGGGCCGCCGGGGCGGTGGTGAAGCCGGGTTCGATGGCGTCGTACATGCTCACAGCCCCATGTCGATGCCGAAGAAATCGCCGGCGATGTCGCCGGTGGCATCGGCATGGCCGGCGAGGCCCGCGGCGACCCAGTCGGCCGGGTCTTCCCGGCTTTCAATCTGCACGGCCTCAAGACGCAATCGCGCGGTGGCCACGGCGGCGAAGGGTCGATACAGGCCCAGCGTCAGCGCCGTCAGCAGCCAGTTCTTCATCGTCAGGCCCGCAAGCGCGAAGAAGCGCAGCTCGCTGCGGAATGCCAGCGCTTCGCTGCGCGTGCGGCTCCAGGCCAGGTTCTGCATGCGGGCAGCGCCGTAGGGCATCACGATGGAGAACACCAGCAGATAGGCCAGCAGGACGATGACAAGGAAACCCGCCTGGGCCAATGGCGATGTTCGATCGGCCTGTAGGCCCGTCGCAGCCATCAAGCCAAAGCCCAGCAGGCCAAACACCAGCATCGCCAGCAGCGCGCTGCCGATGGCCACGCCAAGCGTCTTGAGGCCCAGCAGGTAGACACGGCCAATGCCGAGGTCAATGCGCGCCTGCTGGCCGGCAATGCGATAGCCGTTGTGCTGATAGCGCTTGAACAGCGCGAAGGACAACGGCGACAGCAGTGCCAGCGTGCCCATCGCGAACAGGGAGAAGGAGGCGTATGCCGCCACTGCGGCCCGATCGGCAGCTGCATCGCCGGTGACGTGCGGCATCATCAGGCGAGACCACGCGACAAAGACGATGGTCGGCAGGTACAGAGGGGCGCAAGCGAGGTAGGCGTCCTTCAGCGATCCCTCGAAACGCATGCGCAGGCCGCGCCAGCTGGTATTGCCCAGGCGGAATTGCATCGAGGCCCGCCACAGCGCCGGCCAGACGGCACACAGGATGATGAATGCGACGAGCGCAGCCGTGGCGGACACGCGCCCCGCGCCGCTGTATGCCCCCATCAGCACGACCAGCAGCACGAAGCCGCGAAACATCTTCCACGGGTCGCCATGAAAACTCAGCGCCTGGCCGTCGACCAGCGTGTTGGCATAGAAGTAGCGGATGCGCCGCGCCTTGGCGAAGGGCAGGTACAGGCCCACCGTGACGAGGATGAGCAGCAGGTTGACCGCCCAGATGCGGAAGTACTCGCTGCCGGAACCCGTGAAGCGGATTTCGAGGACACGCGGCTCGGGCGGCAGCGGTGCGGGAGCCGCGGCACTGGCGGCATCAACGTCGATCATGGAGCTCTCCCTGGATGACGGCCACCGTCTACTGCAGTGGGCCGGGCAGCACTCTGGCGGTGCCGGGCTGAACTGACAACCCCCGTGTGCGGTGGCTGTCGGCCCCAGCCGACAGGCCTTTTTCACAGCCGGTCCGACATGGGGCGCTGGCTAGAATCGTTTCGACTTGTGACCCCCGTATTTGCCCTATGACCGCCATGAAGTTGATCGGATCTCTCGCCAGCCCTTACGTGCGCAAGGTGCGCATCGTGATGGCCGAGAAGAAGCTCGATTACCAGCTGGTGCTGGAGGACGTCTGGGGCAGCGACGCGATCCTGAAGATGAATCCGCTGGGCAAGGTACCCTGCCTCGTCATGGAAGGCCAGGACTCCATCACCGGCGCCGTGTTCGACTCACGCGTCATCGTCGAGTACGTGGACACGCTGTCGCCCGTGGGCAAGCTCATCCCGGAGCGCGGCCGCGAGCGCTGCGAGGTGCGCACCTGGGAGGCGCTGGCCGACGGCATCGTCGACGCCGGCATCCTCGTGCGCCTGGAGCGCACCTGGGCTCACCGCACGCCGGAGCAGCGCAGCCCCGCCTGGATCGCCCGCCATCTGGGCAAGGTCAACGCCGCGCTGGCGGCGATGAGCACGGGGCTGGGCGAGAAGGCCTGGTGCTCGGGCAACCATTTCTCGCTGGCCGACATCTCGCTGGGCTGCGCCCTGGGCTGGCTGGAGTTCCGCTTCCCGGAGATCAACTGGCGCGAGACGCACCCGAACCTGGCGCGTCATATGGACAAGCTCTCGCAGCGCCAGAGCTTCATCGACTCCGTGCCGGCCTGATCAGGCGATCAGGAATTCCCTCGACCGCACGTGCAGCAGGCGCACGAGGCGCCAGATGCGCCGCTCGATCTCGGCGGCTTCCAGCTTCCACAGCGTCGCGATCTCCGCCAGCAGCAGCCCCTGCGCCAGCAGCGTCAGCAGATGGCGGCTGGCCTGGTCGATCTGGCGACCGGCGGGCGTGGCGTCCAGCGCAGCCGACGCCTGGCGGGCCGTGACGATGGGGCTGCGGTCGATGCCGAAGGCGGCCATGGCCTGGCGGGCCAGCTGGGGGCTGAGCATGGCGCGGCGTTCGTGCAGGCGCATGAGTGCATCGACGAGGCCGGTGCCACTGCCGTTGTCGACGTGATAGGCATTGGCGCCGGCGCTCAGGGCCGCGAACAGCTGCAGGTCGTCGGCCGTCGGTGTCAGCAGCAGCAGCTGCGGGCGCACGGCCAGACGACCCAGTTCGTGGGCAACGCGCATCGCGTGGCTGTCCACCAGGCGCAGGTCGCTGGCGACGATGTCGGGCGCCCGCGCGGCGATCTCTTCCAGCGCGTCGGTCAGGTTTTCGGAGCTGCCTGCCAGCTCCACGCCACCGGCCTGCAGAAGCAGCGAGCGCGTGCGTTGCAGCGTGGGCTCGCTGAGGCGAAGAAGGTAGACGGTAGGCATGTGCAGCGGATGTAACCGTTGCGATTGTGCGCGTTTTGCCCCCGCAAACCCCTAACTTGAAGTCGCCACCCCCCGCGTACGGGCGGCCCGCAACCCCGGGTCAGGCGACCCGCTCGATGGGTCCCTGTGGCGTGAAGCTGTGCGCGCTGGCCAGCGGCCAGTAGATCCTGAAGGTGTTGTGCGGCATGTCGCCGCGCAGCACGCAGCCGGGCTCGACGAAAGGCAGCAGGTTGGCCAGCAGCCTGACCTCGTGCTTGTCCAGCCGGTGCACGATGTGCTGGGCCGTGATCTCCTGCGGATGGCACAGGCCCGCCGCCTCGACGAGTTCCTTCAGCGCCTTCAGCGTGTTCTGGTGGAAGTTGGCGACGCGCGTGGCCTTGTCGGGCACGTTGATGGCACGCTGGCGCAGCGCGTCCTGGGTCGTCACGCCGGTGGGGCAGTGGCCGGTGTGGCAGGCCTGGGCCTGGATGCAGCCGAGCGCGAACATGAAGCCGCGCGCGGCGTTGCACCAGTCGGCGCCCAGGGCCATCAGGCGCACGATGTCGAAGGCCGTCGTGACCTTGCCGGCGCAGCCGATCTTGATCTTGTCGCGCAGGTTCAGGCCGACCAGGGTGTTGTGCACCAGCAGCAGCCCCTCCTGCAGCGGCGCGCCGACGTAGTTCGTGAACTCCAGCGGCGCCGCGCCGGTGCCGCCCTCGGCGCCGTCGACGACGATGAAGTCCGGCGTGATGCCGGTCTCCAGCATGGCCTTGCACAGCGCGAACCATTCCCAGGGATGGCCGATGCAGAGCTTGAAGCCCGTGGGCTTGCCACCAGACAGGTTACGCAGCCGGTCGATGAACTGCATCATCTCGACGGGCGTGGAAAACGCGCTGTGCCGCGCCGGCGAGATGCAGGCCTGGCCGACGGGCACGCCACGCGCGGCGGCGATCTCCTCGGTCACCTTCGGCCCGGGCAGCACGCCGCCATGACCCGGCTTGGCGCCCTGGCTGAGCTTGAGCTCGATCATCTTGACCTGCGGGTCGATGGCGCTGGCCTGGAAGCGCTCGGCGCTGAAGCCGCCGTCCTCGTTGCGGCAGCCGAAATAACCCGAGCCGATCTCCCAGATCAGGTCGCCGCCATTGGCGCGGTGGTGCACGCTGATGGAGCCCTCGCCGGTGTCGTGCGCGAAGCCGCCCAGCTTGGCGCCCCTGTTCAACGCCAGGATGGCGTTGGCGCTCAAGGCGCCGAAGCTCATCGCCGAGATGTTGAAGACGCTGGCCGAATAGGGCTGCGGCCGGCCGGCGCCGATGGTGATGCGGAAGTCGTGGCTGGTCAGGTGCGTCGGCGCCAGCGAATGGTTGATCCACTCGTAGCCGCGCGCGCCCACGTCGAGCTGGGTGCCGAAGGGTCGCTGGTCGGGGTCGCCCTTGGCGCGCTGGTAGACGATCGAGCGCTGCGCGCGAGAGAACGGCGCAGCGTCGTTGTCGCCCTCCAGGAAGTACTGGCGGATCTCCGGACGGATGAACTCCAGCAGGAAGCGCAGATGGCCGATGACCGGGTAGTTGCGCAGGATGGAGTGGCGCTGCTGGCGCACGTCGCGCAGGCCCAGCAGTGTCAGCGCCAGGAAGACCAGCACCAGCGCGCCGTCGGTCAGTCCGCCCATCCAGCCGATGGCGAAGAAAAGCGCGAGCACGCCGCACAGCATCCATGTCATGTAGCGCAGCGGGAAGTACTCGTTGATGCGGCGCGTCCAGCCGGGCCAGGCAAGCATGTGTTGTCCTTACAAAACGTGACCGGCGGATGCTATAGCCCGCGGGCCCCACAATCGTCGCGCATCAACCCTCAAGGTGGCTGTCGATGAAGTCTGTGTTCTCCGCAATTGGCTGGCTGTTCTCCAAGGCCTGGTGGCTGCTCGACGGCACGCGTCGCGCGCTGATGAATCTGTTCGTGCTGCTGCTGATCGTCATCGTCGTGACGGCGCTTATCACGCGCGGCGCCAAGACCCTGGGTGACAAGACCACGCTCGTGCTCAAGCTCGAGGGCAGCCTCGTCGAGCAGTTCTCCGGCAGCCCGCGCGAGCAGCTGGTGGCCCAGGCCCAGGGCCAGAACACGCCGCACCAGACACGGCTGCGCGACGTGCTCGCCGCGCTGGACCAGGCGGCCAAGGACGACAAGATCAGCGCCGTACTGCTGGACGTCGAGGAGCTGCACGGTGCGGGCCTGGCCGGCCTGCACGAGGTCGTCGCGGCGCTGCAGCGCTTCCGCAAGGTCAGCGGCAAGCCGGTGCTGGCCTATGCCGACAACTACAGCCAGCGCAGCTACTTCCTGGCCGCGCAGGCCGGCGAGGTCTATCTGCACCCGATGGGCATGGTCGCGCTGGAGGGCTTCGGCCGCTGGCGCACCTATTACAAGGACGCGCTGGACCGCATCGGCGTGACCGCCCATGTGATGAAGGTCGGCACGTACAAGAGCTTTGCCGAGCCCTACACGGCCACGGGCCCCAGCCCGGCGACGCAGGAGGCCGAGGGCCTGGTCTATGGCGAGCTGTGGAACGGCTTCACCGGCACCATCGAGGCCGCGCGCAAGCTGCAGGCCGGCAGCATCGCCAAGGGCATCGAAGAGCTGCCGCAGCGCCTGGCCGCCGCGAAGGGTGACCCGGCCCAGCTGGCCCTGCAGGAGAAGCTCGTCGACGGCCTGAAGACGCGCGACCAGATGCGCGAGCTGCTGATCGGCAAAGGCGCCAAGGACGAGGAGAGCAAGAGCTTCCGCCAGGTGTCGCTGAACCAGTACATGGCCTATGTGAAGGACGCCGGCACGCCCAACAAGCTGCTGCCGGGCCTGGGCATCGTCGTGGCCGAGGGCGAGATCGTCGACGGTGACGCCGGCCCGGGCCGCATCGGCGGCGACTCCACGGCGCGGCTGATCCGCAAGGCGCGCGAGGACGAGGCCATCAAGGCCGTCGTGCTGCGCGTGAACTCGCCTGGCGGCAGCGCCTTCGCGTCCGAGATCGTGCGCCGCGAACTGGAGCTGACGCGCCAGGCCGGCAAGCCCGTCGTCGTCTCCATGGGCGACGTGGCGGCCTCGGGCGGCTACTGGATCTCGATGAGCAGCGACGCCGTCATCGCCGACCCGGGCACCATCACCGGCAGCATCGGCGTGTTCGGCATCCTGCCGACGGCCGAAGCGCTGATGGACAAGCTGTCGCTGCACACAGGCGGCGTGACGACGACCTGGCTGGCCGGCGGCTATGACCCGCGCCGCCCGCTGGACCCCCGCCTGCAGGCGGCCGTGCAGTCCGGCGTCGAGAACATCTACGCCCGCTTCACGGGCCTGGCGGCGCAGGCGCGCAAGAGCACGCCAGAGAAGATCGACGCCGTGGCGCAGGGCCGCATCTGGACCGGCTCGCAAGCCAAGGAGCGCGGCCTGGTCGACCGCCTCGGCAGCTTCGACGACGCCGTGCAGACGGCCGCCAAGCTCGCCAAGCTGGAGCTCAAGGACGGCGAGAAGCCGCGCATCGTCTACGTCGAGCGTGACCTGAGCCGCAGCGAGCGGCTGCTGGCCTCGCTGACCGACGTGATGGCGCCGCCGCTGGCCAAGGCCGTCGGCCAGGCGCTGGGTCTGGATGACCTGCCGGCGCCGGTCATCGAGGAGATGGCCGCGCTGAAGGAACTGTCCAGGCTTGCCGCGCGCGGCCAGTGGGACAGGGCCGCCGCGGTTCACTGCCTGTGCGGCGTTCCTTAAGGGAGCCCCGAACAGGCCCTTCACGGCGCTCCCTGAATCAATACACCGGGTCGGGCAGCTTTTCCTTGGCGACGACGCGCTGCGTCGCCGCCCGCTCGAACACCCGCTTCAGGTAGGCGCCCAGCGCCGGCCGCGTCTTGGCCGGGTTGGCCTGCATGCGCGTCCAGCGGCACAGCATGAAGGCCAGCGGGTCGACGGCCGTGTAGGCCTCGCCCAGGAACCACGGCCCGCCGTGGCGGGCCAGCTCGGCATCCATCTGGTCCAGCATCGACACAACCTGGGCCTCGGCGCGCGCCTTCACCTCGTCGGCGTTGGCGGCCATGCGGTCCGGGTAGAAGTAGTGGATCAGCATGGCCTGCAGCGTGTTGGTCAACCAGACCATCCACTTGTAGTACTGGGCCCGCTCGGCCGTGCCGGGCGCCGGCGCAAAGCCGGGATGGCAATCAGCCAGGTGCATCAGGATGGCGGCCGTCTCGTAGAGCACCAGGTCGCCGTCGACCAGCACCGGGATCAGGCCATTGGGGTTGAGCTTCAGGTAGGCCGGCGACTTGTGCTCGTTGTTCGCCCGGTCCACCGTGCGCAGCGTGAAAGGGACGCCCATTTCCTCGAGCAGGATGTGCGGCGCGAAGCTGGCGTTGCTGGGGTAGTAGTGCAGTTCGATCATGGCGAGTGGCGGCGGTCGGGCGGGAGAGCGGTGAACTTTACGTTGCCGAAATACCCCCGCAGTGCACGCAGCCCAGTCTGGCGACGTTGGATTTCCTCCCTGGCTCCTGGTTGAAGACGATGAAGACCCTGCTCCATTCCTCCGCCGCGGCCCTGCTCGCGCTGAGCGCTGCACTCGCCGCCCCGCTGGCCCACGCCGACGTCCATGGCCGCGTCAGCATCGGCATGGTGTTCGACAACCGCTACCACCACGACCACTACTACCCGGCGCCTGGCTACGTTGCACCCTACGTGCCGCGTGGCGCCGTCATCGTGGGCGCCGGCCCCGGCCGCTACTGGTTCCACGGCGGCGTCTGGTACCAGCCCTACGGGCCGCGCTATCGCGTCGTGGCGCCGCCGTTCGGCGTCGTCATCCCGCTGCTGCCGCCGTCGTATGTGACGCTGACGCTGGGCGGCCTGCCCTACTACTACGCCAACGGCGTGTACTACCGGCCAGTGCCCGAGGGCTATGTCGTCACCGCACCACCGCCCGAGGCCGCGACGGCCCAGGTCATGCCGGCCCCGCCGCCGCCCGCACCCAAGGCCGAGCCCATCATCTATCCGCGCAACGGGCAGACCACCGAGCAGTTGGAGAACGACCGCCGAGACTGCAACCGCTGGGCGACGACGCAGCCGAATGCGCAGGCCGACAGCAGCGTGTTCAACCGCGCGGTGGAGGCCTGCATGTATGGGCGTGGGTACACGATGAAATGAAGCCCCTCGCCCGGTCTCGCCCTGCTGAACGCGGCCGAGTCCGGTCGGTCCCCCGAGGGGACGAAGCTGCTTGCGGCATCGAGCCGCAAGCAGCCTCAAGCGGGCCGGCTTGGGGCGGCCCGGCGCTCGGCCCGAAATACAACGCGCCGGTCAAACGCCGCAGCCGGCCTCGGGACGAGCGCCGGCTGCGCGATACCGCACCGCCGTCATCTCCGCCAGGATGCTCAGTGCGATCTCCGGCGGCGTGCGGGCGCCGATGTCCAGGCCCACGGGGCCGTGCAGGCGGTCGAGCTGGGCTTCGGTCAGGCCGAAGTGTTCGGCCAGCCGCGCGCGGCGCTTGGCCTGGTTGACGCGGGAGCCGATGGCGCCGACATAGAAGGCCGGACTCTTCAGCGCCTCCATCAACGCGAGGTCGTCGAGCTTGGGATCGTGGGTCAGCGCGACGATGGCCGTGGCGCCGTCGGGCTTGAAGGCAGTCACGACGTCATCGGGCATGTCTCGCGTCAGCGTGACGCCGGCGAGCGCAAAGCCGTCGGCGTACTCGGCGCGCGGGTCGCATACCGTCACGCCATAACCCAGCGCCAGCGCCATCTGCGCCAAGTAGTCGGTCATCTGGCCGGCGCCGATGACCAGCAGCCGCCATTGCGGGCCGTGGTGGCTGACGAGCTGGGTGTCGCTCAGCGTCAGCGTGTCGGCACCGGGGTCGGCGTCGGCCAGCGTGGCGGCGCCGCTGGCCAGGTTCAGCGTGCGCCTCACGCGCTCGCCGCGTTCCAGCCGCGCCAGCAACTCATCCACGCCCGACTGCGGTCCCAGCGGCTCCAACATCAGCTCCAGCGTGCCGCCGCAGGGCAGGCCGAAGCGGCGCGCCTCCTCGGCGCCAACGCCGTAACGCAGCGGCGTGGGCCGGGCCAGTTGCAGGCTGCCGGCGCGCAACTGGGCGACCAGGTCGTCCTCGATGCAGCCGCCCGACACCGAGCCTGCGATCAAACCGTCATCCCGCACGGCGACCAGAGAACCCACCGGCCGCGGCGCCGAGCCCCAGGTGCGCGTGATGGTGCCCAGCACCACGCCGCGCGACTCGGCGCGCCAGCCGGCGGCCGTGCGCAGCACGCTCAGGTCGAGGTTGTCCATCGCTCGCGTATCCCCAGCTTGTATTTCCACTAGGGTAATCGGCAATCACAAGCGCTGCAGGCAGGAACAGCATCGTCCCCACAACGATGGAGACGACGATGAAGATCCAGATCACGGTCAATGGCCGTGCCGTCAGCCGCGACGTGGCTCCCGATCAGCTGCTGGTGCAGTGGCTGCGTGAAGACCTCGCCCTGACCGGCACCCATGTCGGCTGCGACACCGCGCAATGCGGCGCCTGCACCGTGCACCTGAATGGCCGCGCCGTGAAGGCCTGCAGCATGCTGGCCGTGCAGGCGGACGGCGCCACCGTCACCACCATCGAAGGCCTGGCCGCCAACGACGGCACGCTGCACCCGATGCAGGCCGCCTTCAAGGAATGCCACGGCCTGCAGTGCGGCTTCTGCACGCCGGGCATGGTGATGAGCGCGATCGACCTCGTGCAACACCACGACTGTTCCAGCGAGACGGCGATCCGCGACGGGCTGGAGGGCAATATCTGCCGCTGCACCGGCTACCAGAACATCGTGCGCGCGGTGCAGGTCGGCGCAAGCTCAATGGGCTTGGGGGCGGACCGCCCGAGCGCAGCGAGTAGCTCGGCCCCCAACTGATCAGGAGCCTAACCATGAACTCACCCAACGAAGGCTTCATCGGCCAGAGCATCAAGCGCCGCGAGGACGCGCGCTTTCTGACCGGCCGCGGCCAGTACACCGACGACATCGTGCTACCGCGCCAGACGTTCGGCGTCTTCGTGCGCAGCACCTACGCCCATGCACGCCTCAAGCGCGTGGACACGGCCGCCGCGCTGGCCGCCGAGGGCGTGCTGGGCGTCTACACGGGCGAACACTTCCGCGCCATCGGCGGGCTGCCCTGCGGCTGGCTGATCAACAACATCGACGGCACGCCGATGAAGGAGCCCAAGCACCCCATCCTGGCCGACGGCAAGGTGCGCTACGTGGGCGATGCGCTGGCGCTGGTCGTGGCCGAGACGCTGGCCCAGGCCAAGGCGGCGGCGGCGCTGGTCGACGTCGACTACGAGGAGCTGCCCGCCGTGGCGGACACCGCCACGGCGGCCGGCCACGCAAGCTCGGTGCATGACGAGGCGCCGGACAACCGCTGCTACACCTGGGGCTGCGGCGACAAGGCCGCCACGGACGCGGCCTTCGGCCAGGCCAGCCATGTCACGACGCTGGCCTTCCGCAACAACCGGCTGATCCCCAACGCGCTGGAGCCGCGCGCCGCGAACGCCAGCTACAGCCCGGCCGACGAGAGCTACACGCTCTACGTCGCCAACCAGAACCCCCATGTGGAGCGCCTGCTGATGTGCGCCTTCGTGCTCGGCATCCCGGAGCACAAGCTGCGCGTCGTGGCACCCGACGTGGGCGGCGGCTTCGGCTCCAAGATCTTCCTGTACGCCGAGGAGACGGCGCTGGTCTGGGCCAGCAAGCAACTGGGCCGGCCGATCAAGTGGACGGCCGAGCGCAGCGAGAGCTTTTTGTCCGACGCCCATGGCCGCGACCACGTGACGACCGCCGAGCTGGCGACCGACAAGGACGGCCGCTTCCTGGCCATGCGAGTGCACACGACGGCCAACCTCGGCGCCTACCTGTCCACCTTCGCATCCTGCGTGCCGACCATCCTGTACGCGACGCTGCTGGCCGGCCAATACAAGACGCCCAGGATCTACGCCGAGGTCACCGGCGTGTTCACCAACACCGCGCCGGTGGACGCTTACCGCGGCGCCGGCCGGCCTGAGGCGACCTATGTCGTCGAGCGGCTGGTGGAGACGGCCGCGCACGAACTGGGCATCGCCCCCGCCGAGATCCGCCGCCGCAACTTCATCACCGAGTTCCCCTACCCGACGCCGGTGGGCCTGACCTACGACATCGGCGACTACGACGCCACGCTGACCCAGGTGCAGCAGCTGGCCGACGTGGCCGGCTACGCGGCGCGCAAGGCGGTCAGCGAAGCCAAGGGCTTCAAGCGCGGCATCGGCTACTCGACCTACATCGAGGCCTGCGGCCTGGCACCCAGCAACGTCGCCGGCGCCTTGGGCGCACGCGCCGGCCTGTTCGAGGCCAGCGAGGTGCGCGTGCATCCGACCGGCAAG
The DNA here is from genome assembly GCA_019509985.1 of Burkholderiales bacterium. Classification (GTDB taxonomy): domain Bacteria; phylum Pseudomonadota; class Gammaproteobacteria; order Burkholderiales; family Burkholderiaceae_C; genus Pelomonas. The sequence goes on along the minus strand of JAEKLF010000064.1, from coordinate 21,878 downwards.
GTCACCGTCTTCACCGGCAGCCATTCCCACGGCCAGGGCCACGAGACCACCTTCGCGCAGGTCGTGGCCGATCGTCTGGGCATCCCGCTGGAGGACATCGACATCCAGCACGGCGACACCGGCAAAGTGCTGTTCGGCATGGGCACCTACGGCAGCCGCTCGCTGGCTGTGGGCGGCACGGCCATCGTCAAGGCGGTGGACAAGGTCATCGCCAAGGGCAGGAAGATCGCCGCCCACCTGCTGGAGGCCGGCGAGGGCGACATCGAGTTCAAGAACGGCGAGTACCGCATCGCCGGCACCGACCGCGCCGTGCCCTTCGCGCAGGTCTCGCTGACGGCCTATGTGCCGCACAACTACCCGCTGGACAAGCTGGAGCCCGGCCTCAACGAGAACGCCTTCTACGACCCCAGCAACTTCACCTATCCGGCCGGCAGCTATGTCTGCGAGGTCGAGGTGGACCCGGCCACTGGCGTCGTGCGCATCGACCGCTTCAGCGCGGTGGACGACTTCGGCAACATCGTCAACCCGATGATCGTCGAGGGCCAGGTGCATGGCGGCCTGGCGCAGGGCATCGGCCAGGCGCTGCTGGAGCATGGCGTCTACGACCCCGACTCGGGCCAGTTGCTGAGCGGCAGCTACATGGACTACGCGATGCCACGCGCCGACGACCTGCCCAGCTTCAACGTGCAGACGGCCAAGGGCACGCCGTGCACGCACAACCCGCTGGGGGTGAAGGGCTGCGGCGAGGCCGGCGCCATCGGCTCGCCGGCGGCGGTCATCAACGCGATCTGCGACGCCATCGGCGTCAAGGACATCGCGATGCCCGCCACGCCCTGCACCGTCTGGACGGCCATGCAGGCCAAGGCCTGAGGAGACGACAACGATGAACTACCAAGCCGCATCCTCCGTCGCCGCCGCCCGCCTCGGCGCTGACGACAAGTTCCTGGCCGGTGGGCAGTCCCTGCTTGGCGCCATCAAGCTGGGCCTGGCCGCGCCCGAAGGCCTGGTCGACGTGCGCCGCCTGCCCGAGCTGCAAGGCATCACGGTCGACGGCAAGACGGTGCGCATCGGCGCGGCGACGACGCATGCAACAGTCGCCGCGTCGACCGACGTGCAGCGCGCCATTCCCGCGCTGGCCGACCTGGCCGGCCGCATCGGCGACCGCCAGGTGCGCAACGTCGGCACGCTGGGCGGCAGCCTGGCCAACAACGACCCCGCCGCCTGCTACCCAGCAGCCGTGTTGGGTCTGGGCGCGACCATCCACACCAGCAGCCGCACGATTGCGGCGGACGACTTCTTCCAGGGCCTGTTCACGACGGCGCTGCAGGACGGCGAACTGATCATCGCGGTCAGCTTCCCCATCCCGAAGGCGGCGGCCTGGCAGAAGTTCAAGCAGCCCGCCTCACGTTTCTCGTTGGTCGGCGTGTTCGTCGCGCGCCTGGATACCGGCGTGCGCGTGGCCGTCACCGGCGCAGGGCCGGGCGTGTTCCGCAGTGCCGAGCTGGAGCAGGCGCTGGCCCGCGACTGGAGCGCGACCGCGGCGCGGGCCGTCAAGCTCAGCGCCGATGGACTGAGCAGCGACCTGCACGGCACGCCGGAGTACCGCGCGGCGCTGATCCCGGAGCTGGCCGCTCGGGCTGTCGCCGCTGCCTAGCTGCGGCGGCCGAGGACCAGCAACAGGCCGCCCACAGCGATGGCGCCCACGCCCAGCCACACGGGCACATTGACCTGCTGCTGCTCCTTGGCCGAGACCTCCAGCGAGCCGACCTTCAACACGGTCTTGTCCTTGGTGTAGCTGAAGCCACCCATGGCGAGGCTGGCGGCGCCCACCACGAGCAGCAGGATGGCGATGATCTTGGACGGTCCCATGGCGGTCTCCCACGTTTGAATGTGGGCCCAGACTAAGGCCGCAGCCCTCCCGCCCCAGGTGCTGGCCAGGCTGACCCACTGTCGGACAGAGCCGACATCGCGTCACTTCGCGGGGTAGTCCTTCAGCGTCGCCGTGTTGCTGCCACCCCTGCAGCGCGCGGCGTCGCCGGCGTCGTTGATGACATGCTCGATGCTGCCCTTGTCCACCAGGCAGACCGTGATGATGTCGTGCAGGCGCACGCCCGGCTTCGCCGGCACCTCGATGGCGCGGTCCAGCACGACGTCGGGCTTCAGGAAGACGCTGTAGATGCCCAGGCCCCAGGCCTCGTGGCGCGTGACCGAGTCCGCCACCTGGTACGACGCGAAGCCGCGGCCGGTGGCGCTGCTCCACTCAATCTGGGTCGGCGGGTCGTAGGGGATCTCGGACTGGTAGAAATAGACCCGCCCGCCGTCGCCGCGCCAGACCACCTGCTCTTTCTGGAAGTGTTCGACGAAGAGGCCATAGACCGTCACGTCCTCGCCGTTGACGACCAAGCCGTGGGCGGAGGGATTGCTCGTCCAGCCGACGCCCTGGCCATGGTCGGCGCGCCAGATCCAGGTGTGGTCGACCAGCGTGTCGTGGGCGTTGATGCGCAGCGCTGTGTCCACCTGGCCGGGCGCCGCGCCGCCGATGCGGAAGAAGACGTCGTGCAGCACGATGGGGTCGGCCTTGTGGCGCCGGCTGCTGCCCGCCTCGCCCACCTCCATCAGCACGCCGGAGTCCTGCTTGCCCGCGTCCAGGAAGAGCCCGGAGATCGTCAGCCCGTCCACATCAGCCGTCTTCACGAGCGGCCGGCCGTTGTCCGAGCGCAGCGTCGGGAAGCCGATGCCCAGCACCACCGTGCCAGGGCGCCTGATCTGCAGCGTCTGCGTCAGCAGGTACTCGCCCGGCGTGAACAGCAGATGCTTGCCGGCCGCGAGCTGGGCATTGAGCGCGGCGGCCGTGTCGCCCGGCTTCGCGATGAACAAGCGGCTTATCGGCAGCGTCTTGCCGGCGGGCGTGCCCTGCGCCCAGGAGATGCCCGCGCTGTCCCGCCGCAGCGCGGGCACGCGCACGGCATAGCCACCGTCCTTGTCGACGAAGAGATAAGGCTTCTCGCGCACCAGCGGCGTCTTGTCGACCCGGGTGTAGCGCTGGCCTGGCGTCGGGAATTCACCGGCCGGCGCCTGCGGTACGCCGACGAAGACCATGTTCCAGTTCGAGCCCGTCCAGCTGCCCCACTCGCTGTTGCGCGAGATCCATTGCTGCTGCGTGGCCGACCTGACCTGGCCGTCCACCAGCACGTCCGAGAACCAGCCGCCGCTGGCCCAGCCGTTCTTCTGGTTCAGCCGGATGTTGCCGCGCACATGCATGCGCCGGAACGGGATGGCCTGGGACACGGCCCACTGCATGGTGTTGTCGCCGATGCCCAGCGTCGGCGTCACCGAGAAGTTCTCGGCGCCACGCCAGAAATTGACCGTCGCGTTGTCGTTGTCCAGCATCGCCGTGGAGCGCAGGTCGCCGACGACGTGCACGTCGTCCGGCTGCGCACCCAGGCCCAGCACCTGGGTGAAGAAGCCCACGGGGATGCGCAGGTTCTCGTAGCTGCCCGGCATCAGCAGGATGGCGTCGCGCCGCGGCCCGAAGTGGTTGGGCTGCTGGGCCTCGTAGATGTCCAGGACGCGCTGCTGCAGGCCCGGCGTCGTCGGGCTCAGCACGTGGACGTTGGGGCCGAAGTCCGGCGCGGCGGCCGGTGCCGCAGCGGCCAGCAGTGGCGCGGCCAGCAAGGCGGTGGCCAGAAGCGGGCACAGGAAAGCAGGAACGCGCAAACGCGTGGCGTCGGTCTTGCGTGGCATGTCTCGTCGTCCTCGCCAGCGGCCTGGCTGTCGTGGTTACCGTCCTGCACCGGCAGGATTTGGAACCGATTCCAATCGCCGGATTGGATCACGACTCGCGGGCGGCCCTCAGAAGCTGGAGCCGGGCTGCTGCAGGAACTCCAGCTCCTCGGGAGTCGACGTGCGGCCGAGGATGGCGTTGCGGTGCGGGTAGCGCCCGAAGCGGTCGACGATGGCCTTGTGCTTGAGCTCGTACTCGTGCGTGTGCTGCGGCGCGCGTGCCTTCATCAGCGGCTCGCCCGCTGCGTGGATGGCGGCGGACTCGCTGTGCATGTAGGGCATGTAGAGAAAGGCTCGCTGCTCGTCGGGCAGCGCAAGGTCGGCGCCCGCGGCGACGGCCTCCTGCGCGAGCGCGAGAGCCAGCGGGTCGGCCGCGAAGGCCTGTGCCGTCCCGCGGTGGATGTTGCGCGCAAACTGGTCGATGGCGATGACCTCGGCCAGCCGCCCCTCGGGCGTGGCGCGCCAGGCGAAGAGTTCGGCGCGGCAGGCCTGTTCGTGCAGCGCGCCGAAGCGGCTGCGGATCAGCTCGTCAAAGGCCGGGTCGACCTTCCACCACTGGGCGGGTTGGATCTCGTGGAACCAGAAGTCGAGAACGGTCTTGTGCATGGTGGGCGAACCATAGCCCGGCACGCCACGGCGCCGCAAATCAGGGTGCGTTGTGGATCACCCCTTGCGCCCCACCACCAGCAGCAGGCCGCCCACCGCAATCGCGCCCACGCCAAGCCACACGGGCAGATTGACCTCCTCCTTCTGCTTGGCCGACACCTCCAGCGAGCCGATCTTGAGCACGGTCTTGTCCTTGGTGTAGCTGAAGCCGCCCATGGCCAGGCTGGCGGCACCGGCGACGAGGAGGAGTACGCCGACGATCTGGGTGAAGTTCATGGGGCCTTCCCGGTTGGAATGAAGCGCCCAGCTTAGAGCCTCACCACGCGTAGCTCGCCCCCAGCAACCCGTAGTTCACGCCCTCGCCCTGCGGTCCGCGGCTGCGGCCGATGCCGGGAGTGACGGTCCAGCCGGCGCCGGCGGCGATGGCCGCCTTCATCTGCACGCTGCGCAGGCTGCCACCATCGTGCAGGCGATCCTGCTGCACCTCGCCGTTCAGCGCCACGCGGTCGCTGACGCGGTAGGTGGCGCCGATCTGGCTGCTGCGGTCCAGCGCGGCCTCGTCGCGATTGATGGCGGTGACGCGGTTCTGCAGCAGCGGCAGGCCGCCCAGCAGACCACTGGAGTTGCTCGTCATCTGCTGCGTGCGGGTCGTGTAGTGGTTGCGCACCGTGGCGCCGTAGACGCTGAATCGCGGCGTGATCGCCATGGCCCCGTGCACGCCCACGCCGTGGCCCTTGACGCGCTGCTCGACCGGCGTGGCCGAGCCGCTGCCGGGCGAAGCCAGCGTGCCGCGCGCCCGTGCGTTGCGCCGGGTGGCGTCCACGCCGACGTTGACGCCCTCCGCCGGCCGCCAGTCGGCCGCCGCCGCCAAGTCGGTCTGGTGCAGCGCATCGCCGTCGCGGCGTTGGCTGGCGTTCACGCCGGCCTGCCAGGCCTTGCCGGCCACGCCGCCGCCGATCGAGACCTGCTTGGGCCGGTAGGTGTTGCCCGTGACCGCATCGCGGCTGCGCGATTCGCCGGCACCGAGCTGCACCCAGGCTCGCTCGCCCACCGGCAGGCTCACGGCGGCCGCGGCGCTCTGGTTGCGCTGGGCGTCGCGCTGCACGGCAAGGTTGAGGGCGCGCTTGTCGGCATTTGGCGCGGGCTCGTCGGCATGGGCGATAGCCGCGAACAGCAAGGCGGTGATGAGGGCGGGCTTGAGCGGGTTCATGGAAGGCCTCCGGGTTCGGGTTCTGCGGGTCATGGAGCGACCCTTTCACCGCTGACAACGCCGGCCGGCGCAACCTCCTTCCCACGCAGATGTAACCATTCGCTGTCGACTGGAGGGAGCGCATGTCCACGAGTGTCGAGACGACAGGGCTTGGTGCTATCCACGCCCCTGAAGCGCCGATGGCTGGGTCAAACTTTGGCTCTTCGACACCGTCCCGCTTGCTGGCATGCCCTTCACACGCCGTCTCCTCCTTGGCAGTCTGCTGCTGTCTCAGCGCGCCGCTTATTCCCAATCAGCCGAAAGCCCGGAACTCAAGCGGGAGGACTTCATGGTGGTCGTTCGCGAAACCGTCGGAGCGAATCGTCAGGACGACGCATTCACGCGCAGCGGCAAGGTCAAAGTGAAGTTGCCGGACGGCAAGGAGATAGAGATGGAGACGGCCTGGTGGGACTTCATCGGCGACACCCACATCAGGTTCGTCTTCGACGGCCCGCAGACGATGAGGAATGCAACGCCACGCGACCTGGAGCGGCTGGGCCTCAAGACGGTCGAACAGGCCTTGGCGCTGGCGCTCGAGAACCTGAAGCGGGTCTACGGCGAGCCGAAGTCGTCGCCATGGGAGGGCGACATCATGTCCGTGGACGGCAAGTCGCCGGACCTGGACAGCTCGTATTTCCTGGATCGCGCGTATTGGCAGGGCCTGTTGAAGATTCACCCCGAAGGCGTTGTCGTCTGTGTGGCGAAACGTGGTGGCCTGCTGTACGCCCCGCTTTCCAACACCCGGGCCGTGGACGGCCTCAGGCGTGGTGTCTCCTATCTCTACGCCAGCAGCGGCACACTGCGCGTATCGTCGGGCCTGTACCTGTTCCAGGACGGCAAATGGTCGGTGTTCCAGGCGCCCGCAAAGCATTGACGCTGGTGCGCATACTTGCGCCACTCCACTTCCGCGAGGCTCGCCGTGCCTGACGCCATCTCGGACAGCATTGACGACACTGCCGCCGCGCTCGAAGCCCAGGCCTACCTGCCCTCGCGCGAGCTCGCCACCGCCGCCTTCCTGGCGCTGCGCCTGTCGCGCCCGCTGCTGCTGGAAGGCGCGCCCGGCACGGGCAAGACGGCCATCGCCGCCGCGCTGGCCGCCGCACTGCAGCGGCCACTGATCCGCCTGCAGTGCTATGAAGGCCTGGACCTCGCCGCGGCGGCCTACGAGTGGAACTACGCGCGGCAGATGCTGGAGATCCGCCTCGCACAGGTCGGCGAGCATGAACGCACGGCCGACGAGCTGTTCGCCCGCCGCTTCCTGATCGAACGGCCGCTACTGCAGGCGCTGACGACGACACCCGCGCCCGTGCTGCTCATCGACGAGCTCGACCGTGCCGACGCGCCCTTCGAGGCTTTCCTGCTGGAGTTCCTGGCCGATTTCCAGATCACCGTCCCCGAGCTGGGCACGATCACCGCCGCCGCGCCGCCGCTGGTCATCCTGACCAGCAACCGCAGCCGCGAGATCCACGACGCGGTGAAGCGCCGCTGCCTCTACCACTGGGTGGATTTCCCGGACGCCGCGCGCGAGCTGGCCATCGTGCAGGCCCGCCTGCCCGGCATCGCGGCGGCGCTGGCCCGGCAGGTCGTCGCCTTCGTGCAGGGCCTGCGCCAGCTGGACCTCTACAAGCTGCCCGGCCTGGCCGAAACGCTGGACTGGTCGCGCGCCCTCGTCGAGCTGAACGCCATCAGCCTGGATCCGGCCGTCGTGCAGTCCACGCTGGGCGTGCTGCTGAAATACCAGGACGACATCGCGCGCATGCAGGGCGGCGAGGCGGCGCGCTTGCTCGAGGAGCTGCGCGAGCGTGCCCATGGTTGAGGACCGGCGTGCCGAGCGCAGGGCCGCTCCCGAGCCGGCACGCAGCCCCTCGGGGGATCGGCCGGCGTACTCGCCGGCCGAGGGGCACCACCTCGCGGAGAACCTCGTGCACTTCGGCCGCGTGTTGCGCACGGCCGGCCTGCCCGTGAGCACGGACCGGCTACTGCTTGCCGCGCAGGCACTGCAGGCCGGTGGCCTGGCCTCGCGGGCCGACTTCAAGGCCACGCTGGCCACCTGCCTCGTCGACCGGCCCGAGCACCGGCCGCTGTTCGAGCAGACCTTCCACGTCTTCTGGCGCGACCCCGACCTGCTCGGTCGCATCATGGCCCTGCTGCTGCCGCAGGCCCAGGGCCGCGCAGCCACGCCGCCACCGCCGGAGAACCGGCGTCTGGGAGAAGCCCTCTTTCCCGCGCCGGCGAAGCCGCAGCCGCCACGCACCGAGCAGCTCGACATCGACGCCCGCCTGGACCTCAGCGACCGCGAGCGCCTGCAGCAGCGCGACTTCGACACGATGACGGCCGCCGAATGGGCCGCCGCGCGCCGCGTGCTGGCCGGGCTGCAACCGCGCCTGGCCCAGCGCCTGACGCGCCGCCACGAAGCGGCCCCGCGTGGTCGCATCGACTGGCGCGCCACGCTGCGCGCCGAAGCTCGCCGCGAGCTGGCCGCGCCGCCACGCGAGCGCCCGCGCCGCAGCCCCGCGCCGCTGGTGCTGCTGGCCGACATCTCCGGCTCCATGGGCCGCTACTCGCGCGTGCTGCTGCACCTGGCGCAAGGCCTGCTGAACCCGGGGCCGGGCCTGCGCGAGCGGCCGGTCGTCGAGGCCTTCGTCTTCGGCACGCGGCTGACGCGCATCACGCGCCAGCTGAAAGCCCGCGATCCCGACGCGGCGCTGGCCGCCGTGTCCGCCGCCGTGCCGGACTGGGCCGGCGGCACGCGCATCAGCGCCAGCCTGCATGCCTTCAACCGCGACTGGGCGCGCCGCATGCCGGCCGGCGCAACGGTGCTGCTCGTCACCGACGGCCTGGAGCGCGGTGCCGACGACGACCCCGGCTGCGCGTGCCTGGCCTTCGAGGCCGAGCGGCTGCGCCTCTCCTGCCGCGAGCTGATCTGGCTGAACCCGCTGCTGCGCTACACGGCCTTCCAGCCGCGCGCGGCCGGCGTCCAGGCCCTGCTGCCCGAAGTGAGCCGCCACCTGCCCGTGCATGACCTGGACAGCGTCGAGCGCCTGCTCGCGTCCCTGGCGCCCGGGCGCTGATCGGCCGCTCTCCTACAAACCCGCGGCACACCGTCCGGCCGCCGGGGCCGACCCGCCTGCCTAGATTTGAGCCTCAGCGGTGCGCAACGGGTGCAACCGCTTCCGATGAAAGGAAGAGCTATGAAGATCTCGCAAATCGCTTCGTTGATCGTCGTGGGCGCCCTGGCTGCGCCGCTGGCAAGCTATGCCGCCGACAAGCCGGCCGGCCCGACCAAGGCCTGGGTCAAGGACTCGATGGTCACCACCAAGGTCAAGGCCGAGCTCGCCGCAAGCAAGGTCTCGTCGCTGGCCAAGGTCCACGTCGAGACCGACGCCGACGGCTATGTGCAGCTGACCGGCAAGGTCGCCACGCAGGCCGACAAGGACAAGGCCGAGAGCGTGGCCAAGGCCGTGGACGGCGTGAAGTCCGTCGACAACCAGCTGGTCGTGACCGGCAAGTAAACGCCGCGCGCCGATGCCGCGCTGCCCGCCGGGCCTCGTCCGGCGGGCAGCGCCTTTTCTTGCCGCCGCGCCGGCCCGGCCGTCAGAATCGGGCGATGAAACTGAGCGGCCAGCAGACCTTGCCCGTGTCCCAGGCCCAGGCCTGGGCCGCGCTGAATGACACGGCGATGCTGCAGGCGGCGCTGCCCGGCTGCGAATCCATCACGCCGGCCGGCGACAACGCCTTCGACGTGCTGATGGCCGTGTCCATCGGCCCCGTCAAGGCGAAGTTCAAGGGCCGGCTGCAGCTGTCCGACCTGGACCCGCCGAACGGCTACCGCCTCAGCTTCGAGGGCTCGGGCGGCGCGGCCGGCCACGGCAAGGGCCAGGCCGATGTCAGGCTGGAAGCGCTGTCGCCGCGCGAGACCCGGCTCGGCTACGACGTGACGGCCAGCGTCGGCGGCAAGCTGGCGCAGATCGGCTCGCGCCTGATCGACGGGGCCGCGCAGAAGGTGGCCGAGGATTTCTTCGAGCGCTTTCGAGCCACGTTGCAACAGCAGCAGCAGCCCGCCGTGGCTGCAGCGGCGCCCGCCCGGGCCGAGCGCAAATCCCGCCTGCTGCGCCTGCGCGAATGGCTGCGCCGCCTGTTCGGCTGAGCCGGCCGACGGTCGAATCGATGGGCGCGGAAGTGCAAATGGCACGGCCTGGTTCGTGACGACCTGAAACGGATGGGGTTTTCCCCTGTCTCACGACGGTACAATTTCACAAGTCCGACACCGCGGGCCTGCTGTTGCAGGCCCGTTCTTTTTGCCCGTTTGATGTCCACGCCCTCCCGCCGACTGCCGCACATCGACGCCCTCAAGGCGATCGCGGCGCAGGCCATCGTGCTGCACCACCTGGTCAGCTACGGCCCTATCGCCCGTGCCGCGCACGAGGTGCTGCCGTTGCTGGCCGGCTTCATGCATCAGTACGGGCGCATGGCGGTGCAGATTTTCCTCGTCGTTGGCGGCTATCTCAGCGCCCGCGGCCTGTCGCCGCGCGGCCAGGCCCTGCAGGCCGCCGCGCCCGAGCTGCTGTGGCGGCGCTATCTGCGCTTGGTGCTGCCCTTCCTGGCGGCGCTGGCGCTGACGCTGGGCGCCTCTGGCCTCATCGTCTCGTCCTGGCCCGAGCTGGTGCCCACCGACATCAGCTTCGGCCAGTTGTTCGCGCATGCGCTGCTGCTGCACGACGTGCTCGGCTACGAGGCGCTGACCGTCGGCGCCTGGTATGTGGCCATCGATCTGCAGCTGTTCGCGCTGCTCGTCGGCCTGCTGTGGCTGGCCCGGCGCGGCTGGCGCCACCCCAGCCGCCTCGTCGTCGGCCCGCTGCTCGTCGCCGGCGCGGCGCTGGCCTCGGCCTTTGTCTTCAACCGCCAGTCGGACCTGGACGCCTACGGCATCTATTTCTTCGCCTCCTACGGCCTTGGCGCCATGGTGCACTGGCTGAGCCTGTGGCGGCACCGCCGCGCCGGCCTGGTGCTGCTGGCTGCGGCCGTTGGTGCTGCGCTGATGCTGGAATGGCGCGGCCGCCTGGCCCTCGCGCTGGCGACGGCGCTGTGGCTGGCCTGGGCGCAGCAGCGCCAGGCCGATGGCCGTCCCCTCGTGCCCAGCGGCTGGGCGCCGACGCTGGCGCGCTGGGCGACGCCGTCCTACGCCCTCTTCCTGCTGCACTTCCCGGTGCTGCTGCTGACCAACGCGCTGCTGGCCAACCTGCCCGGCGCGTCGCCCGAAGCGGGCCTGCTGCTGCTGGCCGCCACCTGGCTGCTGTCCAACTGCCTGGCCGTGCCCTTCCACCGCTGGGTGGAGGCCCCGGCCGCGCGTTTCGACCCGCTGGCCTGGCTGCCGCAACTGGCCCCTCGCCTGCTTTCGCGGCGCTGAACGCGCGCGAATGCAGTCGGTCCCCCTGGGGGACGGCGATGCTTGCGGCATCGAGCCGCAAGCGCATCGCCTGAGCGGGCCGGCTTGGGAGCGGCCCGGCGCTCGACCCGCAGGCCCCTGAAAACCGCAGGCCTTGCCTGCTGAGCGCGTGCTAATGTCACGCGCAGTCAGCCCTGAGGACGCGCCCCGATGACGAGCACCACGACCGCCGCGGCGCCCAGCCGCGAGCAACTGCTGCACAGCCTTTACGAAGCCGCCGAGCTGGAGCACAACCTGATGTGCACCTATCTCTATGCGGCCTTCAGCCTGAGGCAGGGCGAGGCCGAGGGCCTGAGCCCGGCCGAGGCCGAAGCGACCGAGCGCTGGCGGCGCGAAATCACCGCCGTCGCCGTCGAGGAGATGGGCCATCTCGTCGCAGTCTGGAACATCACGGCGGCGCTGGGCGGCGCACCGCGCATCGGCCGCGGCAACTTCCCGCTGGATCCCGGCAACCTGCCGGCGCGCGTCGTCGTCAAGCTCGCGCCCTTCAACGACGCGACGCTGCAGCACTTCATCTACCTGGAGCGTCCCGAGGGGAGCGCCGAGGAGGACGGCGAGGGCTTCGCCGCCGAGCGCCTGTTCACGCGTGGCTCGACGGTGCGGCGCGTCACGCCGATGGCGCGCGACTACGACACGGTGGGCCATTTCTACGCGACGCTGAGCGCCGACCTGCGCGCCTTCGTCGACGAGCACGGCGAGGCCGAGGCTTTCTGCGGCAACCGCTGGCTGCAGCTGGGGCCGGAAGAACTCAACCTCTGCGGCGCCCGCCACGTGCTCTGTTCCAAGACGGCGCTCGCGGCCTTCGACGCCATCGTGCGCCAGGGCGAGGGCGCGCCCAGCGACAGCGAGCGCTCCCACTACCACCGCTTCGCCGACATCCGCACCGAGCTGCGCACGCTGCGCGAGGCCAACCCGGCCTTCCATCCCGCCTGGCCGGCCGCGACCAACCCGGTGCTGCGCCGTCCGCCGCGGCCCGAGGGACGCGTCTGGCTCGAGAACCCGGCCGCGGCCGCGACGGTGGACATCGCCAACGCCAGCTACGGCCTGATGCTGCGCCTGCTGGCTCAGGCCTATCTGCTGACCGGCCCGTCGGCCGAGAAGAGCCTGACCATCGACCTGGCCCTGGGCCTGATGCGCGCCTTCACGCCGCTGGCCGAGCATGCCGCGCGGCTGCCCGCCGGGCCCAGCAACCCGGAGTGCAACGCCGGTGCCAGCTTCACCGCGCTGCGCGACGCGGCCGCGTTCCCGCCCGGACCCGCCGCGCGGCGCTTCACGATCGAGCGCCTGGGCCAGCTCGCCGATGCGGCGGCCGAGCTGCACGCCGAACTCGGCGCCGAGCGCAGCGGCCGCGCGGCCCGCCAGCTGCAGGCGTTGCGCGAACGCGCCGAGCGCGGGCTGGACCTGAATGCGCCGGCCGCCGCGCCCGCGCCCACTCCCGCCGCCGCGGCACCGGCCCCGCCCGCGCCGCCCACCGAGGTCGTCGACGGCATCGAGGTCGTGCAGGGCGAGAAGCTGGAGCTGCGCTTTGAGGCCAAGCGCTGCATCCACGCGCGTTTTTGCGTGACGGGCGCACCCAAGGTCTTCCTGGCCAATGTGCAGGGGCCCTGGCTGCACCCGGACGCGATGCCCGTCGAACGCCTCGCCGACATCGCCCACGCCTGCCCGTCGGGCGCCATCCAGTACACCCGCAAGGACGGCGAGCCCGACGAGGCGCCGCCGCCGGTCAACCTGCTGTCGGTGCGCGAGGCCGGGCCCTACGCCATCCGCGGCGCCCTGCGCCTGCGCGGCAAGCCGCTGGGCACGCGCGCCACGCTGTGCCGCTGCGGCGCGAGCAAGAACAAGCCTTTCTGCGACGGCAGCCACCACGACATCCATTTCGCCGCCACCGGCGAGCCCGAGACCGGCATGCTGGGCCTGTCGATCGACATGCCCGCCGTGCGCGACGGCGCCATCGACATCGAGCCCGAGCCGAACGGCCCGCTGCAGGTGCGCGGCATCGTCGAGGTGCTGAGCGGCACGGGCCGCATGGTCTGCCGTGTCAGCCAGGCGCGGCTGTGTCGCTGCGGCGGCAGCGGCACCAAGCCCTTCTGCGACGGCAGCCACGCGCGCAATGGCTTCAGCGCCGACTGACACGCCCGCCGCGGCGGCCGCCACGACCGTGGTGGCGCCGTTGCGCGCGCGCGAGTCGCCGCATGAACTTGCCGCCCGCGTCCTCGTGACGGTGCTGAGCGTGCTCGGTACGGCGATGACGGCGCTGGCCGCTTTCGAGTACGCCAGCGGCCGCGTCAACGAACTCTCCGGCCAGCGGCTGATGATCGCGCTGGGCATGCTGGCCGCGGCGGCGCTGGGACAAGGCCTGCGGCGCACCGGACGGCCGCGTGCGGCGAGCACGGTGACGCTGGTCGTCAGCGTGCTGACGCTGGCCTTCCACGCGATGCAGGTGGGCCTGGGCGTGCACACGATGTCACTGGTGGCCACCTGCCTGGCCATCACGCTGGGCGGCGGGCTGGCCGGCAACGGCGCGGCCTGGCTGCTGACCGGCCTCTACCTGCTTGCCGTCGGCCTGCTGGCTTCGATGGAGGCGCGCGGCGTCATCCCCGGCCAGGCCGCGCCGCTGCATGTGACGCTGGGCGACCGCCTCGTCGCGCATGCGCTGATCGCCACCACGGCGCTGCTCGCCGCGCTGCTGATCAACCGCATCCTCGGCGCCGCGCTGCGCAAGGCGCTGGACGAGGAGGCGCGGCTGAGCCGCCTCGTGCAGGCGGCCCAGAACTGGGAATGGGAGGCCGACGTGCGCTTTCGCGTCACCCACCTGTCCGACAGCTTCGACGCTCTCAGCGGCAAGAAGCGCGAGGAGTTCCTGCGTCTGGGCGAGCCCGGTGGCGCGACGCTGGTGCGCGATGCCGACTTCCCCATGCTGCTGGCCGACATCCGCGCCAGGCGCCCCTACCGCGACCGCGTCAACTGCTTTCGCACTGCCGACGGCGAGCTGCTGTGGGCACTCAGCTCGGGCGAGCCGGTGTTCGACGACGACGGCACGCACATCGGCTGGCGCGGCATCAGCCACAACATCACGGCCGAGCGGCTGGCGCGCCAGGAACACCAGCGCACGGCCGACATGCTGGACCGCCTGGTGCGCGCCAGCCCCGACGCGATCTGCGTGGCGCGTCTGGAGGACGGCCGCATCCTGCTCGTCAACGCCGGCTTCGTGCAGCTGGTGGGGCGCAGCAAGTCCGAGGTGCTGGGCCGCAGCGGCCACGGCCTGGGCCTGTGGGCCGACCACCACGAGGCCGCGCGCCTGCGCGAGGCCCTCGCCGACGGCGGCATGGTGCGCGACTTTCGCACCGTGCTGCACCTGGCCGGCGGGCGCTGGCGCGACGTGCTGCTGTCGGCCGCCAGCTTCGACTGGGACGGCCAGCCGGTGGCCGTCATCGTCACGCGCGACATCACCGACAACGAACGCGCCCGCATCGAAGGCGATGCCATCCTGGACAACGCCGGCGTCGGCATCGCGCTGACGCGCGGCCAGGGCTTCGAGCGCGTCAACGCGCAGTGGCGGGAACTCTTCGGCGGCGCCGAGCTGAATCTCGCCGATCCGGCGCCGGCGCTGCCCACGCCCGAGGCCATCTGCGCCGCCCCGCAGTCCTTCGAGCGCGATGTGCTGCGCCCGGGCGGCCGGCGCATCACCGTGCACTTCACCGCGCGCGCCCTGCCCGAGACGCTGGCCAGCCGCCTTGCCCTGGACCGCGGAGAAAGCCAGGGCGAGCGGGCCGCCCACGCGACGATCTGGGTCGCCGAGGACGTGACCGAGAGGCGCCGCCAGGAGGGCGAGCTGCAGGCCGCCAAGCAGCAGGCCGAGGCCGCCAGCCACGCCAAGAGCGCCTTCCTCGCGACCATGAGCCACGAGATCCGCACGCCGCTGAACGGTGTGCTGGGCCTGGCCCGGCTGCTGCAGCAGGCCGATCCCGCCGACCTGCAGCGCGAAAAATATCTGGCCCATCTCGTCGGCGCGGCCGAGTCGCTCAATGAGATCGTCTCCAATGTGCTCGATCTGTCCAAGATCGAGGCGGGTCATTTGGAGCTGGAGAAGATCGAGTTCGACCTGCACGCGCTGGCGCAGGCCAGCTTCGAGGGCTGCGCGGCGCTGGGCCGCGAGCGCGGCCTGGACATGCAGGTCAAGCTCGCTCCCGACCTGCCCCGCCTCGTCATCGGCGACCCGCTGCGTGTGCGCCAGATCCTCGCCAACTTCCTCGTCAACGCATTGAAGTTCACCGAGCGTGGCGGCATCCTGCTGACCATCGAAGCGGCCGGCCCCGGCCGCATCTACCTGGCCGTGCGGGACAGCGGCATCGGCGTGCCGACCGAACTGCAGGCGCGGCTCTTCCGTCCCTTCGCGCAGGCCGACGACTCGACGACCAGACGTTTCGGCGGCACGGGCCTGGGCCTGTCCATCTGCCGCGAGCTGGCCATGCGCATGGATGGCCGCGTCGGCGTGGACAGCGACGGCCACAGCGGCTCCTCCTTCTGGGCTGAACTGGCCCTGCCCACCGCGCTCACCGTCGACGACACGGCCACCCGCAAGCGCATCCCGCTGCCGCCGCGCTACCCACTGGCCGGGCAGCGACTGCTGGTCGCCGAGGACAACCCGGTCAACCGCCTCATCATCACGGCGCTGCTGCAGCGCCTGGGCGCCGAGGTCGTCGAGGCCGAGGACGGCGAGCAGGCCATCACCATCGCCCGCGCCCAGTCGCAACGCCTGGATGCCGTGCTGATGGACCTGCACATGCCCAAGGTCGACGGCCTCAAGGCCACTGCGCTGCTGCGCGCCGACCCGACGACCGCCCACCTGCCCATCCACGCGTTCACGGCCGCGGTCCTGGACCAGGAACGCCAGGCCGCGCTGGATGCCGGCATGAATGGCTTCATCGCCAAACCGGTGGCCGAGGCGGAGGTGATCCGCGTATTGGGCCGCCACTGAAAGGGGAAACCGCCACATGCCCATCCGCATCGTCAGGCTCGGCAGCCCGCGCGCGGCCGATGAAGGCACTCGCATCGGCACCGTGCGCCGCCCGCCGCGCGGCGTGCCCAAGGCCGAGTTCGCGTCGCGTGATTTCTACGACGTCTGGTTTCCCAACTTAGCGCCCAGCCTGGAAACGATGAAACTGGGGCAGGCCGCCCAACATTCAGCCGAGCCGGCCGACTGGACCGCATTCACGAAGAAATACCGCGCCGAGATGGCCGCGCCCGAGGCCCAGCACGGGCTGGCGCTGCTCGCGACGTTGTCGGCACAGACGAATTTCTCGGTGGGCTGCTATTGCGAGGACGAAGCCCGCTGCCACCGATCGGTGCTGCGGGCGCTGCTGAAAGAAAAGGGCGCACAACTCATGCCCTGAAGCGCCGGGCTGGGCACTGCAATTGCCGACACCGGGGTTTCCGACTTGGAGACCCACCATGGCTCATGATCTCAACCAGGACTGCATCGACGCCTGCAACGCCTGCGCCGATGCCTGTGACCACTGCTCCACCGCCTGCCTGCAGGAGCTCGACATCAAGCCCTTGGCGCATTGCATCGCGCTTGACATCGATTGCGCCGCGCTGTGTCGGCTGGCTGCCGCCGCGACGGCGCGCGGCAGCGAGTTCGCCAAGCGCATCTGCAACCTGTGCATGCTGGTGTGCGAGGCCTGTGCCGAGGAATGCGGCAAGCATGACCATGCCCATTGCCAGGATTGCGCCACCGCCTGCCGGGCCTGCGCCGAGGCGTGCCGCCGCATGGCTGCGCTGTAGAACAGCCCGACAGGAAGTCGGTATTTGCGGGCCGAGCGCCGGGCCGCTCCCAAGCCGGCCCGGTAGGGCAATGCTTGCGGCTTAACACCGCAAGCATTGCCGTCCCCTGGGGGGCTGAGGCCGGACACGGCAAGTCCTGCGGACTCGCCGTGCCTGCCGAAGGGCAGCCGCTCCGTCGGCTGCGCGGTCTGCAAGATCGGCTGGGCTCGCCGCGTTCAGCGGGCGAGACCGGACGAGGGGCTTCCAGTCACGCCCCGCCGTTGTCCGCCGCCTCGCGCTTGCGGTTCATGTCCGCCAGCGTCTTGCCCGGCTCGTCGCGGAAGCTCTCCAGCGCCTCCAGCGTCTCGATGCGGTCGACGCGGAAGCTGCGGAAGTCGTTGCGCAGCTCGCACCAGGCGGCCAGCGTCCAGACCGGGCCCCAGAACAGGCAGGCCAGCGGGCGCACGATGCGCTCGCTCTTCACGCCGCCCAGGTCCAGATAGCCCACTCGCAACTTGCGCCGCGCCTCGGTGGCCTCGCGCAGCGCGGTAAGGTGGGCGCTCGTCGCCGGGTCCAGCGCCGGCAGCGGTGCGTACAGCGCCAGGCTCTCGGCCGCGGCGCGGGCGTCCAGCGGCAGCACGGCGAGGATCTTGGACAGCGCGTTCTCGGCCTGGCGGGCCAGCGCCGCGTCCAGGCGCGACTCGGCCATGCGCACGGTGGCGACCAGGGCCTGGGCTTCCTGCTTGCTGAACATCAGCGGCGGCAGGTCGAAGCCTGCCCGCATGCGATAGCCCACGCCGGCCTCGCCCTCGATGGGCACGCCCTGCTGGCCGAGGGCCGCGATGTCGCGGTAGACGGTGCGCATCGACACCTCCAGCCGCTGCGAGAGGTAGTCCGCCGTCGTGAGGCGGCGCCCGCGGATGAGCTGGACGATCTGGAAGAGGCGGTCGGCACGGCGCATGGGCCGGCATTGTGAAGTAGCGGGCACGCCCCTTGCAGAAGACATGGTTCACCGACAACGACGTCGAACCCCATCATGGCCATCTACGCCTCCTTCCAGGCCCGCGGCATCCCGCAGGTTGAGCTGGCTACGCTGGGCGCCATCAGCGCCCCGCTGCAGTCGCTCGCCAACGATCAACTCTTTGTCGCCCGCGCCGCGGCGGGGCGAAGCCGCCCCGATAAAGGGCGGGTAGAGCGTGGGAGGGCATCGGTCGCGGCCGAGCGGGTCGTCCAAGGCAGCTCCCTCTAGGCGCAAAGCACAGCCGTAGCTCGGCTACGGCGAGCATTTGCAACGACGAGGGGGCTGGTTGGGGCGGCACGAGCGGGCGTGAGCGACGCGCTCCCACGCTCTCAGCCCATCGCCGTGCAGAGCTCGACCAGCGTGCCGTCCGGGCAGCGCACATAGGCCACCGTCTGGCCCCAGGGCTTGGTGACGGGCGCGGCCAGTGCGCGCGCGCCGGCGGCCACGGCGCGGTCGTAGGCGGCGGACACGTCGGTCACGGTGAAGCCGATCTCCATGCCCAGCGGCTGCGGGCTCGCGTCGGCGGCCACGTAGTCGTGTTGCACGCTGTCGCGCGCGGTGGCGTGGTCGACAAAGGCCAGCGTCGTGCCGCCCGAGCCGGTGTCGACCTCGCCGTAGGCGCCGCTCTCGTGCAGGAAGCGCTTCTTCAAGCCGAAGGCCTGGTCGAAGAAGGCGAGCGACGCGGCGACGTGGGGCACGTAGACGAGGGTGTAGGCGAAGTTCATCGAGGTCTCCTGGCGCTGAAAGCCTGCATGCTGCGCCGGGCGGGCTGTCAAGCGGTGTCAGCAGGGCCGCTCCCTGGGGTTTTGAGGGACTGCGCGCACCGCCGCGGCGCCCTAGCATGACGCCGACTCAACACCTGAGGGAGAGGCCATGACCTTCCAGGAATCGATCAAAGTCTGCTTCAACAAATACGTCGACTTCTCGGGCCGCGCCAGCCGCTCGGAATACTGGTGGTTTGCGCTGTTCGTCATCGTGGGCTACATCGTGCTGTCCCAGGTCAGCCACTGGCTCTACTACCTGTTTGCGCTGGGCACGCTGCTACCCCAGCTGGCCGCGGCCAGCCGGCGCCTGCATGACACGAATCGCAGCGGCTGGTGGCAGCTCATTGCGCTGATCCCGCTGATCGGCACGATCGTGCTGATCGTCTTCCTTGCGCAGGAAGGCAGCAGCAGTTCAGAAGGCGCCCAGGCCTAGGCGGCCAGCGACCGCGCCACGTCGATGAAGGCGCGCAGCTTGGGCGCCATCGATGCGCGGCGCGGGAAGTAGAGAAACAGCCCGGGCTCCTCGAAGGCCGCCTCGGGCAACAGCTGCTGCAGCTGGCCGCTGCGCAGCTCCTCGCGCACCAGCGGCTCGAAGATGTAGGCGACGCCCACGCCGGCCAACGCCAGCTCGCGGGCAAAGGTCGCGTCGGTGATGACGGCGCTGCCCGTCGTGCGCACGGTCACCGTCTCGCCGGCGTCGCGCAGCTCCCAGTCGTAGAGGCTGCCGGCCGCCAGCAGCCGAAAGCCGATGCAGTTGTGCGCCGCCAGGTCGGCCACGCGGGCCGGCGCACCGCAGCGGGCCAGGTAGTCGGGCGAGGCGACGACGATGGCCTTGAAGGGCGGCGTCAGGCGCACGGTGACCATGTCCTGCTGCACCGCCTCGCCCAGGCGGATGCCGGCGTCAAAACCCTCGGCGACGATGTCAACGAGGGCGTCGTTGTTGTGCACCTCCACCGTCAGCCGCGGGTGGGCAATGGCCAGGCGCGCGAACAGCGCCGGCAAGGCCATCTGCGAGGCGACCGCCGACGCGTTGAGCTTCAGCACGCCGCTGACCTCGCCGCGCGCGGCGCTCAGGTGCTCGACGGTCTGGCTGATGTCGTCCAGCGCCGGCGCGATGCCGGCCAGGAAGCGCTGGCCCGCCTCGGTCAGCGCGACGCTGCGCGTCGTGCGCGCGAACAGCGGCTCGCCGAGCTGGTCCTCCACGACCCGCACCGCGTGGCTGACCGCCGAGGCGCTCATGCCCAGCGCCTGCGCGGCGGCCGCAAAGCCACGCTTGTCGGCGACAGCCACGACGATGGGCAGATGGACCAGCAGTTCACGATTCATTCATGCACCTCTTCGCATAACGCATGCGATTGGCGTCACTTTATCCAGTCGCGTCGCTTGCAGACACTGGACTCCGTCGCAACCCCCCCCACGGAGCTCAGCATGACCACAGCCAACACCTCCCGCCCCACCTGGTTCATCACCGGCGCCTCGTCCGGCTTTGGCCTGTCCTTCGCCAGGTACGCGCTGGGCCAGGGCTACAACGTCGTCGCCACGGCCCGCCAGCCGGCGCGCCTGGCCGCGCTGGCCGAGAGCAACCCCGAGCGCGTGCTCGTGCTGCCGCTGGACGTGACCGCCGCCGGCGACGCTGAGCGCGCGACGGCTGCCGCGCTGGCCCGCTTCGGCCGCATCGACGTGCTGGTCAACAACGCCGGCTACGGCATCGTCGGCGCCGTCGAGGAGACGCCCGACGCCGAGCTGCGCGCGCAGATGGAGACCAACTTCTTCGGTGCCGTCGCCGTGACCCGCGCCGTGCTGCCGGCGATGCGCGAGCAGCGCAGCGGCGCCATCGTCAACCTGTCCAGCATGGGCGGCCAGATGTCCTTCGGCGGCTTCGGCGCCTACTCGGCCTCGAAGTTCGCGCTGGAAGGCCTGTCCGAAGCGCTGGCCCAGGAGGTCGCGCCCTTCGGCATCAAGGTGCTCATCGTCGAGCCCGGCGCCTTCCGCACCGGCTTTGCCGGCGCCGATGTGCTGCGCCAGATGCCGGTGCTGGCGGCCTACGACGAGATCGTCGGCGGCACGCGCAGCTTTGCGAAGGGCATGGACGGCACGCAGGCGGGGGACCCGGACAAGGCGGCGGCGGCGATCGATGCGGCGCTGCGGGCGGAGGTCACGCCGTTGCGGTTGCAGTTGGGGGCGGATGCGATTGACGCGGTGCGGGCGCACAGCGAGCAGTTGTTGAGCGATCTGGCGGCTTGGGAGGAAGTTGGCCGTGCGACGGCGGTGGATGCAGCGGGCCGCTGACGGTCTGACGCGAGTGACCTGCCGCACAGCGCTCGACATATGAAGTGGCTTCGACGCTCCGTCACCCCTTCGAAGAGGCAGCCGTCAACGCCCCACACCTGCTAGCAACGCCGCAAACTCTTCGGGCAACTCCTTTGAATGCTCAAGCATTGCATGGAGTACTGAGAAATCCGTAGCGAAGTGGCGCCCAACGGGCTGCCCACACACTCCGTGCGGGGCCGCACCTTCGATCGGCTGTTTTGGGTCCTCGAAATGCAGCTCTACCTCACCGGTCTCTATACCGCACAGAGCGCGACGAAACCGATGACGAACGGGCATTGAGGCGAGGAATGCCCGGCCCTCTGCTCGGCAAAAGGCCACCAACTCCTCTTGCTTCTCATGGGTATTGCCGAGCGCGCAGAGGTGCGCTGTTTCCAGCAAGTTCGCAAACGCGAGTAGCTTGGTGCTGATCATCTTGAATGAAGACAATGGAATTTTTGAAACAGCATGCGCTGTCTATGCAGACACGCTGCGCCGAAGTCGTCACTGGTAGGCGGTCATAAGTGCCTGCTGCGATCAATCCGCCAACACCTGCCTCACCGCCTTGTCCCACTCCGCAAGCCGCGCACCCGCCTCGTCCCGCGACATTCGCGGCTCGAAAGCTCGGTCCAGCTGCCAGATGGTGCCGATCTGTTCGGTGGACTCATAGACACCAGTGCCCAGACCGGCCAGCAGCGCCGCCCCCAGCGCCGTCGTCTCGATGACCTTGGGGCGCAGCACGGGAATGCCCAGGAGGTCGGCCTGGAACTGCATCAGCAAATCGTTGGCCGACGCGCCACCATCCACGCGCAACTCGGTCAGCTGCGCGGCGGCGCCAAGGTCGGCGTTCATCGCCGTCAACAGCGCCGCGCTCTGGAAGGCGATGCTCTCCAGCGCCGCGCGGGCGATGTGGGCCTGCGTGGTGCCGCGCGTCAGGCC
>JAEKLF010000274.1 GCA_019509985.1 Burkholderiales bacterium | reverse complement strand
CAGCCGCATCGGCCTTGGCGCTGCCGTTGACCTGGTCGAGGCGGAAGGCGCGCACGGCCATGTCGCCGGCCACCGCCAGCGTGCCGGTGGCCGTGCCGGCCAGCGCATGGGTGTTGTTGGTGTCGACCGTGACGGCCGCGGCCACGCCGACGCCGGTGCTGCCCTTGGCGCCGTTCTCGGTCTCGGTGTCGATGGTGTCCTGGGCCGTCGACGTGACAGTCATCGCGGACGCGTTGCCGTTGATCTGCGCGCCGTCGGCCAGCGTGGCGTCGAGGTTGCGGTCGACGATGTTGACGGCGACGGACGCACCGACGCCGACGTCGCTGCCATCGGCCTTGGTGTCCTCGTTCTCGGGCAGGGCTTTGGCCGTGTCGCTGGCGGTGGACTGCGTGATCGCCTGCAGCGCGCCGCCGGAGTCGGCGCCGGCCAGCGTGGCCGTGGCGCCGCCGGCCATCTGGGCCTTCGTGTCCTCGTTGACGATGTTGATGGCCACCGAGCCGGCCACGCCGATGTCGCCGCCGCCCGCGCCGCTCTTGGCGCTGGCCAGCGTCGTGTGGGTCGTGTCGCCGCCCACGTTGGTCATCGTCGCGCCGAGCTGCAGGCCGTCAGCCGTGATGGCCACGCCGGAGCCGACCAGGGCCTCGTTGGTTGCCGCCGCGTAATTGACGGCCACGGCCGCGCCGACCGAATCGCCGCCGTCCGACGTCGTCGCGCTGCCGTCGGCGATGGACTGCACGTCGGTGTTGGCGCTGGACTGGACGGAGACGTTCTTGCTCGGCGTCGTGATCGTGCCGGCGCTGATCTGCGCGCGGCTGGTGGTGTCGGTGATGTTGACGGCGACGGCGGCGGCGACGCTGACCGTGTCGCTGCTGCCACTGCTGCCGCTGGTGGAATCGGTGCTGGCGACGCCGGCCGAGGGCGTGGCGGCGCTGCTGCTGGAGTCGCGGGCGCCGCCGGCGCCGGCGGTGGAGTTGCCCAGGCCGCGGCCGGCGGCGGTCTTCTGGTTCACGCCGTCGTTGTCGGCGTTGCTGTTCTTGTCGTCCTGCTCACCGCCGACCGAACTGGCCTCGGCCTTGGCCGTCGTGTTGACCTGGCTGGTGCCGGCCACGCTGACGGCGCCCGTCGACGTGACGGAGCGGGCGAGTTCGGCCGTGGCATGGTCGATCTCGATGTTGACGGAGACGGAGGCGCCGATGGCGGCGTCCTTGCTGCCCTCGGCCTTGCCCTTGGTCGTCGTGTTGTTGGTCGAGCGCAGGTCGGCCGTGACAGACATGTCGCCCGTCGAGTTCAGCAGGCCGCCGGTCCCCAGGCGGGCGATGCTGTCCTGGTTGGCCACGGTGACCGAGACGACCGGCGCGACGGCCGTGCCGCCCTTGGCGCCGCCTTCGGCCTGCGTGGTGATGTTGTTCTGCAGCGCGGACGCGATGGTCAGCGCACCGCTGCTGCTCAGACCGGCCGTGTTGACGACCTCGGCGCGCGCGATGGCGTCCACCACGTTGACGGCGACGGACGCACCGACGCCCGTGTCCTTGGCATCGGCCTGCACGCCGGAGTCCGTCGGCGTGGCCTTGGCGGAGTCGTCGTGCGTGCTCTTGGCCGTGATGCTGCTGGCGCCCGCGCCGGCATTGGCGTTGGCGCCCGCGGCCAGCTCGGCCGTCGTGCGGTCGACCGCGACATTGACGGCCAGCGCGCCGGCGATGCCGGTCTTGGCACCGCCCGCGCCGCTCTTGGCGGCGGCGGCCGTCGTGTGCGTGGCGCCGTCGCCCGACGCGGCGGCCATGCCGGCCGTGATGTTGAGGCCCTGGCTGGCGATGGTGCTGCCCGTCAGCACGCGCGCTTCGTTGGTGCTGTGGCCGACGTTGACGGCCACGCCGACGCCGACACCGGTGTCGTTGGCATTGTTCGGGTCCTTGGCCCGCGTGCTGCCGTCGGCCGAGGCGCTGCTGTCGCTGTCGGCCGTGCTGGCCACGGTGACGGCGCCGCTGGAGGCGATGCTGGCGCCGGAGACGGTCGCGCTGGCGGTGGCGTCGGCGATGTTGACGGCCACCGCGGCGGCCACGCTGACCGTGCCGCCACCCGAGCTTTGCGCCGACGGCGTGGCCGTCGACGACGAGGAATTGCGCGCACCGCCGCTCGCGGCCGCCGTGTCGCCGCTGCCGCGCGCGGCGGCGTTCTGGTCGTCGACGGCATGGTCGTCGCTGGAGGAGTTGCTGTCGTCCTCCTTGCCGCCGACGGCGCTGGCGACGGCCTGGGCCGTGACGTCGGTCTGGCTCGCGGCCGTGACGGCGACGCTGGTCGTGCCCGTCAGGTTGCGGTTGACGCTGGCGCGGCTGTGGTCCTGCTCGACGTTGACGGCGACGGCCGCGCCGACGGCGGCGTCCTTGCTGCCTTCGGCCTTGCCCTCGGCCTTGGTCGTGTTGGTGGACTTCAGGCTGCTGGCGACGGCGACGGCGCCGGTCGCGTTGGTCGGGGCCCCGGTGCCGATGCGGGCGATGGCGTCCTGGTTGGCGATGGTGACGGCGACGACCGGCGCGACGGCAGTCTCGCCCTTGGCACCGCCCTTGGCCGTCGTCGTGATCGCGTTCTCGAGCGTGCCGCTGACGGTCAGCGCGCCGCTGCTGGAGACGATGGCGCCGTCGTCGATCTCGCCGCGGGCGATGGCATCGGGCACGTTGACGGCGACGGACGCACCGACGCCGGTGTTCTTGGCATCGGCCTGCACGCCGGAGTCGGTCGGCGTGGCGCTGGCACCGTCGGCGCGCTTGGTGGCGGCGCTGATGGTGCTGGCACCGGCGCCGGCATTCACGTTCGCGCCGGTGACGACCTCAGCCGTCGTGCGGTCCACGGCCACGTTGACGGCCAGCGCGCCGGCGATGCCGGTCTTGGCGCCGCCCGCGCCGCTCTTGGCCTCGGCGCTGGTGGTGTGCGTGCCGGCGTTGGTCATGCCGGCGCGCACATTGACGCCCTGGCTGGCGACGACGGCGTCACCCAGCAGCCGGGCCTCGTTGGTGTTGATGGCGACGTTGACCGCGACGCCGACGCCCACGCCGGTGTCGTTGGGGTTGTTGGCATCCTTGGCGCGCGTGCTGCCGTCGGCCGTGGCCTTGGCATCGGTATCGGTCTTGCTGTCCAGGCTGAGCGCGCCGCCGGCCGTCAGCGTGCCACCGCCGGCCGTGGCGCGGCTGGTGGCCTGGGCCACGTTGACCGCGACGGCCGCGGCCACGCTGACCGTGCCGCCGCCCGTGCCCTGGGCGCTGGGTGTGGCCTGCGAGGACGAGGAGTTGCGCGCGCCGGCGCCCGTGGCGGCCGAGTTGCCGCTGCTGCGGGCGGCGTTGTTCTGGTCGTCGACGGCGTGGTCGTCGCTGGAGGAGTTGCTGTCGTCCGCCTTGCCGCCGACCGCACTGGCCTTGGACGACGCCGTGCTTGCCGCGCTGCTGGTGGCCGAAATACCGATGGCGCCGGTGCTCTTCAGGCTGCGAGCCGTGCTGGCCAGGCTGTGGTCGTTCTCGATGTTGACGGCCGGCCACGGCGGCGCCGATGGCCGCGTCCTTCGTGCCCTCGGCCTTGCCTTCGGCGCTGGTCGTGTTGGTGCTGGCCAGCGTGGCGTTGACGCCGATGGCGCCGCTCGCGTCGACGAGCGTGCCGCTGCCGATGCGGGCGTTGGCGTCCTGGTTGGCGAGCGTGACCGCGACGACGGGCGCGACGGCCGTGCCGCCCTTGGCACCGCCTTCGGCACCGGTGGCGATGGCGGAGTCGGTCTTGGCGTTCAGCGTCACCGAGCCGGCCGGCGTCAGCTTGGCGCCGTCCTCGACCTCGGCGCGGCTCAGGTGGTCGGCCACGTTGATGGCGACGGACGCGCCGACGCCGGTGTTCTCGGCCACCGCGCCGCCGCCGTCGGGCAGGGCCTTGACGGTGTCGCCGGTCGTCGAGTTGGCGTCCAGCGTGACGGCGCCCGCGTGGGCGTTGACGACGGCCGCGGGCGAGAGTGAAGCCTCGAACTTGCTGATGCCCACGCCGATGGCCAGCGAGCCGGCGACGCCGGTGTTGCCGGTGGCGGCGCCCGAAGTGGCGGTGGTCGTTGCGTCGTTGCGCTGGCCGGCCACGGTGGTCGCGCCCAGGGTCAGGCCGGCGCTGCTGACGCTGGCATTGCCGACGCGGGCGCTGCTGTTGATCTCGGCCACGTTGATCGCTACGGCCGCGCCGATGTTGGTGCTGCCCTTGCTGGCCACGCCGCTGGCGTCGGCCTGGGCATCGAGGTCGCTCTCGTTCTTCAGCGTCAGCAGGCCGCTGGTGGTGATGTTGGCGCCGTCGCCCACGCGGGCGGTGCTCTGGCCGCCGAGGTGGTGGATGGCGATGGCTGCGGCCACGGTGACCGGGCCGTCGCTGGTGTTGGCCGAGGGCGTGGTGCCCGTCGCGCCGCGCGCGCCGTTGT
>JAEKLF010000156.1 GCA_019509985.1 Burkholderiales bacterium | reverse complement strand
CCGCTGGCTCTTGAGCTTCATGAGCTCATCGCCGTCCAGCTTCAACTGCTCAAGGACAGGTCCCTTGACCTCGATCTTGCTAACCCAGTCGTCCGGCAGGAACTGGATCTCTTTGCCGATGTACTGGCGGAACTCGGCCTCCCAGTCCGCCGCCGGAAAGTCACGAAGCTTGGAGAAATCAGGTTCTGTACTCATGGCTTGCTCCTCAGATTTCGCCAATGGCAGCGAAGCTCAGCAACGTGATGGCCAGCGCATCCTTTGCCCATGCCTGGCCTGGTTCGCTGTCACGCCATGCCAGCGCATCCTGACGCGAGCCGACGATGGGCATGAAGCTCAAGCCCACCGACGCCCGACCCGACGGCTCGTTCTCGACCTGCCAGGCGCCCATGAAGGTCGCACCGGCAAACATCATGGGTGAGATGGCGCCACCGAGCATCGCCCGGGCCGCTCCAGCGCCTTCACCGGAACCGCCACCGCCAGCCATCGTCGGGAACATCTCCCCCGTCATCTCCATGAAGGGCGCCGTGGCCGCCGCGGGCGGCTCCCCGCCTGCCGGCAGGTCTCCAACCGCGATGGCTGGCATGGGCCTGTTGTTCATGACGAGGAACGTTCCCGTCGCACTGAGCGGCGCCACCTGGATCAAAACGTCCGACGAAATGGCCTGGATGGGTGTGCCGACAAGCGCATGGAAGGTCCCGGTCGCGCTGGCCGGTTGGGCTGCCACGGCAGCCACGTCACCCGCGCCAAGGGCCGGGCCGTCTGCGTGATCGACAGGCGGCTTGAGATGGCACCCGGATCGTTTTGCCAGTCGATGTGAACCGATCCCGCGGGGAAGGCCGCCGCGGCCTCCGAAGGCGGCGCTTCGACGAAATGCTCGTCATCGCCCGGCACGGCCACCGCCTTGACCCAGCAATAGTGATGTTTGATGCGTTGCATGAACCCTCTCCTCCTAAACTCGCCGCCACCGAATGGATGGGATGGAATGGGTTGATGGCGGCTCAAACAGAATATCCAGCGGGGTCATTGCGGCGCAATGCTCGATGGACCCGTGCTTTGGTATTGCTCATCACTCTTATGGGTGCGGCGCTGCTGAGGGCCGACTGCGCCCGCCTCCCGCTGACCCAATTGATCGTTTTCCTCGGCATAGGCTCAGCCGCCAAGGACCCGAGCTTCCAGCGCTTCCAGGCCGCAGTGGACAAGCTGCCCGACGAAAACCGCCGCAGGATGCAGATCCGCTTCATGGACGCAGGCCTGGAGGCGCCGGCGTCCATGTTGGCGGCGGCTGGTCGTGTCGCCGCGTTGCGGCCCGCGCTGATCGTGGCGCCGTCGTCGGCGACCGCCAAGCTGGCCAAGGACCATGTCGGCGGCACGCCCATCGTGTTTGGCAGCGTCCTGGATCCCGTTCGCTACGGGGTCGTGAGTTCGATGGAGAGCCGAGCGGAGGCCATGACAGGCGTCTGGGTGGCCGACACGCTGGATGCCAAACGTCTTGAAATCCTGCGTGACGCCTATCCTCATGTGAAACGAGTGGCCGTGCTGATCGATCGTCCGTGGGGCGAATATTTCGACTCGGAGAAGACCTTGCCGCCGATCGCCGCCAGTCTGGGCCTGGAAGTGACGATCCTCTATGCCGAAGGCACGCCGGAGGCTGAAGCCCTGCTCGCGGAACCGCGCGCCGCGGATTTCGATGCCTGGTGCCTTCCGCGCAGCGGCCTCGCCGGCCTCAACACGCCGATGATCGTGAACAAGCTCCGCGCCTGGGGCAAACCCGTCATCCTCGCCAACACGGCCGACATGTCTGGCGGCGCACCACTGTCCTATGCCCTGGACATGTCGTTCGCCTGGCCAGCCATGGCGGAGCTCGTCGTGCGGGTTCTCGACGGAGAGCCTCCCGGCGGCATCCCGATCCTGCGCCCGCAGCGCGCCGTGCTGGCCGTACGACCGAATCCAGAGGGCGGTTTCCCGGCACCCAGCGCGCAGGTGGTGCGGCGTGCCGACCTGGTGTTGCGATGAGCCGCCCACGCTGGCCCTGGCAGTCCCGCAATCGCCCCCTCTATCGCCCTCTGTCGAGGCGCTACGCCCTCGGGCTGTCCAGCGTCACGCTCAGCCTGCTGCTGCTGTCCGGCATGTCCGAGATGTACTTCGGCTATCGCGAATCACTGGCGCGCATCGAGGCGGTGCAGGAGGCGCTCGCCGAAGGCGCCGCTCGCGAGATCCAGACCTATCTCGGCGTCATCGACGCCGGCCTGCGCGATGCAGCCAAGATGCCGTGGGGCCGCCAGGATTTCGGGCTTGCGCAGCGGCGCGAAGAGTTCTATCGGCTGATGCAACTCGTGCCGGCGATCACGGACTTGCAGGTCGTGGATCGCGCCGGCCGCGAACTGCTGGCGACCTCCAAACATGCGCCTGACCGCATCGAGTCGGGCCTGCTGCTGGACGAGGCTTCGCTCGCCGGCGTCAGCGCAGAGGAAGGCATCCGCCGCGGCCGGACCTTCTTTCGCGACGGCTATCTGCCGACGATGCGCATGGCCGCCCACGACGGCCAGGGTGCCATCGTCGCCACGGTGGACCTGCGGCTGCTGGGAGAGGTGGTCGCGCGGTTCAGGGCAGGCGAAGGCGGGCTGGCCTACATCGTCGATGCGCAGGGCCTGCTGATCGCGCACCCGCAGGCCACGCAGGTGCTGAGCCGCATGGACCTTTCCCGGTCCGAAGCGGTCAGCCAGGCGCGCGCCAATCTGGCAGACAGGCCGGAGCTGAGCCGCGGACTGTCGACCCATGATTTCCAGGGGCGTCCCGTCATCACGACGGCGGCGGCCGTGCC
Source organism: Burkholderiales bacterium (assembly GCA_019509985.1). Taxonomy (GTDB): domain Bacteria; phylum Pseudomonadota; class Gammaproteobacteria; order Burkholderiales; family Burkholderiaceae_C; genus Pelomonas. The sequence goes on along the minus strand of JAEKLF010000156.1, from coordinate 29,142 downwards.
GGGCACGGGCTGGATCGTGTTCATGGAACAGCAGCGCAGCGAGGCGCTCAAGCCCGCCTGGGCGACCCTCTCCCGCACGCTGCTGCTGATGGCGCTGGGCGTCGTTGCGGCCTTGATCGCCGGCATCGCATTCGCGCGGCGCATGGCCGCCCCCATCGTGGCATTGCGCCAGGCCACCGCGCGCATCGCTGCCGGCGATCTCGACTCGCCGCTGGAGCTCCACCGCCAGGACGAGATCGAAGACCTCGCCCAGGACTTCAACCGGATGTCCGCCCGCCTGCGCGACCTCTACGCCAGCCTGGAGGCCAAGGTCGCCGAGCGCACATCGCAGCTTTCGGATGCCCGCGACGTGCTGGCGGCGCGTGCCGACGAACTCTCGCAGCTCAAGGACGAGGCCGAGCGCGCCAACGCCGCCAAGACCCGCTTCCTGGCCGCCGCCAGCCATGACCTGCGCCAGCCCATGCATTCGATCAGCCTGCTGCTCGGCGTGCTGCAAAGCCGTCTTGGCAGCCCGGAGCATCTGGCACTGGCTGACAAGATCCAGTCCTCGGTCGCGACGATGGAGAACCTGTTCGGCAATCTGCTGGACATCTCCAAGCTCGATGCCGGTGCAGTGCAGGCCCATGTCGAGGACGTCGACCTCGGCTGGTTGCTGCATCGACTGGAACAGACCTGGGCACCGCAGGCGGCCGAGAAGCGCTTGCGCCTGAGCGTGCGCGCCTGCCGGTTCGTCGTGAAAGGCGATGCGGTGCTGCTGGAGCGCATCGCCGGCAATCTCGTGGCCAATGCCATTCGCTACACGCGCCGGGGCGGCGTGCTGGTGGGCTGCCGGCGACGCGGCAACTGCGTGGAGTTGCAGGTCTGGGACAGCGGTCCGGGCATCGAGCCGCGCTACCAGGAGGCGATCTTCGAAGAGTTCTTTCGCATCGAAGCCCCGGGCACGGGTCAGGAGAAGGGCCTGGGTCTTGGCCTGTCCATCGTCCAGCGTTGCGCTCACATCCTCGGCTACCGCCTGACCGTCAGCAGCCGTGTCGGGCGCGGCTCGGTATTCCGTTTGGACATGCCGCTTTCGACGTCATCCCTTCCCTCGCCTCGGGCTTCACCACGCCTCGCGGCACATCGGCAGGTGCTGGAAGGTCGTTTCATCGTCGTCGTCGACGACGAGGCGATGAACGCACAAGCCCTCGTGGACGCGCTCAACGCGAGTGGCTGCCACGTTGTGGCCGCGGGCTCATGCGAAGCCGTGCTGTCGGAGCTGCAGGCGCATCTGCGCGTACCCGATCTCATCGTCACCGACTTTCAACTGGGCGCCGGGCGCGACGGCTTCGAAGTCATCCACCGCCTGCGCCAGCACTATGACGATGACATCGCCGCGCTGGTCGTCACGGCCAGCTCCGATGCCGGCTTGCAGGCCCGCGCCGCGGCAGCCGGAGCCCGGCTGCTGCACAAGCCCATCGGGCTTCAGCGGTTGCTGGAGGCCGTGCAGGAATCGCTGGCATCGACCGCGGCTCCTTGAGCGGGTAGCGGCTCGTCGAAACGCAGGTTCATGCGGCTGGCCGCCAGCACGGCCTGGGTGCGCGTCGTCACGTTGAGTACCCGCAGCACCGCTGAGGTGTGAGCCTTGACGGTGCTCAACGACAGATTGAGCTGGCGCCCGATCAGCTTGGCCGGCTTGCCCTGCAACAACAGGTGCAGCACGTCGGCCTGGCGGGGCGTCATGCCGAGCTCGACAGGGCGGCGTCCCTGGGCCGTTGGCGCGGCGAAGCCGTGCGCCGGCGCGGTCGGCGACAGGACGCGACCGCCGAGGAAGGCCGAAGGCGGCAGATAGATGCCATGGGCCAGGATCAATCGCAGTGCGCCGAGCATGATCTGCGACGTGGAGCTCTTGGGAATGAAACCCATCGCGCCGGCGTCCAGCACGGCGAGCACGGTGTCCTTGTCGTCGGCCGACGACATCACGACCACCGGCACCTCGGGGTGATCGCGCCTCAGCCGGCCCAAGCCCTCCAGGCCCGACAGACCAGGCAGACCCAGGTCGATCAGCACGAGGTCGACGGCGCCGCGCTGCTCAAGCAGCGCAAAGGCCTCCTCGCAGCTGCCTGCCTCCCAGGTTTCCAGCTCGTCCACCAACGGCTTCAACAGCAACGCCACGCCCTCGCGAAACAAGGGGTGGTCGTCGATCAACAAAATCTTCATGCGCCGTCTCCCGCTGGGCTTCGATGGTATCGGCGCCGGCGCCGGCCATCGCGGCAGGCGGGGCAGTCCTTTGGCTTGGCCTTATGGCCTATGCGCACGACCGCCGGGCCGTGTACTTCTCGGCAATGGCAATACCGACCCGCACTCACCAAACTTGATGACAAGAGACGGCGCCGTCGCGCTGCAGTGCTCAGGGGGCTCCATGTTGCAAACCATTCCTTCCACATCGACCGAGCGTGCATTCGGCCCGGAGACTCAGCCGCGGCAACTACTCAGCGCCCTGCCGCAGCCGCTGCTGGTGCTGCTGCCGGACCGCCGCCTTTTGTTCGCCAACGCAAGCGCCGAGCATCTGATCGCCGAAGGCCTCGCGCAGACGCGGGCCGAGCATCTGATGAGCCTCGGGCAGCTGGGTGCCGCGCATCTGGGCGGCCTGCTGGCACAGGCGTCGGCCGGTTCCTCTTCGCGCACCGGCCTTTGGTTCACGCCCAGCATCGCGACGGGATGGCTTCACGCCGCGCCGCTGCCATCCGCCATCGCCCAGGCGTCGGGCTGGCCACCGCATGGCCCTGCATCTCGATCAACCGGCACTGACGCAGGCCGCCCGCATCGACGCGCTGACGCGCCAGTGCCGGCTCAGCCAGGCCGAGCGCCATGTGCTGCTGCTGCTGGCCGATGGCGAGCCCGTGGACGCGGCCTCGCGTCACCTGGGCCTGTGCGTCAGCACCGTGCGCAGCCACGTGCGCAACCTGCTCGGCAAGACGCAGGCGCCGTCGCTGATGCAGCTGCTGCGCTGGACGGGCAGCGCCCAGGCGCTGCCGCATTGAGGACATCCGTCAGAGGATGAAGCGCGACAGATCCTCGTTGGCCGCCAGCGCGGCCAGCTTGGCATCCACCGCGGCAGCATCCAGCGTCATCGTCTGACCGGCACGGTTCGGCGCGTCAAAGCTGATCTCGTCGAGCAGCCGCTCCATCACCGTCGCCAGGCGCCGCGCGCCGATGTTCTCGGTGCGCTCGTTGACCTCGAAGGCGATCTGCGCCAGGCGGCGGATGGCGTCGGACTGCAGGTCCAGCGTGACCCCTTCCGTGGCCAGCAGGGCCTGGTACTGCTTGACGAGGCTGGCGTGCGTGCTCGTCAGGATGGCCTCGAAGTCGGCGACGGACAGCGAGTCCAGCTCGACCCGGATGGGCAGGCGGCCCTGCAGTTCCGGGATGAGGTCGCTGGGCTTGGCGAGATGGAAGGCGCCGCTGGCGATGAAGAGGATGTGGTCGGTCTTCACGAGGCCGTATTTGGTCGACACCGTCGTGCCCTCCACCAGCGGCAGCAGGTCGCGCTGTACGCCCTGGCGCGACACCTCCGCACCGCCGTGCTCGTTGCGCGACGCGACCTTGTCGATCTCGTCGATGAAGACGATGCCCATCTCCTGGGCATGCTCCAGCGCCGTCGCGCGGATCTCCTCCTCGTTGACGAGCTTGGCGGCCTCCTCGTCGATGAGCAGCTTCATCGCCTCGGCGATCTTGAGCTTGCGCGTCTTCTTCTGCGCGCCACCGAACTGGCTGAACATGCCCTTGAGCTGCTCGGTCATGTCTTCCATGCCGGGCGAGTTGCCGAAGGGCCCGAGCAGTTCGAGCGTGGGCTTGGCGGAGAGCAGGTCCAGCTCGATGTCCTTGTCGTCGAGCTGGCCCTCGCGCAGACGCTTGCGCAGCGTCTGGCGGGTCAGGTTGTCGCTGTCGGCGCCGGCGTGGGTGCCGGGCAGCAGCACGTCCAGGATGCGCTCTTCGGCGGCGTCCTCGGCGCGCGTCTGGCAACGCCGCATCGCGGCCTCGCGCTCCTGCTTGACGGCGACTTCAGCGAGGTCGCGGATGATGGAGTCGACGTCCTTGCCGACGTAGCCGACCTCGGTGAACTTGGTCGCCTCGACCTTGATGAAGGGCGCGCCGGCCAGCCTGGCCAGGCGGCGCGCGATCTCGGTCTTGCCGACGCCGGTGGGGCCGATCATCAGGATGTTCTTGGGCGTGATCTCGGCGCGCAGCTTTTCGTCGACCTGCTGGCGGCGCCAGCGGTTGCGCATCGCGATGGCGACGGCACGCTTGGCGGCCTGCTGGCCGACGATGTGGCGGTCGAGTTCGGAAACGATTTCCTGGGGGGTCATGCTGCTCATGGCGTTAGGTAGAGTGGCGCCACCGCGGATCAGAGCGCAACAACCGTCCAAGGACGGCCAGCGCCGCGGCGACTGAAACCAATGACAGGGAGAGTTCGAATGATGAAGACAGGCCGCCTCGTTCGAGGCATCGTGGTGCTGAGCTGTGCCGCTCTGGTATTGAGCGGCTGCGCAACGACCGCCGCCAAGGTGAAGCTGCAGAGCGTGCGCGTCAGCGTCGCGAACGAGATGGGCACCGACCTGGGCGCCGCGCGCTGCACGCTGCGCAACGGCTCGGGCGAATGGCAGCTCAACGCGCCGGGCTTGGCGACGGTGAGCGTCGATAGCGAGCCGCTGCGCATCAGCTGCACCAGCGAAGACGGCAAGCAGGCCGGCGATGCCAGCCTGGAACGCAAAAGCACGACGGCCCGCAACATGTTGATCGGCGCAGGCGTCGGCCTTGCGGTGGGCGGCGCCATCGGCAAGAACCGCGGCGACCACAACGCGGAAGGCAAGAGCTTCGACATCCTGTCTCCCGTGGTGGGGCTGTTGGCCGGGATGTTCTGGGGCTCGGTCATCGGGACCGGCGCCGGCGTGGCCGCCGGCGAGACTGGATACGCGGAGTCCGTGCGCGTCACGCTCAAGCCGCTCCCCAAGCCCGCGACACCCTGACTCTCCCGCACACCGGTCGCCCTCAGCTGCCTGACGCCGGCTCGAGGACCTCCAGCGTGTGGTTCTGGTTCGTGTAGATGCAGATCTCGCCGGCGATTTCCAGCGAGCGCTTGACGATGTCGGCCGCGCCCAGCTCCGTGTGCGCGAGCAGCGCCTTGGCCGCGGCCTGGGCGTAGGCGCCGCCGGAGCCGATGGCGACGATGCCCTGCTCGGGCTCCAGCACGTCGCCATTGCCGGTGATGATCAGCGAGGCCGTGCGGTCGGCCACGGCCAGCATGGCCTCCAGGCGGCGCAGCACGCGGTCGGTGCGCCAGTCGCGCGTCAGCTCGACGGCGGCGCGCACAAGATGGCCCTGGTGCTTCTCCAGCTTGGCCTCGAAGCGCTCGAACAGCGTGAAGGCGTCCGCCGTGGCGCCGGCAAAGCCGGCCAGCACCTGGTCGCGGTAGAGCTTGCGCACCTTGCGCGCGCTCGCCTTGACGATGGTGTTGGCCAGCGTCACCTGGCCATCGCCGCCGATGGCGACCTGCAGGCCGGCGGGCGTCTGGCGACGCACCGAGATGATGGTGGTGCCGTGGTAGACGGTAGAGGAATCTGAACTCATAGGGCCTCCAGTTGGGGGCCAACACCCACGACGCAAGGTCAGTTGATTCTGACTTTGACCTTGGCGTGCTCGTTGATGCCCATTGCGCCGAAGAACAGCGCGACGAGGCGGTGCGCATCGGTGAAGATCACCGAGCGGTTCTCGCTGCGGCGCTGCAGCACCCAGTTCAGCAGATCACCGGCGGCCATGAAGTCCAGGCGGATCAGCTTGGTGCAGCAGATGGTGATGAGGCTGGCCTCGCCGACTTCGGCGGACAGGCCGCGCAGGATGTCGGAAATGTCGCCGCTGAGCTGGCCGAGCAGGTCGAGCTGGACGGCCACGCTGGCGGGATCGGGCACGCTGGTGTCGAGGAAGGTCGACTGCGTCTCGCTCTGCATCGTGCTGGTGGCCGGGCTGTTCGTCGATGCGCCGTCATTGCCGATGCGCACGCGGCACTTGGCACGCTCCCAGGACGGCGGCGAGACCTCGTAGGTCACGCAGTAGTCGATGGCGGCCTCGTCGAACTGGTCCGGCCGGTTGGCCAGGCGCAGTGCCTCCAGGCGCAGCATCCACAGCGCCGGGTCGGTGTCGCGCTCGCCGACGGGCGCGAGTTCCTTGAGCTGGTTCAGGAAGCGGTCGCCGCTGACCCAGCGCTGGTCGACTTGCTGCGTGGCCCAGCTGCGCAGCAGCTGGCGCATCTGGATGGCGGCGTCGATCTCGACATGGTCCAGCGCGCTCCAGTCGAAGACCCAGGGCATGGGCAGGCTCTCGCTGCGCTTTTGCAGCAGGGCCACGTCCTCGGCGGTCAGCAGGGTCGGCGCCGTCCAGCTGACGTGGCCGGCCTTGCCCATCGGCGAGCGGCTGGCCTGGCGGGTCGATTCGGCGACCAGCTTGGGCATGGAGAACCATTGCGGCGCGGACAGGCCGAACTGCTGCGCGTACTCGACGGCCAGCACCTCGAACTTGCCCTGGGCACCGGTGGCGCGGTAGTGGTCGAACAGCACCAGCCAGGTCTCGCCGTGCAGGTTGCGGCTGCCGCCCGGGCGCACGAGCTCGGTCAGCGCGCGCTCGCTGTTGTCGTAATCGGCATTGGCGAAGGCGATGACGGCCTCGTCGAGCTCGGGGTCGTGAACGACCTCCTGCACCTCGAGGGGCGACGAGGACTCGGCCATCGTGAAGGACAGCGGCATGTCCAGCGGCGGCAGGTCGGGCAGGCGGCTGGCCGGCGAGTCGGACAGCGGCGGGATGGCAGCGCCCATGGTCACCGCGGCCGGGGGCGTCGGCGCCGACAGGCGCTGCACTTCCTGCGGGCTGGAGAACTCGCTGACGCGGCCGGCGGCCGCATCCATGGCCGGCGCGGCGACGGTGGACGCGAAGGCCACCGGGCGCGTGCTGGTCTCGAAGAAGCCGGGCTGCTGCTTGGGCACGGCCTGCGTCGTCGCAAAGCTCTCGCCCACCATCTGCTGCTCGATCTCGTCGATCTTGGCCTTCACGCCGAGATCGATCTTGGAGTTGGGCTCACTGATGCGCTCGTCGTCACCCAGCCTGGACGGCGACGAGGCCAGGGCGGCCAGTTGCTCGGGCGTCAGGCCCTCGCGGCGGATGCGGCGCAGCATGTCGAGCTCGCGCTTGCGCACGAAATCGTTGCGCCGCTTGCGCTCGACCATCGCCCGCAACTCCGCCTTGGCCAGGTCACCCTCGGGGTCGTCCTGGCGCGAGTTGATCTCGGCCCAGTCGGTCGTCGGGTTGGCCACGAAGCGCGCAACCTTGCGGAAGAAGCTGTCGCCTTCCTTGGGGTCTGCGGGCTTGGAGTCGGACATGTCGGAATTGGGGCCTATTCGAATAGTGCGCCTGCGGGCCGAGCGCAGGGCCGCTCCCAAGCCGGCCCGCCTTGGGCGATGTGCTCGCGGCTCGACGCCGCGAGCATCGCCGTCCCCTCGGGGGACCGACTGGGCGCGTCAGCGTTCAGCGACGCGTGACCGGGCGAGGGGCTGGTCATCTCAATCACCGAACATTTTTTGCTTGAGCTCGCGGCGCTGCTGCGCTTCGAGCGACAGCGTCGCCGTCGGGCGTGCGATCAGGCGGCCCAGGCCGATGGGCTCGCCGGTCTCGTCGCAGTAGCCGTATTCGCCGCTGTCCAGGCGGGCGATGGACTGCACGATCTTCTTCAGCAGCTTGCGCTCGCGGTCGCGGGTGCGCAGCTCGAGGGCATGCTCTTCCTCGATGGTCGCGCGGTCGGCCGGGTCGGGCACGATGGTCGTGTCCTCGCGCAGATGCTCGGTTGTCTCGCCGGCGTTGGACAGCACGCCGTCCTTCAGCTCGGTGAGCTTGGCGCGGAAGAACTCGATCTGCTTCGCGTTCATGTACTCCGAGTCCGGCATGGCCAGCACTTCGGCGTCGGTCAGCTCGGCGCCCGATTTGGACTTCCAGGCATTGGCCAGCTTGGGGTCGCCCTTGGCGGCCACGCGAGGCGTGTCGGACTCGACATGCGACGCGCCGCGCGCCGGCGGTTTCGGCGGAGCAAAGCGGTCGGCAAAGCGATTTGCCGGTGCGGGCGCCTCCAACATTGCGACGTCGGCGCCGATATCAGTCTTCTTCGCACCCTTGGTGGATGCGGCGGCGGTTTTGGGGGCCGTGGTCTTGCTCACTGTCTTCTCCTCGCTCAGGGCTTGCATCGGCGCGGTGTCAGACCTTGATCGCTCTGCTTTTCAGCCGGCAGCCCGATTTTGAGCGCGGCGGATTGTAGCCATCGAATTTCATGCATCCGCACCCCCCTGAAAACGGTGTATCAGGGGATCTAAAAACATCACGCCAAACATCCTTCCAGGCCTTGCATCAGCACATCCTTGGGCAGTTCTATCCCGATGAACACCATCTTGCTCTGCTTTTTCTCGCCCGGCATCCACCGCGGGCCGAGGTCGGAGCCCATCATCTGATGCACGCCCTGGAAGATGACCTTCTTGTCCGTGCCTTTCATGTGTAGGACACCCTTGTATCTCAGCATCTTGGGACCGTAGACCTGCACGATGGCACCGAGGAAATCCTCCAGCTTGGCCGGATTGAAGGCCCGGTCGGAGCGGAAGACGAAACTCTTCACATCATCATCGTGACGGTGGTGGTGCGGGTGGTCGCAATGCTCACCATGCTCATGTTCGTGATGCTCATGGTCATGGTGGTGATGGTGGTCGTGGTCGTCGGCCTTCAGGAAGTCAGGGTCGATCTCCAGCTTGGCGTTCAGGTTGAAGCCGCGCAGGTCGAACACCTTGGACAGCGCCACCTCGCCGAAATGCGCCGTCTGGATGGGCGCCCGGGGGTTCATGTGCTTGATGCGGTGCACCAGCGCCTCGACGGCCGCCGGCTCGACCAGGTCGCTCTTGCTGATGAAGATCTGATCGGCGAAACCGACCTGCATGCGCGCTTCCTGGCGGGTGTCGAGCTGGGCGTCGGCGTGCTTGGCGTCGACCAGCGTCAGGATGGAGTCGAGCAGATAGCTTTCGGCGATCTCGTCGTCCATGAAGAAGGTCTGGGCCACGGGGCCAGGGTCGGCCAGGCCGGTGGTCTCGATGACGACGCGCTCGAAGTTCAGCTCGCCCTTGCGGCGCTTGGCGGCCAGATCGGCCAGCGTCGTGCGCAGGTCCTCGCGGATCGTGCAGCAGACGCAGCCGTTGCTCATCTGGATGATCTGCTCGTTGGTGTCCGACACCAGGATGTCGGTGTCGATGTTCTCCTCGCCGAACTCGTTCTCGATGACGGCGATCTTCTGGCCGTGAGCCTCGGTCAGCACGCGCTTGAGCAGCGTGGTTTTGCCGGCGCCGAGGAAGCCGGTCAGGATGGTGGCGGGGATGAGGCCGGGGGCTGTGGACATGGCGGGGACCGTTTTTCGAGAAGGCAGCAGATATAGGGACTAAGCGCCCCAACACAAGGTCTTGTCAAACCAATCGGCTATTCTGTCCCTTCCGCAATACCCTTGACAGCTCCCTTGAGCGAACCTCATTCAGGCCGGCCCCCGATGCGCGGGGCCGCCAAACAACCGCCCGAGGCGCGTGGCCTGCTGGAGCGCATGCTGGAGTTCCTGCACCCCGGCCCCGACTCCAAGAGCGAGCTGATTGACACCCTGGCCGACGCCGAGCAGCGCGAGCTGATCGAGCCCGAGTCGCGCCAGATGCTGGAAGGCGTGCTGCGCATGGCCGAGCTGTCGGCCGGCGACGCCATGGTGGCCGCGCCGCGCATGGATCTGCTGGACATCGACGCGCCCTACGACGAGCTGCTCGGCCTGGTCATCGACACCGGCCACTCGCGCTTCCCGGTCTACGAGGATAAGCGCGACAACATCATCGGCATCCTGCTCGCCAAGGACCTGCTGAAGATGCAGCGCGCCCCCGAGCTCAACCTGCGCGCGCTGCTACGGCCGACGGTCTTCGTGCCCGAGAGCAAGGGGCTGAACGAGCTGCTGCGCGACTTCCGCTCCAATCGCAACCACCTCGCCATCGTCATCGACGAATTCGGCAACACGGCCGGCCTCATCACCATCGAAGACGTGCTGGAAGAGATCGTCGGCGAGATCGAGGACGAGTTCGACGACAAGGACGGCGAGTCCGGCATCTACACGCTGGCGGACGGCAGCCAGCGCATCGCCGGCGACGCCAGCATCGCAGCTGTCAATGGCAGCTTCGACGTGGCGCTGCCGGACGACGACTTCGACACCATCGGCGGCCTGGTGGCCCACGAGCATGGTCGCGTGCCGCGCCGTGGCGAGACCGTGCAGGTGGGCAGCCTGAACTTCGCCGTCATGCTGACCCGCGGCGGCGCGGTGCGCTGGTTCAAGGTCACGCGCGCCCCCGAAGACGAGTCCGAAGCGTGAGGACGGCGCTCGCCGCGGCCACCGCACTGGCCGCCGGCCTGCTGCACACGGCCGCCTTCGCCCCGACCGGCGCCTGGTGGGCGCAGATCATCGCGCTGGCCCTGCTGTTCGGCCTCGTCGCCCGCGCCACGCCGCGGCTTGCGGCGCTCAGCGGCGCGCTGTTCGGCTGGAGCTGGCTGGCCTCGGGCCTGTGGTGGCTGCACATCAGCATGCACCAGTTCGGCGGCATCCCGTGGCTGCTGGCGGCGCTGGCCGTCGCGTTGCTGGCGGCTTTTCTGGCCGGCTACTACGCGCTGGCGCTGGGCCTCACGGCGCGCTGGATCGCATCCGGCCGCTGGCGGCTGCTGGCCCTGGTGCCCGCCTGGCTGCTGGCCGAGCTGGCGCGGGCGACCTGGTTCAGCGGCTTTCCCTGGATTGCCTCCGGCTACGCGCACAGCGTCGGGCCGCTGGCGGGCTGGGCGCCGTGGGTCGGCGTCTACGGCATCACGGCGCTCGCCGCGCTGGCGGCGGCCGGCCTGGTGCTGTTGCGCGAACGCGCCTGGGCGACAGCGGCCGCCGCGCTGCTGCTGCCGCTGGCCGGCGCGCTGCTGCCGCAGGGCTTCACGACCTCCAGCGGCCAGGTCGCCCTGTCCCTCGTGCAGCCCAGCATCCCGCAGGATCAGAAGTTCGACCCCGAGCGCTTTGCCGCCAACCTGGAGACGCTGGCCCGGCTGATCGAGTCGGCCCGCGGCCAGGTCGTCCTGACACCTGAGTCTGTCGTGCCGCTGCCGCTGGTGGAGCTGGACGCCGCGACGCTGGCGCGCCTGTCCCGCCCCGAACGCCCGGCGCTGCTCGGGACCTTCCTGGGCAATGCCGACGAGGGCTTCGTCAACTCGCTGGTCGCGCTGGGCAGCGACTACCACTACGGCAAGCGCCATCTGCTGCCCTTCGGTGAATTCATTCCGCCCGGCTTCGGCTGGTTCGTGCATGCGATGAACATCCCGCTAGACGACCAGGCCCGTGGCGACCACCAGCGCGCCTGGGCCGTGGCCGGCCAGCGCCTGCGGCCGCTGATCTGCTACGAGGACTTGTTCGGCGAGGACTTCGTGCAGAGCGCGGTCGGGCCCGATTCGGCGACCGTCCTCGTCAACGCCAGCAACCTGGCCTGGTTCGGCACCGTCATGGTCCAGGACCAGCATCTGCAGTTCTCGCAGATGCGGGCATTGGAATTCCAGCGCCCCGTCGTGCGCTCGACCAACACCGGCGCGACGGCCGTCATCGACCATCGCGGCCAGATCATGGCGAGGATGCCCGCGCTCGAACGCGGCGTGTTGGAGGCCCGCGTCGACGGCCGCAGCGGCGCCACGCCCTATGCCCGCTGGCTCAATGCGCTCGGCCTCTGGCCGCTGTGGGCGCTGGCCCTGCTCGCGCTGGCAGGCCTGAGCAAGGCCGGCCCATAGAATCGACCACCCCCTTCTCCCCCCACCCCATGCTGACCTTCCAGCAAATCATCCTGACGCTTCAGGACTATTGGTCCAAGCAAGGCTGCGCACTGCTCCAGCCCTACGACATGGAAGTCGGCGCCGGCACCAGCCACACGGCCACCTTCCTGCGCGCCCTCGGCCCCGAGCCCTGGAAGGCCGGCTACGTGCAGCCGAGCCGCCGCCCCAAGGATGGTCGCTACGGCGAGAACCCCAACCGCCTGCAGCATTACTACCAGTACCAGGTCGTGCTCAAGCCCGCGCCGGCCAACATCCTGGAGCTCTACCTCGGCTCGCTGGAAGCGCTCGGCTTCGACCTGAAGAAGAACGACGTGCGCTTCGTCGAGGACGACTGGGAGAACCCCACGCTCGGCTGCTGGGGCCTGGGTTGGGAGGTGTGGTTGAACGGCATGGAGGTCACGCAGTTCACCTACTTCCAGCAGGTTGGCGGCATCGACTGCAAACCCATCACCGGCGAGATCACCTACGGGCTGGAGCGCCTGGCGATGTACCTGCAGGGCAAGGAATCGGTCTACGACCTGGTCTACACCGACGGCCTGACCTACGGCGACGTGTTCCACCAGAACGAGGTCGAGCAGTCGACCTACAACTTCGAGCACAGTGACGTGGACTTCCTGCTCGGCGCATTCGCGGCGCACGAAAAGCAGTCCAAGCATTTGATGGAGCAGCAGCTCGCGTTGCCTGCCTACGAGCAACTGCTGAAGGCCGGCCACAGCTTCAACCTGCTGGACGCACGCGGCGCGATCAGCGTGACCGAGCGCGCCGCCTACATCGGCCGCATCCGCAACCTGGCGCGTGCCGTCGCGCAAAGCTACCTGGAAAGCCGCGCACGCCTCGGCTTCCCGATGGCACCCAAAACCTGGGCGGAAGAAGTCGTCTCGCAGATCGAACTGAAGAACAGCAAGAAGGCGGCCGCTTGATGAATCTGCTCGTTGAACTGTTTGTCGAAGAGCTGCCGCCCAAGGCATTGAAGAAGCTCGGCGAGTCGTTCGCCGCGGTGCTGGCCGACAGCCTGAAGGCGCAGGGCTTGGCAGCAACCGATGCCGCCGTCACGTCGTTCGCGTCGCCACGTCGCCTGGGCGTGCACGTCACCGGCGTCGCCGCCAAGGCCGCCGACAAGGCCGTGCAGCAGAAGCTGATGCCTGTCGCCGTGGCCCTCACCGCCGACGGTCAGGCCACGCCCGCGCTGCTGAAAAAACTCGCGTCACTGGGTGCCGGTCCCGACGTTGTCCCGCAGCTCAAGCGCGCACCCGACGGCAAGGCCGAGGCGCTGTTCTGGGACAGCATGCAAGCCGGCGCCACGCTGGCCCAAGGCTTGCAGAAGGCCTTGGACGAGACACTGGCCAAGCTGCCCATTCCCAAGGTCATGAGCTACCAACTCAGCGACGGCTGGACCGACGTGAAGTTCGTGCGCCCGGCGCATGGCCTCGTCGCGCTGCACGGCACGGAAGTCGTGCCCGTCCAGGCCCTCGGCCTGACGTCCGGCCGCACGACCATCGGCCACCGCTTCGAGGCGGCCCAGCCGACCGTCAGCATCGAGTCCGCCGACAGCTATGCCGCTCAGCTGCGCGAGCAGGGCGCCGTCATCGCCAGCTTCACCGAGCGCCGCGCCGAGATCTCGCGCCAGCTCAAGGGCGCGGCCGATGCGCTGAGCCTGACGCCGATCGACGATGAAGCGCTGCTGGACGAAGTCACCGCCCTCGTCGAGCGCCCGAACGTGCTGACCTGCGCGTTCGAAGCCGAGTTCCTCGCCGTACCGCAGGAGTGCCTCATCCTGACGATGAAGGCCAACCAGAAGTACTTCCCGCTACTGGACTCTCACGGCAAGCTGACGCGCCACTTCCTGGTCGTCAGCAACATCGCGCCCGCCGACGCCAGCGCCGTCACGCAGGGCAACGAGCGCGTCGTGCGCCCGCGCCTGGCCGATGCCAAGTTCTTCTTCGACCAGGACCGCAAGAAGAAGCTGGAAGACCGCCTGCCGGGCCTCGCCAAGGTCGTCTACCACGGCAAGCTGGGCAGCCAGGGCGAGCGCGCCGAACGCGTGCGCGCCATTGCGCATGCCATCGTCAACCAGCTGAGCATGGCGACGCTGCCCTACACCGTCGATGCCGACGACGAGTTCAAGGTGCTGGACAGCAAGGTCCAGCAGGCGGCGACGCTGGCCAAGTGCGACCTGCTGACCGACATGGTCGGCGAGTTCCCCGAGCTGCAAGGGATCATGGGCGGCTACTACGCCCGCCACGAGGGCCTGCGCGACGGCGTCGCCATCGCGATCGAAGACCACTACAAGCCCCGCTTCGCCGGCGACGCGCTGCCGCGCAACCACACCGGCACGGTCGTGGCGCTGGCCGACAAGCTGGAGACGCTGGTGGGCCTGTTTGGCATCGGCCAGCTGCCCACCGGCGACAAGGATCCGTTCGCGCTGCGCCGCCATGCGCTGGGCGTCATCCGCATCCTCGTCGAGAAGAACCTGCCGCTGGACCTGCCCGCGCTGATCGACGCCGCGGTGCCGGTCTTCGGCGAGCTGATCGAGAACCCGAGCCCGGCACTGCTGAGCTTCTTCGCCGACCGGCTGTCCGTCTCCTTGCGCGACCAGGGCTACAGCGCCCAGGAAGTGGATGCCGTGCTGGCACTCAACCCCGCCCGCCTGGGCGACGTGCCCAAGCGCCTGGAAGCCGTGCGCGCCTTCGCCGCGCTGCCGGAAGCTGCCTCCTTGGCCGCCGCCAACAAGCGCGTCGGCAACATCCTGAAGAAGGTCGAGGGCGAGCTGCCCACGGCCATCAGCCAGGCGCTGCTGAAGGAAGCTGCCGAGCAGGCCCTGGCCGCCGCCGTCGCCGAGGTGCAGCCGCAGGCCGACACGCTGTTCGAGCAGCATGACTACACGGGCTCGCTGAAGGCCCTGGCCGCGCTGAAAGCCCCGGTCGACGCCTTCTTCGACGACGTGATGGTCAACGCTGAAGACCCGGCGCTGCGCGCCAACCGCCTCGCGCTGCTGGGTCGCCTGCATGCGGCGATGAACCGAGTGGCCGACCTGTCGCGCCTGGCGACTTGAAGAAAACCTCGATGCGCGCCGACCACGCCCATGGCATGAAGCTCGTCATCCTCGGACGCGACGGCACGCTCAACCGTTACCGCGACGACCACGTCAAGGCGCCCGAGGAGCTGGACCCCCTGCCCGGCGCGATGGAGGCCGTGGCCCGCCTGAACCACACCGGCTGGCACACGGTGCTGGCGACCAACCAGGCCGGCATCGGCCGCGGCCTGCTCGACATGGCCTCGCTGAACGCGGTGCACCTGCGCCTGAACCAGCTGCTGGCCGAAAAGGGCGGGCGGCTGGACGCGGCCTTCTTCTGCCCGCACACGCCCGAGGAAGGCTGCGATTGCCGCAAGCCCCTGCCCGGCCTCATCAGGCAGATCGGCGAGCGCTTCGACGTCGAGCTGGCTGCCGTGCACATGGTCGGCGCGTCGCTGACCGACCTGCTGACGGCGCAGAACGCCGGCTGCGTCCCCCACCTCGTGCTGACCGGCCCCTTTGGCAACCTCGGCACCGAGGAGCTCGCCAACCTGCTCGTGCAGGTGCCCAAGGCCCGCGTGCACGACGACCTGATGAGCTTTGCCGAAGCCCTCATCCAGGAGGAGCGCCGCCGCCTGGCCGAGGAACGCGGCCAGGTGCTCACCCCCGATACCCAGGCCGGAGACCTGAACTGATGTCCACGTTGTTGATCTTCGTCCTCGTCCTCATCGTCACCGTCATCCCCTGGGCCACGGCCGTCGTCATCCTGTCCATCTTCCGCCGCGGCGATCCGATCTACTGGGCCTGCGCCGGCTGGCTCAAGGTCGCCATCTGGAGCGCGCGCTTCATCTGCGGCATCCGCTGGCGCATCCAGGGCATGGACAACCTGCCGCCGGCATCGGACCGCCGCGCCGGCGTCGTGCTGCTGTCCAAGCACCAGAGCACCTGGGAGACCTTTGCCTACCCGGCGCTGCTGAGCCACCCGCTGGCCTATGTCTTCAAGCGCGAGCTGCTCTACGTGCCCTTCTTCGGCTGGGCAATGGCGCGCATGGACATGATCCACATCGACCGCGGCCGCCGCACCGAGGCCTGGAACAAGGTGCTGAAGCAGGGCAAGCGCCTGGGCGGCCAGGGCAACTGGGTCATCATGTTCCCCGAGGGAACGCGCATCCCGCGCGGCCAGGTCGGCGAGTACAAGACCGGCGGCACGCGCCTGGCCATCGAGGCCGGCCTGCCCGTCGTGCCCATCGCCGCGACGGCCGCACGCTGCTGGCCGCGCAAGAGCTTCCTGCTGCGTCCCGGCGTCGTGGACATTTCCATCGGCCGGCAGATCCCCTCGGTGGGCCGCGAGCCGACCGAGCTGATGCGCGAAGTGAAGGATTGGATCGAATCCGAAATGCGGCGCCTGGACCCCGAGGCCTACACGAGCGCGACGCCGGCCCAGCCCGCGTCGCAGCAGTCGCTCGGCCAGGCCGGGAAGCAACGCTGAGCCATATGCCCGCCAAGCGCCCGGCCCCGCTCCTGCAAGACAGCCAGCTGTCGCTGTTCGATGCGGACGCGGACGTCAGCCCTGCCGAGCCCGGCGCGGCGCGGGCGCGGCGCGAGCTGTGGCTGGGCCAGCACCGCATCGGCTACGAACTCAAGCGCGCGCGCCGGCGCTCCATCGGCTTCGTCGTCGGCCCTCAGGGCCTGCGCGTCAGCGCGCCGCGCTGGGTGCCCGTCGCCGAGATCGAACGCGCCCTGCATCACAAGGGCGAATGGATCCTGCGCAAGCTCGTCGAGCAGCGCGAGCGCCAGCAGCGCATGCAGGCCGCGCGCATCGACTGGCTGGACGGCGGCCGCCTGCCCTATCTCGGCGAGGCGCTGACGCTGGTCGTCGCACCGGCCGAGCGCGAGGTTAACTGGGACGCCCTCACGCGCGAGCTGCGCCTGCCGCTGCCGCACGGCGCCGCGGCCGAGCAGATCCGCGACCTGGCCCAGTCCTGGCTGCAGGCGCGGGCGCGCGAGGACTTCATGCCGCGCTGCCAGCGCTTCGCGAACCAGCTCGGCGTGGCGATGAAGTCGCTGCGCCTGTCGTCGGCGCAGACCCGCTGGGGCAGCGCCAGCGCCGACGGCAGCATCCGGCTCAACTGGCGCCTCATCCACTTCGCGCCGGCCATCATTGATTACGTCGTCGCGCATGAGCTGGCCCACCTGCGCGAAATGAACCACAGCCCGGCCTTCTGGGACACGGTGCGCTCCGTGCTGCCCGACTTCGAGCGCTCGCGCGAGGCGCTGCGCGAGGAATCCATCGTCGTGCAGTGAGCGGCGACGGCCCGTTAGGGCGATTGCAATGGATTGCTTGTGAATATTCCCTCATCGCTGTCACCCCGGCGTATTCACGTTCAGCAACACTCCTTCAGGACGCTGTCACCACAGGTATCGAAGGTCGGCTAAACACCGGCGGGAGATTGAGGGAGAGAAGGTACCGGGCAGAGACGCCGCCGCCGAGATTGCTCGGGGCGGCGTTTCACTTTGGGCCCTGCCTGTTCAGGCCGGCGCGAAACGGTAGACGCCGTCGGTGCCCAACTCGCGTCGCAGTTCGCCCTTCAGCCACAGCGCGTGCAGATGGGCAATCGCCTCGCCCATCGCGAACGTCGTCTGGTGCAGGTCCAGCTTGCGCTTGAACAGCACGGGCAGCAGGCCGGCCGCATGCGTCGGTTCGGTGCGGCAGGCGGCCACGACCTCGGCCAGGCGCTCGTCGTGGTGCTCCTGCAACTGGTCGACGCGCGCGTGCAGGCCGGTGAAGGGCTTGCCGTGCGACGGCAGCACCAGCGTGTCGGCCGGCAGCTCCAGGTAGCGCTTCAGTGAGTTCAGATACAGCGTCAGCGGGTCGGCCTCGGGCTCGACGTCGACGACGGACACGTTGGTCGAGATGCGCGGCAGCACCATGTCGCCGCTGATCAGCAGCTTGGCTTCTTCGCAGAACAGGCTGATGTGCTCGGGCGCGTGGCCGTAGCCGGCAATGCAGCGCCAGATGCGCCCGCCGATTTCGATCTCGCTGCCGTCCATCAGCCGGCGGTAGCTGGACGGCACCCGCGGCACCATCTTGGGGTAGTAGTCGGCACGCGCGCGGATCTTCTCCAGCGACTCTTCGTCGGTCAGGCCATGGCTGCCAAAGAAGGCCGCGGCGGAAGCGCCGCCCATGCCGACCGTCGAGCCACTGGCCAGGCGCGCGAGGTTGTAGTCCGTCGCGCTCATCCACAAACGGCAGTTCCATTTCTCGGTCAGCCAATGCGCGAGGCCGAGATGGTCAGGATGGAAATGCGTCGCGATGACGCGCAGCACCGGCAGGCCGTCCAGGCACTCGGTGAACACGGTCTCCCAGTTCGTGCGCGTCTCGTCGCTGCTGATGCCGCAGTCGACGATGGTCCAACCCTGGATTTCACCTTCAGGGCCGTCTTGCCGATCGCGCAGCAGCCACAGGTTGATGTGGTCCAGCGCAAAGGGCAGGCCCATGCGCACCCAGCGCACGCCCGGCGCCAGGTCCAGCGCCTCGCCGGGGCCGGGCAGGGTTTCGCCCAGGGGGTAATGAAGTTCGGATTCGCGTGGATTTGCCATGACCGCTCTAGACTGACGTTTACGTCAATTGAGTGTAGCCATGCCCCCCCGCCGACCTGTCGCTGCCGCGACCCAAGCCCCACAGCCAACCTACACGATCACCGAACTCGCCGCCGAGTTCGACATCACGCCGCGCGCCATCCGCTTCTACGAAGACATGGGCCTGCTGGAGCCCGGCCGCAAGGGTCGCAACCGCGTCTACACGCCGCGCGACCGCACGCGGCTGAAGCTGACCCTGCGCGGCAAGCGCCTGGGGCTGGCCTTGCAGGAGATCAAGCAGCTCGTCGACATGTACGACAGCCAGGCCAGCGCGGCGCCCCAATTGCGGGCCTTCCTGGCCATCCTGGCCCAGCACCGCGGGCAGCTGGAGCAGCAGCGCCACGACATCGAGGTCACGCTGGCCGAGATCCAGCAACACGAGAAACGCTGCCGCGCGTTGTTGGCCGGCCAAGCGTGACGCTTTGCCGGGACAGTCCCTAAATTGCGTCGCATGCGGGACAAACCCCGCTGCTGCACTGCACAAGAGTGACTACATTTCGGCCGCCGGTCCATCCCTGCCGGTTCGTCTCTGTGGAGCAGTCATGACACTCGGACCGCGCCCTGCCCTGGCGCTGAATCTGCCCGCGATTGCCGTCGCGGGTGCCCTGATGCTGCTGGCCCAACAGGCCGGCGCGCAAACCGACGCCCCCAAGGCCGAAAGCCTGGAGCGCGCGCAGAAGGCCGCCGATGCGGTCTTCCACTGGATCAAGCTCAACGCCGACAAGGGTGCCACCCGCCAGACAGCCGCGCCCGCCCCGCCGCCAGCGCCTGCGGTGCGCAAGCCCACGCCGGTCACCGCCGCGGCGCCCCGGCCCACCGCGGCACCGGCGCAGAGCAGCACTGCCGCGCCCACGCCTGCGCCGGCGCAGGCGTCAGCTGCCGCACCGGCCCCGGTCATGACCGCCGCAGCACCGGAGCCCGAGCCCGAGCGCACGCCCGTCGTGCTTGCCTCCGCCGCGCCCATTCCCGCGCCAGCCGCACCATTGGCCGTCGCGGCCCGGGCCGCCGAGCCGCCGCCTGCGCCGGTGGAAGAAGCCGAGGTGCCGCTCAAGCTGCTCGCCAAGGTCGACCCGACCATCCCGCGCCAGCTGCAGGCGCAGAGCTTCCGCAACGGCTTCGCCCAGGTGCGGTTCACCGTGGCACCGGACGGCAGCGTCACCCAGGCCCAATCCGTCAAGGCCAGCCACGCCCGCCTGGGCAGTGCGGCCGTCGAGGCCGTCAAGCAATGGCGTTTTGCCCCCATCCCGAAGGCGCGCGAGGCGGCCGTCGAAGTGGGGTTCAACAACGGAGACGACTGAGCGCCGCTCCATCGCCGAGACCCGGCCGTGCCGACCCTAGGCCGTCGGCGTCGGGCAGGCGCCCAGCAGCGCTGACATCGCCTCCAGAAACACCCGCGTGCGCAGCGGCATCAGGCGGCGCTCCGGGAACACGGCCCAGGCGGTCGAGCCGGGCAGTTGCCAGTCGGGCATCAGCCGCTGCAGCCGGCCCAGGCGCAACGCGTCGGTGACGAGCAGCCTGTCGATGCCCGCGATGCCCGTGCCCGCCTCGGCCAGCAAGGCCAGCAGGCTCGGCGCATTGGCCAGCGTGCGCTGTGCCGGCCGCACGACCACCGGCTCAGCCCCATCGCGGCTCAGCCGCCAGGGCACCGGCTCGCCGTTGCGGCTCAGCAGCATCAACCCGTGCATGGCCTCGAGCGCCTGCGGCAGCAGCGGCTCGCCGACGCGCTC
This sequence comes from Burkholderiales bacterium, assembly GCA_019509985.1. Classification (GTDB taxonomy): domain Bacteria; phylum Pseudomonadota; class Gammaproteobacteria; order Burkholderiales; family Burkholderiaceae_C; genus Pelomonas. The sequence goes on along the minus strand of JAEKLF010000156.1, from coordinate 8,835 downwards.
CAGATAGGCGGGCGACGCGTACAGACCCCAGTGCGTCGTCGCCAGCCGCCGCGCGGCGAGCTGGCTGTCCTCGCTGAGCTCGCCCATGCGGATCGCGAGATCGAAGCCCTCGGCGATCAGGTCGACGCGGCGCGGCGACAGGTCCAGCTCCAGCACCACCTCGGGATACTGGATCGCGAACTCGGCCAGCATCGCCGCGGCCACGTTCTGCGCGAAGTCCGCCGGCATGCTGACGCGCAGCCGGCCGCTGGGTTTCTGCTGGCGGTGCAGGGCCAGGGCCAGCGCGCCGTCCACCTCGGCAGCCACGCTGCGCGCATGCTCCAGCACGCCGGCGCCGAAGTCGGTCAGCGACAGCTTGCGCGTACTGCGCTGCAACAGCTTCTCGCCCAGCCGGCCTTCCAGCGCCGCGATGCGCCGCGACACCGTGCTCTTGGGCCAATGCACCCGCTCGGCCGCGCGGCTGAAGCTGCCGGTCTCCATCACGCGCGCAAACAGCAGCAGATCGTCGGCGTCGGATTCCATCAAAGCCCTCCAATTGATGCACCAGCGGAACAATCTTATGCTTTTGACGCTCTTCTGCAGTTGATTGGCACCTCCTAGAGTTCATCCATCGCAACCCCACCCCTTCGGAGCCCCAGATGAACATCCTGCAAATCAACTCCAGCGCCCGCCGCCTGACCGACGACCAAGGCTCCATTTCGACCCGTCTGGCCAATGAACTGACCGCCGGCCTGCGCGCCGTCAACCCGGCCGCGACCGTGACCCTGCGCGACTTCGCCGTCGACCCGCTGCCCGTGCTCGACGAAGCCGCGCTGGGCGCGCTGTTCACACCCGCCGAAGCACGCACGGCCGACCAAGCCGCCCGCGTCGCGCTGAACGACACGCTGATCGCCGAACTCTTCGCCGCCGACGCCATCGTCATCGGCACGCCGATGATCAACTTCGGCATCAGCACCCAGCTGAAGAACTGGATCGACGCGATCGCCCGCGCCGGCGTGACCTTCGCCTACGGCGAGAAGGGCCCAGTCGGCCTCGTCACCGGCAAGAAGGTCTACGTCGTCAGCGCCCGCGGCGGCATCCACCGCGACCAGCCGCGCGACCAGGTCGTGTCCTATCTGCGCACGGTGCTGGCCTTCCTCGGCATGACCGACGTGGAGTTCATCTACGCTGAAGGCCTGAACATGGGCCCCGAAGCGGCCGACCGCGGCCTGAGCGAAGCCCGCGCCCAGATCACCGAACTGCTTGCAGCCTGAAAGAAAGCCATGAGCACCGTCGCGACAACCCTTCTGAACCAACCCCGCGAGGTCGAGCGCCTCGTCGCCGGTCAGCCGACCAGCGACGGTGCCGGCGTCAAGCTCAACCGCGTGCTGACGAACAACCTGCAGCGCCGGCTGGACCCCTTCCTGATGCTGGACGCCTTCGGCACGGACAACCCCGACGACTACATCGCCGGCTTCCCCGACCACCCGCACCGCGGCTTCGAGACCATCACCTACATGCTCAACGGCCGCATGCGCCACCGCGACTCGGCCGGCAATGAAGGCCTGATCAGCGACGGCGGCGTGCAGTGGATGACCGCCGGCCGCGGCGTCATCCACAGCGAGACGCCGGAGCAGAACGAGGGTCGCATGGCCGGCTTCCAGCTTTGGCTGAATCTGCCCGCCAAGGACAAGCTGCGTGCGCCCTGGTACCGCGACGTGGCGGGCCACGAGGTGCCGGAGTTCGAGCTGAATGGCGAAACCGGGGGCGTCAAGACACGTGTCATCGCCGGCGCCAGCCACGGCGTGGCGGGCGCCGTGCAGCGCGAGACGACCGAGCCGCTGTACCTGGACCTGCACTTCGCGCCCGGCGCCCGCTTCGAGCAGCTGCTGCCGCCCGAGTTCAACGCCTTCGTCTACGTCTACGAGGGGGGATTGAAGTTCGAGACCGGCTGCCAGGTGCCGTCGGGCCGCATGGCCATCCTGGCCAACACGCCCGGCAGCGACGGCGTGCGCCTGCAGGCCGGGGATGCGCCAACCCGCGCGCTGCTGATTGCCGGCAAGCCGTTGGGCGAGCCCATCGCGCAATACGGCCCCTTCGTCATGAACACCGAGGCCGAGCTGGTGCAGGCGGTGCGGGACTTCCAAGCGGGGCGCCTGGCCTGAACCGGTGAAGATGCGGGAATGGATGACCATTCCCGCCGCCACAGCCCCGCCGCCGAACGCAACGGCCCACCCATCCTTGCGGCGCTGCAGCGCCTGCTGCCACCGTCCGGCGTGCTGCTGGAGATCGCCAGCGGCAGCGGCCAGCATGCGGCGTTTTGCAGCGCCGAGCTGCCGGGCTGGCGCTGGCAGCCGAGCGACTACGACGCGGCGGCGTTGCCGTCGATTGCCGCTTGGTGCGCCGACCTCACGAACGTGCGGCCGCCCATCACGCTGAACGTGCTCGACACCACCTGGCCCGGCGTGCCGGCGCAGGTCGACGCGGTCTACTGCGCCAACATGATCCACATCGCGCCCTGGGCCTGCACGGCCGGGCTGATGCGCGGCGCGGCCCGGCATCTCGCGCCGCAGGGCCTGCTCATCACCTACGGCCCGTATCTGCTGGCCGACGAACCGACCACGCCCAGCAACCTCGCCTTCGACGCCGACCTGCGTGCGCGCAATCCGGCCTGGGGCATCCGCCGCCTGGCCGACGTCACTGCCGAGGCTGAGGCCGCGGGCCTGCATCTGCGCGAACGCATCGACATGCCGGCCAACAACAAGCTGCTGGTCTGGGCGCACGCCGGCTAATCTCAGTTCACGGCACCCGCGCGCCGCATGAAACTCGCGGGCCGAGCGCCGGGCCGCTCCCAAGCCGGCCCGCCTTGGGCGATGCTCGCGGCTCAATGCCGCGAGCATCGCCGTTCCCGCGGGGGACCGACCGGACTCGCTCGCGTTCAGCGATGCGAGGTTGGGCGAGGGGCAGATTCATTCAGGCCAGCCCGGCGGCCAGGTGGTCACCAAAGGCCTTGACCTTGCCTGACTGCCGCCGCTGCGGCGGGCTGACAAGCTGGATGGGCAGGTCGCGCCCCAGCCAGTGCGGCATCGCGATCTGCACGTCGCCGCTGGCCAGCTCGGCCTCGAACAGCCAGGTCGGCCCATTGGCCAGGCCCATGCCGGACAGCACGGCCGCACGCACGGCCTCGCCGCTGTTCGTGCGCAGTCGGCCGTCCACGCGCACGCTGGCCAGGCTGCCCGGCGGCACGTCGGCGCCCGGGCCGGCCTCGAAGGTCCAGATCGGGCCGGTGCGCAGCTCGCTGTAGACGATGCAGTCGTGGCGCGCCAGGTCGGCGGGCTCGCGCGGCGGTTCCAGGCCTAGGCGCTCGAAATAGCCGCGGCGGGCCATGATGCCGCGCTGCGTCGTGCCGATGCGGCGCGCAACCAGGCTGGAGTCCGGCTGCTCGCCGATGCGCACGGAGACATCGATGCCCTGCTCGATGAGGTCGATGAAGCCGTCGTCCAGGCGCAGGTCCAGCTTCACGCCCGGGTGGGTGGCCAGGAAGCTCCGCACCAGCGGCATCAGCTTGAGCCGCCCGAAGGCCACCGAGGCCGCCACGCGCAGCAAGCCCTGCAACTGGTGCTCGCCGGCGCGCAGCTCGCTCTCGGCCTCGGCCACCTCGGTCACCAGCCGCCGCGCCTGCTCCACGTAGCGCTCGCCCGCCTGCGTCAGCTTCAGCGCCCGCGTACTGCGCGACAGCAGCTGCGCGCCCAGCTGCTTCTCCAGCGCCGCCACCTGCTTGCTGACGGCGCTCTGCGTGCTGCCCAACTCGCGCGCCGCGGCCGAGAAGCTGCCGAGCTCGACGACCCGCACCAGGGTCTGCATCGCCTGCAAACGGTCCATCGCTTCCTGTCCTTCGATTCCCAGCTGGAATAGATCTTAGGCAGATGGACCGGCTACCGCCTCGGTCGAGCGGCAAACAAAGTGAAGGCACTCAACCACTCTCCCTTTTCTGGAGCTTTGACATGCCCTCTTCCATCGTCCTCATCACCGGCGCCCTGACCGGCATCGGCCGCGCCACCGCCCTCGCCTTCGCCCGTGAAGGCGCCACCGTCGTCGTCAGCGGCCGCCGCGAGCCCGAAGGCCAGGCGCTGGCCGACGAGCTGAAAACGCAAGGCGCCGCAGACGCCGCCTTCTTCCGCGCCGACGTGCGCGAGGAGGCCGACGTGCGCACCCTCGTCGAGCAGACCGTGACCCGATTCGGCCGGCTGGACGTGGCCGTCAACAACGCCGGCACCGAGGGCCAGAACGGCCCCCTCACCGAGCAGAGCGGCGAGAACTACGCCGCCATCTTCGACACGAACGTGCGCGGCGTGCTGTTCTCGCTGAAGCACGAGATGCGCGCCATGCTGGCCCAGGGCAGCGGGGCGATCGTCAACCTGTCGTCGGTGGCGGGGCAGATCGGCTTTGCCGGCGCGTCGGTCTATGTCGCAAGCAAGCATGCCGTCGAAGGGCTGACCAAGAGCGCCGCATTGGAAGGCGCTGCCGCAGGCGTGCGCGTCAATGCGGTCGCGCCTGGGCCGGTCCAGACCGACATGATGGAGCGCTTCCTCGGCCGCAACGAGGACGCCAAGGCCGGCCTGCTCGCCGCCATCCCGGCCAAGCGCGCCGGCACGGTGGACGAGATCGCACAGACCATCGTCTTTCTGGCCAGCGACAAAGCGCGGTATTTGACGGGGCAGTCGATTGCGGTGGATGGGGGATTCACGGCGCAGTGAGAAGCGCGCCCGACTTGATCCTTGCCGAGATAGCCCCAACGGCTGTGTGGATCATGCTTTGCTGGGATTGCGTCGGGCAAGGCGCTGTTCGATGTTTGGAAACAGCTCTTCGTTCACATTCTCGAAGTTGCAGTGAAATAGGTATTCGCGCTTCAAAGTCCATTGGAGAAAGAACGGGCGCTCGGTGTAAGGCTCGTGAGCCTGGTTCAAGAATTCCCAGAGCTCATAGATGCGGAAGGCCCCAAGCATCAGTGTTCGCTTGAGCACTGAAGATGGCCAAATCATTCCAAGCAGCACGTCTTCCATGAACTCCAGCACCTCTTCCGAGGTAATGGCACGCGGCTCCGTGATGTCTAGGTGCGTGTAGTAGTCGCGCAGATCCTTGGCTGCAACGAGTCGCTGCCAGAACTTGCTTCCCTTGTCTGGTGCCCAGCCGTACCCGTATGAAAGCAACAACGCATAGCGATCTAGCACAGACTGGAAACGAGTTCTCTCCTTGATTTGACCGTTCAACGCAACATAGATCTCTCGTTCTTGAAGGAAGCTGGCGACAGGCGTTGGAATTCCCTTTGCGGTAGCAATCAGGAGTTCAGAAGCTCTTCGAACATATGTCTCGAACCCCGCCCAGAACGTCAAGATCGCGGGAGGGAAATATCTGAGGTCGCCTTCTCGCTCCTTATCAGTTGTCCGAAGAACAAGGCTGTCCGCAAAAAGCCTCAACGCAGACTCAAACAGGCGCTCAGGGACGTCTTGATTGCGCGTGAGTGAATGAACGCGCTCTTGATCCACAGGGCAATGGCGAGTGAAGCGATGAACGCTTGAGCCTTCCCATGTGCCGTCCTCGTCAAAGTATTCGAATCGAAGTCCATGGACGTCTGAAAGGCGCTGCACAGGATATTCCCGAGGGAGCTGGCCATCTTCATCAGGCTCGGGACGCAGTAGTGCATCCCAATCTTCAACGAAGGATGCAGTGTCCATGGGGCGGTGGTAGTCAGTGGAAGCGGCCCTAGGCTATTCCTTGCGACCTGCTCCGAGGTAGGTTTCTATAACCCTCGGATCCGCCGCCAGCTGATCCGCCGGCCCGCTCAACCCGAACTCCCCCGTCTCCAGGACATGCCCATGGTCCGCCACGCGCAGCGCGGCGCGGGCGTTCTGCTCGACGAGCAGGATGCTGACGCCGCTGGCACGCAGATCGTCGACGATGGAAAAAATCTCGCGCACGATCAGCGGCGCCAGGCCCAGGCTGGGTTCGTCCAGCATCAAGAGCTTGGGCTGGCCCATCAGCGCGCGGCCTAGGGCCAGCATCTGGCGTTCGCCGCCGGACAGCGTGCCGGCCGCCTGCGCGCGGCGCTCCTTCAGGCGCGGGAAGCGCGTGTAGACGCTCTCCAGCCCATCGCGCCAGCGCTTGTCGCCCAGCTTCTTGGGGCGCCAGCCGCCGAGCAGCAGGTTGTCCTCGACGCTCATCGTGCCGAACAGCTCGCGCTTCTCGGGCACCAGCGCCAGGCCGGCCATGACCCGTTCTTCCAGCGTCAGCCGCGCGATGTCCTCGCCGGCAAAACGCAATGCCGAACTGCGCGACGGGATCAGGCCCATCAAGGCGCCGAGCAAGGTCGACTTGCCGGCGCCATTCGGGCCAATGACCGTGACGACGCTCTTCTCGGCCGCCGTGAAGCTCAGCCCATGCAGCACCTCCGCGCGCCCATAGCCGGCATGCAGGTCCGCAACTTCCAGCAGCGCGTTCATTCGTCCGCTCCCAGATAGGCCGCACGCACGGCCGGGCTGGCCTGCACCTCGGCCGGCGTGCCTTCCATCAGCCAGCGGCCGAACTCCATGACGACGATGCGGTCGGTGAGCTTCATGACGAAGTCCATGTCGTGCTCGACGAGCAGCAGCGATAAGCCCTCCGCCTTCAGCTGCTTCAGCACCTCGGCCAACGCTTCCTTCTCCTTGTGGCGCAGGCCGGCGGCGGGTTCGTCCAGCAGCAGCAGCGAGGGATCGCTGGCCAGCGCGCGGGCGATCTCCACCAGCCGCTGCGGGCCTAGCGCCAGGTTGCCGGCCAGCTCGTGCGCCTGCTCGGCCAGGCCGATGCGGCGCAGCTGGCGCATGGCCTCGGCGCGGGCCTGGCGCTCCTCGGCGCGGTCCAGGCCCAGCATCGCGGCGAGGGTGCCGCTCTTCGTGCGCAGGTAGCAGCCCAGCGCGACGTTCTCCAGCACCGTCATGTCGGGCACCAGCTTCACGTGCTGGAAGGTGCGCGACAGGCCGGCACGGGCGATGTCGCGGCTGCCGCGGCCATCCATGCGCTGGCCCAGCAGCTCGACCTCGCCGCTGGTCAGCGGCAGCACGCCGGAGACGAGGTTGAAGGTGGTGCTCTTGCCCGCGCCGTTGGGGCCGATGAGGCCGACGATGTCGCCGGCGCGGATGGCGAAGCTGATGTCGTTGACGGCCACCAGGCCACCGAAATGCTTGCGGATGGCGCGCACGTCCAGCAGCGGTGCGCCGCGTTCGGGGTGGCTGCGCGCGCTCAAAGCCGGCGCGCCTTCGTCCACCGCACGCTTGCCGGCGCCCGGCAGCCAGCGCGCGATCAACGGCCACAGGCCGTCCGGCGCAAAGCGCAGCACCAGCACCAGCACGACGCCGAAGACGATGATTTCGTAGTTGCCCGAGCCGCCGAACACCAGGGGCAGCACGACCTTGAGCTGGTCCTCCGCGAGCTTCACGAGTGCCGCGCCGGTGAAGGCGCCGCCTACCGTGCCGATGCCGCCCAGCACGGCCATGAACAGGTACTCGATGCCGAACTTGATGCCGAAGGGCGAGGGGTTCACGCTGCGCTGCATGTGCGCGTACAGCCAGCCCGACACCGAGGCCAGCAGCGCCGCGATGACGAACATGACCAGCTTGTAGCGGAAGGTCGACGCGCCCATTGCCTCGGGCATCGTGGCGCCGCCGCCGCGGTTGGTGTTGAGCGCGCGCATGATGCGGCCCGGCCGCGAGTCCAGCAGCCGAGTCACCGCCAATGCGGCCAGCAGCGCGGCCAGCCAGATCAGCAGATACATGCGCCGCTCGCTCTGGAAGCTGAAGTCACCGAGCTGAACCGCAGGGAGGCCAAGCAGCCCGTCGTACTTGCCCAGCGGCTCCAGGTTGCCGACGAGGAAGTACAGCGCCAGGCACCAGCAGATGGTGGCCAGCGGCAGGTAGTGGCCCGACATGCGCAGCGTCAGCAGGCCGATGACCAGGGCCAGCACCAGCGTGATCGCAAGGCCGGCGACCAGGCCGAGCCAGGGCGACAGGCCCAGCACGACGGACAGATAACCGGTTGCGTAGGCGCCGACGCCGGCAAACGCCGCCTGGCCGAAGGACGTCAGGCCGCCCACGCCGGTCAGCAACACGAGGCCCAGCACGACGAGGGAGAACAGGCCGATGTAGTTGAGCTGCGTGATCCAGAAGTCTGGCACCGGTGCAAACGGCAGGACGAGCAGCAGGATGGCGGCCGCGGCCGTGAGATGGGAGCGCTTCATCGCGATCAATGCTCCTCGTGATGCGGGTCGACGAAGGACCGCCAGAGGAGGATGGGCAGGATCACCGTGAAGACGATGACCTCCTTGAAGGCGCTGGCGTAGAAGGAGCCGAAGCTCTCGATCAGGCCGACGCCGATCGCGCCGCCCAGGGCCATCGGGAAGCTGGCCAGGCCACCGAACACCGCGGCGACGAAGCCCTTGAGGCCGATCAGGAAACCGGTGTCGTAATAGATCGTCGTGGACGGCGAGATCAGCAGGCCCGACAGCGCGCCGATGAAGGCGGCCATCGTGAAGCTCAAGGACCCCGCCGCATCGCCCGAAATGCCCATCAGCCGCGCACCGGTGCGGTTGACTGAGGTGGCGCGCAACGCCTTGCCCGTCAGCGTGCGCTCGAAGAAAAAGAACATCGCCAGCAGCAGCGCGATGGACGCGCCGAAGATGATCAGCGTCTGGCCCGTGAAGCTGAGCGGGCCGACGTCGAAGCGGGCCTCCCAGAAGGCCGGCGTGCGATAGCCCTCGGCACCGAAGAAGACGAGGCCCACACCGGTCAGCGCGAAGTGCACGCCGACGGAGACGATCAGCAG
>JAEKLF010000155.1 GCA_019509985.1 Burkholderiales bacterium | reverse complement strand
GGGTCATTTGGCATGTTTCGCTTCGACGGTCTTCGGTTCGTTCCCTGGCGGCCGCCGCGGGGCCAATCGCTGCCAGACAACCCTTATGCCCTGCTGGTGTCCCGCGACGGAACGCTCTGGATTGGCACCTTCAATGGCCTTGCCAGCTGGAATGGCACCGAACTGACCCGCTATCCGCAGATCGCCAGTGGCTTCGTGACGTCGTTGTTCGAGGATCGCGACGGCACGGTCTGGGCCGGCCTGCTGGAGAGCTCGGCTCGGCTGTGCGCCATTCGCGCGGCACAGGTGCAGTGCTTTACGCCCGATGGCGGATTCGGCCAATTCGTCTGGAGCCTGGCCGAGGACGGCGCCGGCGCCCTGTGGGTGGGCGCGGACTCCGGCCTGTGGCGATGGAAGCCCGGGCCCCCCCAACGATTCGAGACGCCCGGAATGCGTGTGGGTGATCTGAGCAAGACCGTCGATGGACAGTTGCTGGTCGGTATTCGTGGCGCAGGGCTCAAGCGGATGGCCGAGGACAAGCTGGTGCCCTATCCGATGCGAAGCGCTGCCCGGCTCGACGAGTGGGTGTCTGACGCCAATATCAAGTCCAACAAGTTGCTGCGCGATCGTGATGGCGGTCTCTGGGTCGGCACCGAGGGCCTCGGCATCCTTCATCTGCAAGAGGGCAAGGCGGATACGTTCACCCGGGCAGATGGCCTCTCGGGCAACATCGCCTGCAGTCTTTTCGAAGATCGCGAGGGCAATATCTGGTTCGGCAGCGAGAAGGGGGTGGACCGTTTCAGAAAGCTGCCGGTCACCACCCTTTCAGCGCAACAGGGTCTGCCCAACCAGGCGACGAAGGCCGTGCTGACGACGGCGGATGGCAGCGTCTGGGTGGCAACCAGCGGCGGACTGGCCCGGTGGAAGGGCGCGAGGCCCACCGTCTACAAGGAGAGCGACGGGCTGCCGGATGCGGCGGTGCAGTCCCTGTATGAGGACGCCGAGGGGCGACTCTGGGTCAGCACGGGCCGCGGCCTCGCCTACTTCGCGGCCGGCCGCTTTGTCGCCGTCGGCGGCCAGCCCGGCAAGGAGGTCTACTCCATCACGGGGGACGCGTCGGGCAACCTCTGGCTGTCGGGCAACGAAGGCCTTGCACGGCTGCACAAGGGGCGTTGGGTCGAGACCATTCCCTGGGCCGCGCTGGGGCGCCGGCAACAGGCCAAGGTCATCGTCGCTGATCGAGATGGCTTGTGGCTGTCCTTCTGGCAGGACGGCGGGGTGTTGTACTTCAAGGACGGGAAGGTCCAGGCGACCTACATGGCCGCGCAAGGGCTGGGTGCGGGCCACGTTGCCGGTCTGCGGCTTGATGCCGATGGGGCAGTGTGGGCAGCCACGGAAGAGGGCGGCCTCAGCCGCATCAAGGATGGCCGCGTGACGACGCTCACGGTCGGCAACGGCCTGCCCTGCAACGCGGTTCACTGGTCGACCTTGGACGACAACGGGGCGCTGTGGATGTACACGGCGTGCGGGCTACTGCGGGTCATGCATGACGACCTCGCTGCCTGGATCGCCGACCCCAGCCACAAGATCGTCCCCAAGCTCTGGGGTGCTGCGGATGGCGTCCCGCTGCTGGCCTTCTCGCCGGCCTACTTCAATCCTCCGGTGGCGAAGGCCCCGGACGGAAAACTCTGGTTCGCGTCGGGCGCCGACATCCAGGTGATCGCCCCCGATCACCTGCCGGTCAACCCGCTGCCTCCGCCGGTTCACATCGAGACGCTCGTCGCCGATCAGAAGCCCTATGCCCTTGCGAATGGCCTTCGCCTGCCGCCGCTGGTCCGCGACCTGACGATAGCGTTCACCGCACTGAGCCTTGTCGAGCCGAAGAGCATGCGCTTTCGCTACCGGCTGGAAGGGCACGACAACGACTGGCAGGAGGCCATCGACAGGCGCCAGGCCACCTACACGAACCTGCCACCGGGCAACTATCGCTTCCACGTGAAGGCGTCCAACAACAGCGGCGTGTGGAATGAGGAGGGCGCGCAACTGGCCTTCGCCATCCTGCCGGCCTTCTACCAGACGACCTGGTTCCGTGTGGCCAGCGCAGTCCTGTTCATCGGCCTGGCATGGGGCGGTTTCCAACTCTGGCTTCGCATGCGCATCCGGCGGCTGCATCGCCAGTTCGAGGCGACGCTGGAGGCGCGTGTCGGCGAGCGCACACGCATCGCTCGCGACCTGCATGACACGCTGTTGCAGCACTTCCACGGCCTGCTGCTGCAGTTCCAGGCCGCGCTCAACCTGCTGCCCGATCGCCCCCGGGAATCGAAGCAGGTTCTCGCCGGCGCCATCGACCGGGCGGCCGAGGCCATCACGGAGGGCCGCGACACGGTGCAGGGCCTGCGGACCTCGGCCCTGGAGACCAACGACGTCGCGGACGCCTTGCGGGCGCTGGCCGAGGATCTGGCGAACGAGACCGGCCATGCGGCATCGGCGCATGTCGTCGTGAATGGCAGGCCTCAGCCTTTGCATCCGCTCGTGCGCGACGAGACCTTCCGCATTGCCGGCGAAGCGTTGCGCAATGCCTTCCGCCACGCCGATGCGAAGCGGATTGACGTCGAGATCCACTACGACGCGCGGCAGCTGCGTGTGCGGGTGCGCGATGACGGCAAGGGCATCGCCCCGGAGGTGCTCAGCGCGGGCGAGAAGGAAGGGCACTTCGGGTTGAGCGGGATGCGGGAGCGCGCCGCGCTGGTCGGCGGCAAGCTCACCGTCAGCGGCCTGGACAAGGGAACGGAAGTGGCGTTCAGTGCGCCTGGGTCGCGGGCGTACAGTCAACCTGCGCCGTCCAGAACGTGGTTCCCCCACAGGAAATTGGCGTCCAGCGAGATCGGCGAATGACCGAAGAACTGACCCGCATCCAAGTGCTCTGCGTCGATGACCATCCCATCGTGCGGCAGGGCATCGCGACGCTGCTTTCCGTGGAGCCGGACATGGCTCTCGTGGCGGAAGCGGCGAACGGACGCGAAGCGATCCAGCAGTTCCGCACGCACCGCCCGGACGTCACGCTGATGGATCTGCAGATGCCCGGCATGAGCGGGCTTGACGCGATAGCCGCGATCCGGGCCGAGTTCCCCGACGCACGGATCATCGTGCTCACCACCTATGCCGGCGATGCGCAGGCACAGCGCGCGCTGCAGGCCGGCGCCCGCGGCTACCTGCTGAAGAACGCCTTGCACAAGGAGCTGCTCGACGCCATCCGCAGCGTGCACGCCGGCCGCAAGGCGCTGCCCTCGGAAGGCTCGTTCGAGCTGGCCGGCCAGGTCACCGAAGAGACGCTCACGCCGGCAGAGATCGGCGTGCTGCGGTTCATCGCGCAGGGCAACGCCTACCCCGAGATCGCCAGGGCGCTGGCGCTCAGCGAGGAGACGGTTCAAGGCCAGGTGCAGAACATCCTGGCCAAGCTGGATGCGCAGGACCGCGCGCAGGCCGAGATGGCTGAACTCAGGCGCGGCATGGTCCAGACCGAGCGCGCCGCCCGGCATGCCGCCGAGGCGGCCAACCGCGCGAAGAGCGAGTTCCTGGCCGGTATGAGCCATGAACTGCGCACACCGCTGAATGCGGTCCTCGGCTATGCGCAACTGCTGACCATGGAGGGCGGCCTGACCGCTCGGCAGGCGCGCGGCCTGGACACCATCCACCAGAGCGGGCAGCACTTGCTGGCGCTGATCAACGACATCCTCGACCTGGCGCGCATCGAGGCCGGCCGCACCGAGCTGAACCCGGCACCGGTGAACCTGTCCGGCCTGCTACGGACCGTGGAAAGCCTCATGCGCGTGAAGGCCGACGAGAAGCGTCTGGCCTTCGTGTGCGATGCCGGGGCGGGCTTGCCCGAGGCGGTGTTGGCCGACGAGCGCCGGCTCTGTCAGGTGCTGCTGAACCTGCTCGGCAATGCGATCAAGTTCACCGACAACGGCACGGTCACTCTGCGCGCCTCGGCCGAGCCGACGGGGCCGGCGCAGGTGCTGCTGCGGCTGGAGGTCGAGGACACCGGCGTGGGCATGCGCCCCGAGGACATGGAACGCATCTTCGAGCCCTTCGAGCAGGTGGGCGACCAGGACCGCCGCAGTGGCGGTACCGGGCTGGGTCTGGCCATCACCCGCGCGCTGGTCAACGACATGGGCGGACAGGTGCAGGTGAGCAGCGAGTTCGGCCGTGGCACCCGGTTCCGCGTGGAGCTGCCGTTGCCGGTGTCGCAGCCCGCACAGGCCACCACACCGGCCCAGGTGCGCGGCATGGCGCGCTACAAGGGGCCGCCGCGGCGCGTGTTGGTGGTCGACGACGTGGCGGCGAACCGCACGCTGTTGAGCGACTTCCTCAGCAACGCCGGTTTCGAAGTGGCGCAGGCCAGCGACGGCAGCGAATTGTTGGCGGCGGCGAGGAGCTTCCGGCCGGACCTGATCGTGATGGACAGCGGCATGCCCTCGGTGGGCGGCGTGGAGGCCACCCGGCGGCTGCGGCGGGATGCCGAGCTGGCCGCGGTGCCCGTGATCGCGGTCTCGGCCTCGGCCACCGCCGAACACCGTGCCGCCTGTCTGCAGGCCGGCGTCAACGTGTTCCTGACCAAGCCCGTGTCCCTGGAGACGCTGCAGGGACATATCGCAGAGCAGCTCGGTCTGCAATGAATCCCGCCGATTGGCGCGCCGTCACCCGAACCTGAAGCTCGACGCCGTCACGCCGCCCATGAAATCGGTCTGGTGGTAGCTGCAGCTCGCCGCCTCGCCTTCGGCCGCGCCGGCAGCCACCATCAGCGGCAGCAGGTGTTCCTCGCGCGGGTGGGCGACGCGGGCGGCCGGGGCCTGCGCCCAGGCTTGCAGGCGCACGTCGCGGCCTTCGGGAGAGGGCACGACCGACTGCAGCCAGCCATCGAACGCCGCCGACGGTTCGCGGCCCGACAGGCCGTACAGCCGCAGGTTGTGGAAGCTGAAGCCGCTGCCCAGGATCAGCACGCCTTCGTCGCGCAGGGGGCTGAGCGCCCGGCCCAGGGCCAGGTGGTCCGCGGGGTTAAGGCCGCGCTTGAGCGACAGCTGCACCACCGGCACGTCGGCATCCGGATACATCGGCACCAGCGTGCAGAAGGCGCCGTGGTCGTAGCCCCGCTTGGCGTCGCGCGCCGCGGGCAGGCCGGCGGCCTCGATCAGCGAGACGACGCGTTCGGCCAGCACCGGGTCACCCGGCGCGGGGTAGACCACCTCGTAGGTGTGCGCCGGAAAGCCGCCGTAGTCGTACAGCATGCCGGGCGCCGGCGAGGTCATCACCGTGAAGGCGGTTTCCTCCCAATGGGCGGAGATCATCAGGATGGCTTTGGGCTTCTCCGGCAGCGTGGCCGGCAGGGCCTGCAGCGAGGCCTCCAGCTGGGCGTGAGCGCGCCGGTAGTCGCCGTCCATGAACGGCCAGGGGCCGCCGCCGTGGGAGAGGAAGAAGGTGGGTTGCTTCATGCCCACAGCTTAGACAGCGTGCACCCCGCCCGGGTTCAAGCGGTGCGGCGTCAGCGCTCAAAGTGGCTGAATGGCGCAGCGGCCCTGCTTCAGGGCTTGAGAGCCTTCTGCAGCTCGCGCCGGTAGTCGAGGATCTGCCTGGCCTTGGCGGACTCGCTCATGGAGGCGTCGTCGCGCAGCGCACTGCAGTAGGCCGAAAACATCATCTGCTCCAGATACAACCTGTCGGCGTTCGGCAGCTTGACGAGCAGGTCCTGGGTGACGTTCTTGACCTTGGTTTCCAGCTCGATGCCCTTGACCGGGCCGATGCGGCCGACCTCGGCGCGAACCTGGTTGTCCCAGTCGCGTTGCTGCTGCTTGGGCGGGTCGGGGCAGTCCATGGCCTGGGCGGCCGACGCGCCCAGCACGAGCAGCCAGCACAGCGCATGCGGCGCGAGGCGACGTTGAAGCAGGCGGCGCGGCGAATCGGACGGATGACGGGTCATGGTTGAGCTTTCGTCTTGAGTGCCGCGAGCATGCGGGTTTTGGAAGTGCCTTGCAGGTCCTCGACATGGGCCTGCGCGTCGAGGCCGTCTTCATCGCGCGGTTCGCGGTGGGCGCCGCGTTCCAGCAGCCACCTGGCGATCTGGGCTTGTTCGGCCATCACGGCCACGATCAACGGCGTGCGGCCTGCCTGCGAGCGCGCGTTCAGGTCCGCGCCGGCCTTGGCCAGCAGGTCCATCGTTTCGAGCGCGCCATAGGCCGCGGCGCCCATCAGCGGCGTGCGGCCTTCGGCATCGCGCACATCCACTGCCACGCCGGCCGCCAGCAATCGCTTCATCAGCTCGACCGGCAAGCCGGCTCGTGCCGCCACGTGCAGGGCCGTGCGGCCATCGGCGTCGTGGTCGCCGGCCTGGGCGCCGGCGTTCAGCAAGGTGATGATCAAGTCGGGCACCGGCTGCTTCAGGGCGATCAGCAGCGGCGTGCGGCCCGTGTTGCTGCGCCAGCGGACATCGGCACCGGCAGCAAGAAGCGCACGCAGCAGCTCGACAGAAGGCGGCGGGCTCTGCAACAATGCAACGCCCAGCGCGTTGAAGCCGCCCTCTTCGTAGCCGCTGCAGGCACATCGGTGGTTGGGGTCGGCGCCGGCCTGGAGTGCAAAGGCCACGTGGTCAGGGCGCTGCTGGTTCAGCGACTGCAGCAACAAGGTCCAACCTTCCTCGTCAGCCGCGTCGATCGGCACGCCGAGCTCGACGAGATGCCGGGCGGCGGCGATCCTGTCCGCATCGCGGCCCAGCCAGACGGTGGTGTCCCGCAGCGCCAGCCCGCCCATCTTCTTCAGATCCACACCGTGGGCGAGCAGCAGGTCAATCGTGCGCGGGTGGCCGCCACCGGCGGCCACGACGAAGGCGCCTTCGACCATCTCGGGCGCAGGCCGCGTAGCCAGCATCAGGCGCAAGGCTTCGTCCTGTCCGCTGATGGCCGTCCAGCTCAGCGGCGACGCCTGGCTGACCGCGCGGCTGTAGATGGGTAGGTCTGCCTTGGCCCCGGCGCGCAGCAGGGCTCGCACCCTGGGCAGATCGCCCTGCGAACCCGCGTAGGCCAGCGCCGGAACGCCGTCGCCGTCGACCGCATTGACGTCGATGCCGGCGGCGATGAAGAGATCGACCACCTTCGCGTTGCCATCACGCGCCGCGGCGACGAAGGCCTCGCGCGTGTAGGGCAGCGGCAGGCGGGCCAGCTCGGCGCGTGCGGCATCTCGCGGGTCGACCGGCGAGGGCGCCGGCAGGCGGGCTGCCGCAAGCGTGGTGCGCAGCTCGCGCGCGTAGGCCTTCACGCGGCTTTCGCGCTCGGCTTCGCTGAGTGCAGCGTCGCCGCGCAGCGCGGAGCAATAGCTGGCGAACATCATCTGTTCAAGGTAGACGCGGTCGGCCTGGGGCAACCGGCCGAGCAGATCGTTGCCGAGCTGGCGCGTGCGTGTGGTCAGCTCGGGGCCGCTGGCGGTGCCCAGGCCGCGGACGCCGACGCGGACCTCGACCTCTGCGTCGCGCGAGACTTGCTGGGGCATGGGCGGGCAGTCCAGCGCCAACGCGGCCGTAGCCGTCAGGCATCCCAGCGCCAGCACGCCGGGGCGCAGCCATCGCCGTTCGGCGCGGCCGTCACCTGGCGGCGTGTTGGGGAGAGGGCTGCGGCGCGGCATGGATGGGATCTGTGGCGCGCGCAGCGTAGCCGCAGTGCCTCCCGCCGCAAACCCCAAGAGATATGAAAGCTGGGCTGGCGGCGGTGCACCGAGCGGCTGAACAGATAATCCGCGCCCCATGTCCCTGCCCACGTCTCCCCCCGCGTTCCCGTCCGACGCCAACGACGCCTCCGGCCTGGAGGACTACTTCCGCGACGGTGCCGCGCCCGCCGATGCGCTGCTGTGGTGGCAGCTGGAGCGTCAGGAGCCGCTGCAGGCGGCGCTGCGGGCGCTGTTCCAGGGCGACGCGCGCGTCACGCGGCTGCGGCTGTGGGTGTTCCTGGAACTGATGGCGCTGCGCGACGCTCGGCTTACGCGCGAGGCGCTCAACCACGCCTTCCACCTGCTGCGCGACGAGGTGCTGGACAGCGTGCTCAAGCGCCTGCGCGACGCCGACCTGCTCGCCTGGGATGCGACCGCTCAAACCTACGCCGTCACACCGCTGGCGCAGCAGCTCGTGGGCCTGCTGCTGCCGCTCACCGTCGACAACAGCGACGCGGATGCCGACCTCGCCGCCTTGTTGGCCGGTGTGGCTGGCGCCCACCAGTTGGGCATCCTCCAGCCCGACCAGCTCGGCCACCTGCTGTCGCAGCTCTCGCGGCTGCGCGAGGAATTTGCCGGCGCGATGACCAGCGGCAGCGAGTTCCAGCTGCGCCGCGCCAACCATCGCTTCAACCGCGCGATGAGGCTGGTCAACAAGGCCAATGACGCCCTCAAGGCCATCATCGAGCAGGCGCAGGCCCACGGCGATGCGCGCCTGGAGCGCCTGGCTCGCGAACTGGGCGGCGCGCAGGCCAGTCTGCTGGCGATGGCCAGCCAGTTCAACCGTGCGCTGCAACAGGCCGACCGCCAACGCGTGACCCTGGGTTCCACCGGCGTGACCACCACCGACGTGCGCCGCTGGCTTCAGGCCGTGCCGCAGCTTGATGTGCTGGCGGCGGGCCTGGTCTCGGTCGGCCTGCACCCGGTGATGGTGGCGGCGCAGGAGCTGGTGGACGGCACCGAGGCCGAGTTCGAGCGCGACCGCCCCGTGGGCACAGCGCCCGAGGGCCTGCCGGCGGCCGTGGCGGCGCCGCCGGGCGAACTGGCCGTGATGAGCCTGCCGCCCGAGATGGGCCTGATGCAGGCGCTGCTGAACGGCTGGACCGAGGCCGGGCTCACCGAGCAGCCCGTGGCCCCGGCAGTGCTGGGCGGCAGCTACGCCCGTGCGGCCTACCGCGCGCAGCTGCTGCCGCTGCTGGGCGACGAGCAGGCCCGCCACCTCCAGGGTGCCACCGGCGACATGGCCCGCCAGCCCTGGCGCGTGCGCTGGGCGGCGGAGCAGGGCGAGGTGACGGATGAATTCGTGCGCTGGATGAGCCAGGGCACCTTGATCAAAGAATCTCCATGACGACTTCTTTCGATGACGCTGCCTCGCTGGCGGCGCAGTTGCTCGCCCGCCGCTGGCTGCCGCGCGGCCACCCGCTGGTCAAGCGTGCGCTGATCGACGCCGAACTCTGGACCGCCGTCACCGAGCGCCTGGCCGGCGTGGGCCTGCGGCTGGTGGACAACGTCTACGCCGACCATGTCACCGTCGCGCTGCTGCGCCCGGCCGAGAGCGCCGTCTTCGGCGAGATCGGCCTGGCCGCCAGCAACAACCTGGAGCTGCCACGCGATGGCGTGTCCCTGCTGATCGTGCTGTGGAGCCTGATCGTGCTGCCCAAGCGCCAGCGCCAGCTGGCCCGCAGCGACGACACGGGAGAAAACCAGGGCGAGATGTTCGCCGCCGCCAAGCCGCTGCCCACCGCGGCCAGCGTGTCGCCGAGCCTGAGCTACCGCAGCCTGCTGGCCGACTTTGGCGACCAGCTCGGCAAGAAGACCCGGCTCGACGCCAACCTCAAGCTGCTGGAGCGCCATGGCTTCATCACGCGCAAGGGCGAGGACATCGCCGAGGGGCCGCTGCTGGACCTGCTGCTGGACTACGACACGCTCGCGCCCCGCATCCTCGACGGCGCACTGGCCGACGTGCTGGCCCGCACTACCGACCCCCTTGCCGCGCCGGCCCTGGCGGAAGCGCGCGCTGCCCGAGCAGAAGACTGATGTTCCATCTCCAATCGCTTGAACTGCTGCACTGGGACTACTGCCAGCGCGTGAGCCTGCCGCTGGACGGCGCCATCATCACCATCGCCGGCCCCAATGGCTCAGGCAAGACGACGCTGCTGGACGCGTTGCGCACGCTGCTGGGCCTGGAGTGCTCGGGCGGCCGAACCTACAAGACCTACGCCCGCCACGCCAACGCCGAGACCGCCTGGCTGCGCGCCGTGGTGGACAACCGGCCGCGCGGCCGGCAGAACAGCAGCCGGCCGTTCGCGTCCTCGCTGCTGTACACGGACCAGGTCACGCTGGCCTGTCGCATCGAGCGCCAGGGCGGCGACTGGGTGCGGCGCTACCTCATCAGCGACGGCGTCCACGAGATCGAGGAGCTTGCTAGCCGCAGCGAGCGCGACTGGCTGGGTGTGGAGGCCTGGCGCAAGCGTCTCGAAGCGGCTGGCCTGACGCGCGCCATTGGCCGCGTGCTGGCGCTGGAGCAAGGCCAGACCGACCGGCTGTGCGAGCTGAGCCCGAAGGAGCTGCTGCGTCTGGTGTTCGAGGTGTTCGGCGACCAGGAGGTGCTGGACCGTTACGAGCAGGCGCGCAGTCACCAGCTGCAGCTCACGCAGGAGGTGGACAAGGCGGCGCAGGAGCTGGCGCACACGCAGGCCCAGCTCAGCGATCTGGCCAACCGCGTCACCAGCTATCGCCTGCGCGAGGCCAAGATCAAGGAGCGCGAACGCCTGGCCACCGAGGTGCTGCCGGTCATGAAGTGGCGTGAGGCCCGCGACAAGACCGCGCTGGACGCCCGCGAGCTGCACCGCCAGCGACTGTTTGCGGCGGCCGACACGCGTGCACTGTCCGACCAGCGCGCGGCGTTGCTGAGCCTGTTTGCCGCCCAGGAGGCCGCCAAGGCCCGCCTCGTGGCGCTGGAAACCGACAAGCGCGAGGCGCGCACCGCCTTCGACACCGCCCGCGAAGCCGAGCGTCCGGTGGAGCTGCTCGCCAAGCGCGAGGACGAGCTGCGCGCGCTGGCCGACGTGGAGTCCGACGCCGCCGCGCTGGCCGCCCGTACGCAGGCGCTGGCCGCCGAGCAGGCCCGCCTGCGCGGCGACTACACCCGCATCAACGACAAGGCCGACCGCGCCCAGGCGCAACTGGCCGAGCTGGCCGGCAAGAAGTTGCCGCCCGCACCGCCCGACGTGGCGCCGATGAAGCGCGCGCTGGACGAAGCCGGCATCGCCCACCATTTCGTCGCCGACTGCATCGACATCGCCGACGAGGCCTGGCGTGCCGCGGCGGAGGGCCTGCTGCGGCCGTCGCGCTGGGTGGTAGTGTTGAAGCACCGCAGCGATGAAGGCCGCGCCTTCGAGATCGCGGCGAAGCAGCGCTACCGGCATTACGTCGTGTCCGACACGGCCGCTGCAGGCAGCGCGCCGGCCGGCAGCGTGCTGGCCGCGCTCAAGGTCACGGCGCCGCTGCCGAGCTGGCTGCTGCGGGAACTGGGTGGCATCCTCTGCGTGGCGTCCACGGAAGAGGGCGCGCGCGTCGGCGGCGAATGGATCACGGCCGATGCCTACTACCGCACCGGCCGCGGCGGCCGCAGCGTGTTCGTCGAGCCGCGCGACCACCAGTTCGGCGCCAACGCCATCGCTTCGCGGCGCGCCTCGCTGGAGGCCGAGGTCGCGCGGCTGGACGGCGAGCTGACGCGGCTTGCCAAGGCCCAGGGCGAGGTCGAACGCCAGCTCAAGGACGCCCAGCGTGCCGCCCAGGGCCACAAGGCTGCGCAGGAACTGAGCGAGCGTGCCCAGGACTTCGCCGAAGCCCGTGCCCGCCTGCCGGCGCTGAAGCAGGCCCGCGCCGAAGCATCCACGCGCATGACCACGCTGGACAGCGAGCACGACCGCGTGCTGCGCGACGCCACCCGCAACGAGCAGGCCTACGAGGCCGCCCAGCTGCGCCTGCGCGACGGCGAGAAGTCCGCCGTCGAGCGCGCCCGCGACCATGCCGCGCGGCGCACGACGCTGAAGGCGGCGGCGGCCGAATCGCGCGCGCAGCGCGAGCGCTTCCCGCCCGGCTGGATCGCGCCCGCCGCGCTGGCCGCATTGAACGAGGAGTTCGAGAACGCCCACCAGGCCGGCATCCGCGCCCGCCATGTCGACCAGGAGCTGGAGACGGGCGTGTGGGAGACGGACGCCAGCGTCATCGATCGCCACGCCCGCATGAGCGCCCAGGTGCAGGAGCAGGAAGCCCAGCTCAGCGACCGCCGCGCCAGCAACGAGATGGCCCGCATTGCCGCCTTCAACGCCCGCGAGCGCTACATCGACGTGCTGCGCGCCACCGTGCGCCGCTACAAGAAGAACGTGGCCGAACTGGGCGAACTGGCCGGCGTGGTCGCCGAGGCGCAGGTGCCACACCTGGACAACGATGACACCGTGCTGGCCCAGGCCGGCCTGCATGTGAAGTTCAACTTCGACGGCAAGGGCGAGGTGGGCCTCAACGACGGCGAGGCGTCGGGCGGCCAGCAGGTGCTCAAGAGCCTGATCCTGCTTGTCGGCCTGATGAAGGACGACGAGACCGCCGGTGGCTTCGTCTTCATCGACGAACCCTTTGCCCACCTGGACGTGCGCAACATCCAGCTCGTCGGCCATTTCCTGCGCAGCACCCGCGCGCAGTACCTGCTGACGACGCCGATCACGCACAACGTCGAGGTCTTCGAGCCCAGCGAGATCACGCTGGTGACGAGCAAGAAGCCGCGCGGCGAACGCTGGGCGCCGCCGATCGCGGTACTGGCCAGAAGGCCGGAGAAGAGTGAGTACGCGTGAGCTGAGCGCCGACAGGCAGCGCCGCCATCGTGCGGCGGCGCAGCCGGTCTGGCCGCCGGTCCTGCCGGCGCTGGACGTCGATGAACGCGAGCTGCTGGTCGATTGGCTGCGCGGCAGTGCCGACAGCCGGCCCTGGGCAAGCCTGCTGGACGCTGCTGGTCCCGCCCGCATCGAATTGGCGGATCGTCTCGCCGACAAGGCACTCGCGGCCGGCCTGCTCACGCTGAAGGAGAAGTTCGAGCGCGGCCGCTGGCAGCGTGCCGGCGTCATCTGGGTCGAGCTGGAGGCACTGCAGACCGTTTTCGGCCTGCCCACCCGCAGCCAGCGCGACGCGCAACGCCAGGCCCTGGCCGATCAACTGGATGCACTGATGGCCGACCCGCTGGTGGGCGAGGCGGCGCAGGAGCTGGCCGAGTCGCGCATGGCCTTGAAGGCGGCGCAGGCCCGCGCAGCGCTGCTGCAGGCACTCGTCGGCTGGGTGGCTGCCGGCCGGCAAGGCTTGCGCCGCGACTTCGCGCTGCACGTGGGCCACACCAAGGCGGTCGCCGACGGCGAGTGGACTTGGCTGGAACGCCACTTTGATCTGCCAGCCTTGGGGCTGAGCCCGTTTGCGCCAACGCTCACGTTGGCCGGCGCAGCCTCGCTCGTCTGGCCCGATGCCCGCCGCCTGGACCTGGCCGCGCTGCCCTTCGTCACGCTGCCCACCGAGGCGCTGGAGCGGCTGCTGGCCATCGAGCCGGCGCCCGAGCGCTGGTGGCTGATCGAGAACCGCGCCAGCTTCGAAAAGCAGGCTGCGCGATTGGCCCCCGGCATGCTGCTGGTCTGGATCGCCGGTCGCCCCACGCGCGCCTGGACGGCAGCGCTGGACCGCCTGCTCGCACTCGCCCCGGCACCGGCCGCGATCAGCGCCGACGCCGACCCGGCCGGCATCGAGATCGCCCTCGCCGCGGCCCGGCCCTGGGCCGACCGCAGCCTGCCTTGGCAGCCCGAGGCGATGGAGGC
>JAEKLF010000331.1 GCA_019509985.1 Burkholderiales bacterium | reverse complement strand
CCGGGCAGCCGCATGTACCGCAGCGGCGACCTCGCGCGCTGGCGTGCCGACGGCACGCTGGACTTCCTCGGCCGCAATGACCACCAGGTCAAGATCCGGGGCTTCCGCATCGAGCTCGGCGAGATCGAGGCCGCCCTGCAGGCCTGCCCCGGCGTGCGCGAGGCCGTCGTGCTGGCGCGACAGGACGGCGAGCACAAGCGTCTGGTGGCCTACCTTGTGGGCGAGGAGGAGTCCGCCTCGCCCGAAGCCCTCTCGCCCGAGGCGCTGCGCACGCAGCTGTCTACCCGGCTGCCCGAGTACATGCTGCCGGCCGCCTACGTGCGGCTGCCCGCCCTGCCGCTGACCCCCAACGGCAAGCTCGACCGGCAGGCCCTGCCCGAGCCGGATGCCTCGGCGCTGGGCTGCAGTGCCTACGAGCTCCCGCAAGGCTCGGTCGAGGAGACCCTGGCCGCGCTGTGGTGCGAGCTGCTGGGCTTGGCCCAGGTTGGCCGCCACGACGACTTCTTCGCCCTCGGCGGGCATTCGCTGCTGGCCGTGCAGCTGGCCTCGCGGGTGCGTTCCTCGCTCGGGCTGGAGGTGGCGCTGGCTGATCTGTTCGCCCACCCGCGCCTGGCCGACTTCGCCCTGGCACTGGCCCACGCTTCGGCCAGCACGCTGCCGGCCATCGTGCCCATCGCGCGTGATCTGCCGCTGCCGCTGTCCTTCGCCCAGCAGCGGCTGTGGTTCCTGGCCCAGCTCGATGCGCGCGCCAGCGCCGCTTACCTCATACCCACGGGCGTGCGCCTGATCGGTTCGCTGGACGAGTCGGCGCTGCGCCAGGCGCTGGACCGCATCGTCGCGCGCCACGAGGCGCTGCGCACCCGCTTCGTGGCAGCAGAGGGCTCGGCCGTGCAGGAGTTCTCCCCTCCCGGGCTGGGTCTGCCGCTCCGGGTGCTGGACCTGTCTACGCTGCCCGACCCCCAGGATCAGGCCCAGCGCCTGGCCGAAGAAGAGGCCTGTACCCCCTTCGACCTCGCCCAGGCCCCGCTGATCCGCGCCGTGCTGCTCAAGCTCGCCGCGCAGGACCACATCCTGCTGCTCACCATGCACCACATCGTCAGCGACGGCTGGTCCATGGGCGTGCTGGTCAACGAGTTCAGCGCGCTGTACACCGCCTTCAGCACCGGCCTGCCCGACCCGCTGCC
>JAEKLF010000273.1 GCA_019509985.1 Burkholderiales bacterium | reverse complement strand
CGACGGGCGGCACGAACTTGCCGCCGATGAAGTTGTCGTAGCGGGGCTTGTAGGCAATCTTGGCGCCGGCGGCACCGGGGGCAGCGTAGATCATGCTTGTCTCCTGCGAGTGGGGGTTATGGCAGGCTGAACAACGCAGAAGCCGTGCCAGGCCGGCAGCGGGCCGCAAAGGCCCTTGCGACGGGCCGCGGCCAAGGGAAACCACCCGTCGGCTGTTGCAGGCTGGAGCAGTCGGGCACAGGACGGAACAGCGCCGCCGCATGCACGCGCCGCTGCGTCGAACACAGGCGCGAGCAGGGGGGCGGTTGCTGCGCGAGTGCTCCATCGCGCCGCGATTTCGCATGGCATGGATGTTGCGCCTTTGCCGGCCATCCGCGCCGCACTTGCACGGCGGCGGACATCCATCCACACAGGAGACACCACCATGCAAAAGAAGCCTCTCGCCGCCCTGCTGTCCTTGGGCCTGCTGGCCGTCGGCAACGCACCGGCCGCCGTGACCCAGCAGATGATCGACGACTCCGCCAAGACCGGCCAGGAGGTCCTGTCCTGGGGCCTGGGCACGCAGGGCCAGCGCCATTCGCCGCTCAAGCAGGTCAACGCCGCCAACGTGGCCAAGCTCGTGCCGGCCTGGGCCTTCTCCTTCGGCGGCGAAAAGCAGCGCGGCCAGGAGTCGCAGCCGCTGATCCACAACGGCAAGATGTTCGTGACGGCCTCCTACTCGCGCATCTTTGCGCTGGACGCCGCCACCGGCGCCAAGCTGTGGAAGTACGAGCACCGCCTGCCCGACGGCATCATGCCCTGCTGCGACGTCGTCAACCGCGGCGCGGCGCTGTTCGACAACCTCGTCATCTTCGCGACGCTGGACGCGCAGATCGTGGCGCTGGACCAGAACAGCGGCGACGTGGTCTGGAAGGAGAAGATCGACGACTACAGCGCCGGCTACTCCGCCACCGCCGCGCCCATCATCGTCAACGGCCTGATCCTGACCGGCGTGTCGGGCGGCGAGTTCGGCGTGGTCGGCCGCGTCGAGGCGCGCGATGCCAAGACCGGCAAGATGGTCTGGGTGCGCCCCACCGTCGAAGGCCACATGGGCTACACCTGGGACAAGGACGGCGGCAAGCATGAGAACGGCGTCTCGGGCACGCCGGGCAAGAGCTGGCCTGGCGACCTGTGGAAGACCGGCGGCGCGGCCACCTGGCTGGGCGGCACCTACGACGCCAAGACCGGCCTGGCCTACTTCGGCACCGGCAACCCCGCGCCGTGGAACAGCCACCTGCGCCAGGGCGACAACCTGTTCTCCTGCTCCACCGTCGCCATCGACGTGAAGACCGGCCAGATCAAGTGGCACTACCAGGGCACGCCCAACGACGGCTGGGACTTCGACGGCGTCAACGAGTTCGTCACCTTCGACATGGACGGCAAGCGCATGGGCGCCAAGGCCGACCGCAACGGCTTCTTCTACGTGCTGGACGCCGCCAACGGCCAGCTCAACAACGCCTTCCCCTTCGTCAAGAAAATCACCTGGGCCAACGGCATCGACCTGAAGACCGGCCGGCCCAACTTCGTGCCCGAGAACCGCCCCGGCGACCCGACCGCGGGGGCCGATGGCAAGAAGGGCAACTCGGTGTTCTCGGCGCCCTCCTTCCTGGGCGGAAAGAACCAGATGCCCATGGCCTACAGCCCCGACACCAAGCTTTTCTACGTGCCCGCCAACGAATGGGGCATGGAGATCTGGAACGAGCCCATCGCCTACAAGAAGGGCGCGGCCTACCTGGGCGCCGGCTTCACCATCCGCACGCTCAACGACGACTACATCGGCGCCCTGCGCGCGATGGACCCCAAGACCGGCAAGATCGTCTGGGAGGTCAAGAACAACGCGCCGCTGTGGGGCGGCGTGATGACCACCGCCGGCAACCTCGTCTTCTGGGGCACACCCGAAGGCTGGCTCAAGGCCGCGGACGCCAAGACCGGCAAGGTCGTCTGGCAGTTCCAGACCGGCTCGGGCATCGTCGCCCCGCCGGTGACCTGGCAGCACAACGGCGAGCAGTACATCGGCGTCGTGTCGGGCTGGGGCGGCGCCGTGCCGCTGTGGGGCGGCGAGGTCGCCAAGAAGGTCAGCCTCCTGGAACAGGGCGGCATGGTCTGGGCCTTCAAGCTGCCCAAGTAAGCCACTCTCATCCGTCGTCCCGACGGCGCCGGCCGCGCAGACCGGCCGGCGCCCGACTCATGCCCCCCGACCGCCATGAAATCCATCCACCCCACCCGCCGCGTCTTCATGTTCCAGGCCACGACGGCCTGCCTGGCCTGCCCGGCCGTGGCGCAGACGACGACACCCGTCGACGAGGCCAGCGACACCGCCGTCGCCCTCGGCTACAAGCACGACACGGCCCTCATCGACGCCGCCAAATATCCCAAGCACCAGGCCAGCCAGCACTGCGCCAACTGCCAGTTCTGGCAGGGCAAGCCGACCGATGCGTGGAGCGGCTGCGCGATGTTCGGCCGCAAGGCGCAGGTGGCGAAGAACGGGTGGTGCAACGCCTGGGTCAAGGCGCCGGGCTGAGCCCAAGCTGGGCTCGCTGAACAGGAGCCCACTTGGTCGATCACACGGAAACGCGGCTGTCGGCTTGAGGCTGATCTGAGACGTTCGCAGCGGGACTGCTGGACGACCGCTCTACGTCCCAAAGCGGAACCATTGCTACGCCCGATCAGGCGACTCAACGTTTGCGATCAGCGGACGGCGAAGCCGTCCGCTGCAGCAACGGGTTGGGATGCAGGGGCAGCATACCGAGCCGCAACGCCAGCATTGCCCCGAACCCTCTGGGTAAAAAACGGCAGCTCATTTTGGACAAGGTTCCTCTTCGCCAACGGGGACATAAGGGCCAAATCCCAAACGCAAGTTGCGGATGGCCATTCCTTTCTTCGACGATGAAATCGTCTTGGAACGCCGTATAGGAACCTGGTGAGTCTGGCGAAGTGCCGCTGTGCCTGCAGGGTTTAACTAGGGTGAGCATCAAGACAGCCTGAAAAGGAGGTAGGGCGTCTCGCGATCTGTTTTATCTCGTCGACCTGGTCGGCTCCGCAACATTGAGGATGCCGGCCGGAGGCACCTCGGCATGATTGCGGGCAGTGCGAGGTGCAGCTCTTGGCCGGTTTGAGCGCAGCCCGACGGACTTAAGACGGTGACTCGAAGGAGATCTCGATGGCTACGTCATCCCAAGGCGACCCGCGCAAGGCGATCTTGGACCACCTGACCCAGCAAGTTCAGCTCACAGACGGCGCAAGGCAGCTGCTTCAGGGCCTGCTGGCAGACATCGATTTGAACCAAGTCCAAGGGCCTGCAGATCTCAGTCGCGCACTCCAGTCCATGGATAACCTGGCCGCCCACCTCTCCGTGCGGCGAGGTCTGGGGCCGGTCGATGCGCAGACGCTACAGATGTCACTGCGCGACCTGTGCCCGTTGTTCCCAATTTGCTGAGGACGTCCGTCATGGCAGTCGATGAGCAAGCGAAGCTGGCGTTCGCATCTGTCACCGAACTCACCAAGCAGCTGATCACGCTCGGGACTGGTGTTCTGACGTAAGCGGGCAGCCAAGTCAGGTTGACGCCTGTCAAGGCAACGCGCCACGCACCAGTGCATGCGAGGAAACGCCGGCGCTACGGGTCTCCAGTTCCTTTATTGCGGCAGCTACCGTGGACCAATCGGTCGACGGTGCT
>JAEKLF010000272.1 GCA_019509985.1 Burkholderiales bacterium | reverse complement strand
ATCGACATCTCGGGCTACTCGCAGGCAAAGCTCAATTCGATCGCGAGACAATTGAATGAGAGGCCACGCAAGACGCTTGGCTTCCAGACGCCCGCTGAGAGGTTCAGCGAATGTGTTGCGTTGACCGGTTGAATCCGCCTTCCCTGACCGGTCACTCATGGCACCCCGTCCGCGTTGTGGCCAGCGAGTGACTCTTGTTGCTCGGGGCGTCGCGCAGAACCCGACCCATCAGCGACATTGGATGCTGCGCATGTACTCCGTGCAGCAGTGGTTCAACCTGGCCGACGAGGCGTGCGAGGACGCGCTGCTGGACAGTACGGCACTGCGCCGCTTCGTGGGCATCGACCTGGGCCGAGAGCGGGTGCCGGATGCGACCACGCTGTTGAAGTTCAGACGATTGCTGGAGAAGCACGATCTGGGTGCGGCGCTGTTCGCCAAGGTCGGTGAAGTGCTGCAGTCCCACGGGATGAAGGTTGGGACGGGCAGGATCGTGGACGCCACGATCATCGGCGCGTCCAGTTCGACGAAGAACGAGCAGGGCAAGCGCGACCCGGAGATGCACCAGACCCGCAAGGGCAAGCAGTGGTACTTCGGCATGAAGCTGCACATCGGGGCGGACAGCGAGAGCAGGCTGGCGCGCAGCGCGGTCGTGACGGCCGCGCATGTGCATGACAAGCACCCCTTGCCCGACTTGCTGCACGGCAGCGAGCAGCGCGTGTACGGCGACAGCGCCTACGCCTCGCAGGGCGATCTGATCCGATCGAAGGCGCCCGACGCCCGGGACTGCACGAACCAGCGGGTGCGCGAGGGCAGCGCCACCGAGCACCTCGATCGCATCCTCAACCGGGTGAAGTCTCGCGTTCACTCACAGGTCGAGCATGTGTTCGCCGTGATCAAGCGCCTGTAGGGCTTCGACAAGGTGCGCTACCGAGGTCTGGCCAAGAACGCCACACGCGCGTTCGTGGTCACCGGGCTGGCCAACATCTACCTGGCGCGTCAGCGTCTCGTGGCATGAGTGCGCCTGCAAGGCGCGCGGCATGCGCCGCAATGTCACGCAACGGCCCGATCTCGCTGCAATTGCGCTCGAAAATCGAACCGGCTCGCGCATGACGAGATCATCCCGGCGGTGTCGCTGATATCGGGGGCTTGATCACATTGCCCTAGGTCGTGGAAGTTCAGGGATGACAGCGCGCCCTCAACGGGGTTTGCGGAAGCGGTAAATGATGCGGTCAGTCTTTCCGCGGATCGCGGGATCGAGCGACAGCTTCGAATGATCGTCGGCGGGGTTGCGCAGCAGATCAGACTCGGCTTCGAGCTTAAACCCCGCGCGCTCGAAATCCGCGCGGAGCACCGCCGGGTCGATGCGGTGGAGCTTTCTGACGACCGCGCGCGTGTCGCCGCCGGGTGCGGCGACGTGATCGACGACGCCGACAATCCCGCCTGGCTTGGTCGCCGCGAAGATTTTGGCGAGGAACGCGTGCGGGTCCATCCGTGGAAACTGGAACTGTTCGTTCTCCCAATAGGTGTCGTGATAGACGAGATGCATCAGCACAAAGTCGAAGCTCGCCGGGTCGAGCGTCAGATCGGCGGCGGTGCTCGAGATCAGGTGGACATTGGGAACGCGCGAGACCAGGCCGGCAAAGTTCTTCTTGCCCGCATCGTCGAGCAGATTGGCGGGCTCCCACGCGACCACCGCACCCTTGGGACCGACCGCGCGGCCCATGATCTCAGCGTAATAGCCGACGCGCGTGAACGGGGCCGTGGTCCCGGTGAACAGGTCGAGCGCGCGGTCACCCTGTTCAAGCCCGAGAAACTTCAGCACCTCGACGGGCTTGCGGCTTTCGTCGAGCGCGACCGCCTCGGCCGGCCTCCCGGGAGCGGCGACGGCCGCCCGCACATTGGCGGGAGCGGTTTGGGCTGTCGCCATCGGCAATGGCGCGGCGCCTATAAGCGAGATCAGGAGCAGTTTCAGAATGAGCATTTGGTTTTCTCCGATGGAATAGCCCGGCAAGACGCACACGCCATGCTGCCTTGATCGCGTCCACTTCCTCCGCCGCGGAAACGTGACCCGCGCCATAGACCGCGTGTGTCGGGAGCACGTCCATGCCGGGGTAGAACAGCGCGTCATGAGTCAGCGGGAACAGCAGTTGTTCGATCCGCCCGTTGATACCCCGTGGGCCATAGTCGGCCGCTGGGCCGCCTGCCTGAACGTCGACCAGCGCTCGCTTACCCTTGAGTAGGCCCTCGCCAAACCGGCGCAAACTATCCCTGTCCCCGCCCTACCGCCTTACTCGTCGGCGACATGCACCAGCAGTCCACTCTTGCCTGGCGCCACGTCGTCTGCCATTGTGTGGCGATCGGGAAAGCTGCCTCCGTTCTGCGAGCGAAACGGAATCGGCGCGTCGTCGAACAGGCGTTCGACGCGACTACGCCACGCCGCCCTGATAGGTTCGATCTCTTCCGCTTTGCTGACGTGGGCGGCGCCGTACACCGGATGGACGGGGAGCACGTCCATGCCTGGATAGAAGAGCGCGCCGTGGGTCAGTGGAAAGAGGAGTTGATCGATCGGGCCGTTGATGCCGCGCGGACCATAGTCCGCAGCCGGCCCGCCCGTCATGACGTTTACCAGCGCCCGCTTGCCCTTCAGGATGCCGTCGCCAAAGCGATATTCGTTGGTGCCGTTCTTGTACCCGTAGGCGAAGCCAAAGGCATAGACACGATCGATCCAGCCTTTAAGGATGGCCGGCAAGCCATACCACCAGAGCGGAAACTGCATGATCACCGCATCGACAGCCAGCAGCTTCGCCTGCTCCGCGGCGACATCCGCTGTCTGCTGGCCGGTTGCATAGGCATGACCTGATTCCATGATGTACGAAAGCCGCTCAGGATTGGTCCTGCTCGGAAAGTCCTCTGCATCGAAGACAGCCTTCCAGCGCATGCCATACAGGTCAGACTGAATGACTTGGTGCCCTTGAGCGGCAAGGGCTTCAATCGAGACGTCGACGAGTTGGCGCGTCAGCGAGGTCGGCTCCGGGTGGGCGTAGACGATGAGGACTTTTTTGGCCACGGTGCGGCTCTCCAAGCGATTTGCAATGGCTGCATCGTGGCCTTTGTCGCGGCATATGTGAAATCGATTGTGTTCTGCTCCACAATCCACGGCATGGATACTGGACGCCTCGATCTCAATTTGCTGCTGACTCTTGAAGCTCTCCTGGCCGAGCGGAATGTGACAAAGGCGGCCGCGCGACTTCACCTTAGTCAGCCAGCAGTGAGCGCACAGTTAAGCCGCCTTCGGGATGTGTTCGACGACCCCCTGCTTGTCCCGGCCCACCGCGGGATGACACCTACGGCCAAGGCGCTCGACCTACTCGGTCCGCTGCGAGAAGCCCTAGATCAACTGCGAATCACCCTCCATTCCCACAAAGACTTCTCGCCGGCGCGGGGCAAGCTGACAGTCACGGTTGCTTGCACGGACTACGTGCAGGCTGCGGTCCTGATGCCGTTCGCGGTGACGTTGAGGCAGCGCGCGCCTGGGGTGCGCCTCGCCATTCGCCACTGGGACCCTGCGTCGATGGAGCAGCAGCTAAGTCGTGGCGAGATCGACTTGGCTCTCACCACGCCTGATCCCAGTCACGTACATCTGCGAACCTGCCACCTATTCACGGAGACCTACGTCCTCATCGGTCGACGAGATCATCCAAGTCTCAGGCCCGGGCTTACG
>JAEKLF010000034.1 GCA_019509985.1 Burkholderiales bacterium | reverse complement strand
TCAGGGTCTGCAGCTGCGCGGGCGTGCCCATGCGGCTGGTGAGGTTCACGTAGTTCACCGGCTGGTAGACGCCCCACCAGCCGGCCGCATTCTTGGACGCGCCGGGCGGCGAGATCTGCACGCCGCCGAAGCCCTTGGGGCCCAGCCACTGCGTGCATTCAGTGGCGATGTCGGGCCAGCTCCACTCGAACATCTGCACTGACGTGGAGTTCGGGTTCAGCGCCAGGACAGGGGGCGTGAAGGCGGCGAGCAGCGCGCTTGAGGCCAGGGCGAGGGCGTGGGCGAGCCGGCGGCTCGGGGGCAGCTTGTGCATGGTTTGTCTCCGGTTTTCATCGACCGCCGCCCTCGTCGCGGGACGGCTGCTTTTGGCCAATCGACGGCGTGCCCTGGCCACACTTTCCCGGTTCTGGAAAGTGTGGCAACTCTAGGCAGTCACGCCGCGCATGAATGTAGGAAAACTACCAATCGACACAATCCATCCCTAGAAGCGACTCGATGGGCTTGTTTCAGGGCGTAGTTTGGCTACGTAATTCGCCTTGCCGCCATTTCCCGGCCAATCGCGGCCAGCGCGGGACCGTCGAGGCCGGCTCGGGCGGCGGCGAAACCCTGGCCGTCTTCCACGGCGAGATGGGCTTCGTAGAGCGACACGTAGTCGTGCACAAGTGCGGCGTCCAGCGGCGCGGCTTCGCCCCGAGTCCAGGCCATCAGCGGCTCGCGCAGCAGCGCCCAGAGGCGGGTCATCTGGGTGTGCTCGGCATGCAGGCGCTCGGCCAGGGCCGCCAGCCCCGCGCCGCGCAGCCGCGGCAGCACGTGGCGCTCCTCGTCCTCGTGATGGGCGGGGCCGGCGAGGTCGAAGTAGCGCAGCACGTCGGCCGCTGCTTCGCGGGCCTGGCTGTCCACGCCGTGCTGGCCGACGTGGGCGTGCAGGCGCGCGAGCAGGTCCAGGCTGCGCCGCACGCGCTCATGGCAGGCTGACAGCATCTCGAAGGGCTGGTCGAAGCCGACGGCCGGCCCAGCGTGCAAGACCGCGCGTGAACTCATGAGCGACTTGTCCTGCTGCGGCACAGTCCCGAAGCCACTGCAGTTCCCCAACCCACCCGAGCTATTTCCACAGTTTCCGGGCGACCGCCGCTGCGGCGATACCGAATGGAACGGAAATGAAAAACAAGCGCTCCCACTGCGAGAACGCATCGAAGTCCGCTTTCGGGTGCTGCCGCCCAGCCTTGTCGCAGTACGACTGGGCACCGCACGGCCTGTAGGGCGCCATCGGGAAGTTGGCAAAGCCATAGACAAAGAGCACGCCGTACCAGATGACAACCACGATGGAAAGTCCCCGCAGCAGTCTTCGTACCCTCGGTCGCCCGTCCAACATGGAGCTTCTCCGTTAGTGCTCGTCGTGACATTGCGCTGCAGTAGATCGCGTCGGACCGGCCGAGGCAACCCTGGCCAGTACGACGGACGGCTGGAGGTTGAGGCCACCCGGGCTGACGAGACAATACCGTGCATGACCGCCCACCTCGCCCAGCGCGCCACCGAGCTGCGCGCCCAGCTGAACCACCACGCCCACCTCTACTACGTGCTCGACGCACCCGAACTGCCGGATGCCGAGTACGACAAGCTCTTCCAGGAGCTGCAGGCCATCGAGGCCGCTCACCCCGAGCTGCTGACGCCCGATTCACCCACGCAACGCGTCATCGGCGCGGTGCTGTCGGGCCTGACGCCGGTGCGCCATGTTGTGCCCATGCTGTCGATCACGACCGAGACCGACACGACCGAGGGCGGCGCCATCGCCTTCGATGCCCGTGTGCGCCGCGAACTCGGTCTGAGCGAAACCGACCCACCGGTGGAGTACGCCGCCGAGCTGAAGTTCGATGGACTGGCGATGAATCTGCGTTACGAGGACGGCGTGCTCGTGCAGGCCGCCACGCGCGGCGATGGCGAGACGGGCGAGGACGTCACGCAGAACGTTCGCACCATCGGCCAGATCCCGCTGCGGCTCAAGGGCAGGTCCGAGGACATGCCCGCCGTGCTGGAGGTGCGTGGCGAGGTCTACATGCGCCGCGACGACTTCGAGAAGCTCAATGAGCGCCAGCGCGAGCGCGGCGAGAAGACCTTCGTGAACCCGCGTAACACGGCGGCCGGCGCCATCCGCCAGTTGGACCCGGCGCTGGTGCGCCAGCGGCCGATGTCCTTCTACGCCTACGGCCTGGGCGAGGTGAAGGGCTGGCAGCTGCCGGCGACGCACGCCGGCCTGCTCGACGCGCTGGCGGCCTTCGGCCTGCCGGTCAACGGCGACCGCGTCGTGGCCGAGGGAGTCGGCGGGCTCGTCAAGTTCCACCAGGCCATGGCCGCCAAGCGCGACGCGCTGCCCTTCGACATCGACGGCGTCGTCTACAAGG
The DNA here is from genome assembly GCA_019509985.1 of Burkholderiales bacterium. Taxonomy (GTDB): domain Bacteria; phylum Pseudomonadota; class Gammaproteobacteria; order Burkholderiales; family Burkholderiaceae_C; genus Pelomonas. Next base: position 120,510 of record JAEKLF010000034.1, on the reverse strand, counting down.
TCAACTCGCGTGAGCTGCAGGCGAAGCTGGGCTTCAAGACCCGGGAGCCACGCTGGGCCGTGGCGCACAAGTATCCGGCCCAGGAACAGGTGACGACGCTGCTGGCCATCGACATCCAGGTGGGCCGCACCGGCAAGCTGACGCCGGTGGCGCGCCTCGAGCCGGTCTTCGTCGGCGGCACGACGGTCAGCAACGCGACGCTGCACAACGTCTTCGAGATGCGCCGCAAGGGCGTGCGTGTGGGCGACAAGGTCGTCATCCGTCGCGCTGGTGACGTGATCCCCGAGGTCGTCGGTCGCGTGCCGGGTGACCGGCCGAGCTATGTGCCCAACTTCCACATGCCGCGCGCCTGCCCCATCTGCAAGAGCGAGGCGGCGCGCGAGAAGGGCAGCATCGAATACCGCTGCACCGGCGGCGTGTTCTGTCCGGCCCAGCGCAAGCAGGCCATGCTGCACTTCGCCGGTCGTCGTGCGATGGACATCGAGGGCTTGGGCGACAAGCTGGTCGAGCAGCTCATCGACGCCGGCATCGTGCAGAGCCTGCCCGGTCTCTACAAGCTCGGCGTGGCCAAGCTCGCCGCGCTGGACCGCATGGCCGAGAAGAGCGCGCAGAACATCGTCGACGCGCTGGAGAAGAGCAAGACACCGACGCTGGCGCGCTTCCTGTTTTCGCTCGGCATCCGCCAGGTCGGCGAGACGACGGCCAAGGACCTGGCACGCCACTTCGGCACGCTGGACAAGCTGATGGGCGCCAGCGTCGAACAGCTGCTGGAGGTGCCCGACGTCGGCCCCATCGTCGCGGCCAGCATCCACACCTTCTTCGCGCAGCGGCACAACGTCGAGGTCATCGAGCAACTGCTCGCGGCCGGCGTGCAGCCCAAGGAAAGCGAAGGCGAGGGCGACGACCGGCCGCGCCCGCTGCTGGGCAAGACGCTGGTGCTGACCGGCACGCTGCCGACGCTCAGCCGCGACGAAGCCCAGGCCTTGATCGAGGACGCTGGCGGCAAGGTCAGCGGCTCGGTGTCCAAGAAGACGAACTACGTCATCGCCGGCGAAGAGGCCGGCAGCAAACTCGAAAAGGCCCGCACGCTCGGCGTCACGGTGCTGGACGAGGCCGGGTTGAAAGCGCTGCTGGCCTCTTGAGGCTTGGCGAGACTGGACCCTGACGACGCTGCGCTGGCCGAACGTGAGCGATTGGTCTTGCGGCTTTCGGTCGCTTGAAATATGATGATCATCATGCGAACTTCAAAAGCCAACGCCAGGGCCTCTGCCAAGGAGGCATCGCACGAGCGCATCGTGGCCGCGGCCGCACGGGCCATCCGCCGCAGCGGCTATGACGGCACCGGCGTCGCGGACATCATGAAAGAGGCCGGGCTGACGCACGGCGCGTTTTACGCGCACTTCGCCTCCCGCGAGGCCATGCTGGCCGAGGCGGCCGACCGGGCCTGTGCCGATTCCGCCGCCGCTGCCGCCAGCGTGGCGGCGGATGCGCCTTCCAATGTCGCCCTGGCTCGCATGCTGGAGGCCTATCTGTCCAAGGAGCACGAGCAGCAGGTGGAGATGGGGTGCCCGCTGGCCGCCCTGGGTTCGGAGACGGTGCGCCAGGCGCCCGAGGTGCGCCGGGTAATGACAAGGCACATCAAGCAGACGATTGACCTGCTCGCCCGGGAGTCACCCGGCTGGGGGCAGCCCGGCGCCCACGAAGAGGCGCTGGTCACCCTGTCCACCATGGTCGGCGCCTTGGTGCTGGCCCGCGCCGTGGACGATGCAACGCTCTCGGATCGGCTCCGTGAAGCGGCATTGAAGCAGCTGCGGCCCCCGACGCCCTGAGGCCTGGATCACGTCGGGACTTTTTTTTTGTCTACATATATGACAAACATCATACGAAACGATTCGAGCGTCTAGACCGGCGCTGCCCGGCGCCCCGCATCCCGCTTGGCGCTGACCCCACAACCACACACGCTGACGGAGAACTGCAATGACCATGAACAACAAGATCGCCCTGGTGACCGGTGCCTCATCCGGCATTGGCCGCGCCACCGCCGAGCGGCTCGCACAGGCGGGCTACAAGGTCTACGGCACCAGCCGGCGCGGCGGCGAGCCGGGCAGGCAGCCGTTCGAGATGATGTCGCTGGACGTGACCGACGACGACTCGGTGCGAGCCGCCGTGCAAACCTTGATCGAGCGGGAAGGGCGCATCGACCTGCTCGTGAACAACGCCGGCTTCGGCGTCGCGCCTGCCGGTGCCGAGGAGAGTTCGCTCGAACAGGCGCAGGCCATCTTCGACACCAACTTCTTCGGTGTCGTGCGGATGACCCGCGCGGTCCTGCCTCACATGCGTCGCCAGGCCAGCGGGCGCATCATCAACATCGGCTCCGTGCTCGGCTTCCTGCCCATGCCTTACGGGGCGCTCTATGCCGCGACCAAGCATGCGATCGAAGGCTATTCGGAATCCCTCGACCATGAACTGCGCTCCCGCGGCATCCGTGTCTCGGTCATCGAGCCCGCCTACACGAAGACGCCGTTCGACGCCAACCTGCTGGAGCCCGACAGCAAGCTCGATGAATACCGCCAGGTCCGCGCCACGGTGGCCAAGCGGGTGAACGAGGTGATGGCCACCGCGGAGCCGCCGAGCGTGGTGGCCGAGGTCGTCCTGAAAGCGGCCCAGGCGGCGCGCCCCAAGGTGAGGTACACAGCCGGTGTCCTGGCCGCGCGCCTGCGCCTGCTGCGCACGTTTGCGCCTGCCGGCCTGATGGATTCGGGCATCCGAAAAGACCTGCGCCTTCAGGCGTGAACTGCCCGCACAACGCAAAGGGATGACCATGAAAGCATTTCTCCTCGATGGCTATGGCAAGAAGCGCGCACTGCGCCTGGCCGACGTGCCCGATCCGGAACTCCGTGATGACGAGGTCCTGGTGCAGGTCCATGCGGCCGGCGTGAACCTGCTCGACGCCAAGATCAGGAGCGGCGAGTTCAAGCTCATCCTGCCCTATCGCATGCCGCTGGTGCTGGGCCATGACGTGTCCGGCGTGGTGGTCAAGGCCGGTCCGCAGGTGCGGCAGTTCAAGCCCGGTGATGAGGTCTATGCGAGGGCCGACGACTTCCGCATCGGCAGCTTCGCGGAATTGATCGCGGTCAGGGAAGCATCCCTCGCTCCCAAGCCTCGGGGCCTGTCGATGGAAGAGGCTGCAGGCGTCCCCCTGGTCGGCCTGACGGCATGGCAGGCGCTGGTCGACAGGGCGCGGCTGAAGAAGGGGCAGAAGGTCTTCATCCAGGCCGGCTCGGGCGGCGTCGGCAGCTTTGCCATCCAGCTGGCCAAGCACCTCGGCGCGACCGTTGCCACCACCACGAGCACGGGCAACGTCGAGTGGGTGAAGCGCCTCGGCGCCGACGTCGTCATCGACTACAAGAAGCAGGACTTCGAAGCGGTCCTGCGTGACTACGACGTCGTCCTGCACAGCCAGGACGGCGAGGCCCTGGAAAAGTCGATGCGCGTGCTCAAGCCAGGCGGCCAGGTCATCTCGATTTCCGGTCCGCCCGATCCGGCGTTCGGCCAGGCCATCAACGCGCCGTGGTTCGTGAAGCTGGTCATCCGTTTGCTGAGCGCCGGCGTCCGGCGCAGGGCCAGGGCTCGCGGCATCGGCTTCTCCTTCCTCTTCATGAAGGCCAGCGGCCAGCAACTGCGCGAGATCACGCGGCTCATCGACGCCGGTGCCATTCGCCCGGTCGTGGACCGCGTGTTTCCGTTCGAGTCCACCAACGAGGCCCTGACCCATGTCGAAGCCGGGCGGGCCAAGGGCAAGGTCGTCATCAAGCTGAGGTAGCCGCCGTGGCGGGTTTCTACAAGACCCTGGGGGCGGCGCTACAGACACTGGGGCCATCCATCCACCCCCCAGGACCTCGCCATGCACACCGCCATCCGCCCCTTCCGCATCGACATCCCGCAGGCTGCCATCGACGACCTCCGGCAGCGGCTGCGCCAGACGCGCTGGCCGCAGGCCGTGGCCCAGGACTGGAGTCATGGCCAGCCGGTGGCCTTCATTCGCGAGCTGGCCGACCAATGGCTGAATGATTTCGACTGGCGTCAGCAGGAAGCGGCGCTGAACCGCCATCCGCAGTTCAGGACCGAGATCGACGGCCAGACGATTCACTTCCTGCACGTGCGCTCGCCGGAGCCGCATGCGCTGCCCCTGCTTCTCACCCACGGCTGGCCGAGCACGGTCGCCGAGTTCCTGGACATCATCGGCCCGCTGAGCGATCCGCGCGCCCATGGCCTTGACCCGGCTACCGCCTTCCACCTCGTCATCCCGTCGCTGCCCGGCTTCACCTTCTCGTCGCCGTTGGCCGGCCCGGGCTGGGACGCGTCGCGCACCGCCGCCGCCTGGGACACGCTGATGAAGCGCCTGGGCTATGAGCGCTACGGGGCCCAGGGTGGCGATGTGGGGGCCCTGGTCAGCCGAGAGCTGGGCATCCTGAACCCACAGGGCCTGGTTGGCGTGCACCTGCAGCAGATCTTTGCCTTCCCGAGCGGCGCCCCGGGCGAGATGGAGAAGCTCTCGCCCTTCGAGCTGGCCGGCATGGGCAATCTCCAACGCTTCCAGAAGTACAACGGCTATGCCGAAATCCAGTCCAAGCGGCCGGCGACGCTGGGCTTCAGCCTGGTCGATTCACCGGTCGGCCTGCTGGCCTGGAATGCCGAACTGTTCGTCGGCTTCGAGGGCGAGGCCGCCACCACCCTGGATCGCGAACGCTTTCTGACGCATGTCTCGCTGTATTGGTTCACGGCCACCGGCGGCCAGGCGGCCGAGTCCTACTACGAGAACGCCCGCACGGGCGCCGGCTATCGCGAGCTGCCCAGCGCGGCGCCCACGGCGGTCGCGTCCTTCCCGAACGACTTCCGCTCCGTGCGCGCCTTCGCCGAGCGCTCGCACAGCCAGATCGTGCAGTGGACGGAGATGGCCGAAGGCGGCCACTTCGCGGCAACGGACGCGCCGGGGCTTCTGGTCGACGACATCCGCCGCTTCTTCGCCCGCGTGGGCTGAGGGTTAGCATGGGCGGATGCCCGCCGACATCCGCCGCGAGACGCGCGAGGCCGATTCAGCGTCGGCCGCGCGCTTCATCGCGCGCATCGAGCAGGTCGAGTACACCGCGGCGGCGCTGGAGCCGGCGCGGCCGGATGGCACCTGGGACCTGGTGTTCTGGCAGGGCTGCCACGGCCTGATGGTGCTGCAGACGGGGCAGACGGACCGCGTCGTCCAGTTGCCCGGCGAGGCCGGCGACCGCTACTTCAACATCGCCTTCCGGCCCGAGGTCTACATGCCGAAGCGGCCCGGTGTCGCCATGGCCAACCAGGGCCATGTGCATGAGCTGGCCGGCCCGCGCGACTGCCTCATCGATGGCGAGCGGCTGGTGCTGCCGAACTTCGACAACGCCGAGCAGTTCGTGCTGACACTGGCCCGCCGCGGCCTCATCGAGGTGGACCGGCTCGTGCTGCGCGCGAGGCAGTCGGGCTGGCATCGCGTCGACGACCGCAGCCTGCAGCGCCACAGCGCCCACGTGACGGGGCTCAGCCCCAAGAAGCTGCAGCAGATCGCTCGCGCCGATGCGGCGGCGGCGCTGCTGAGCCGGGGGGCGAAGCCGGCGGACGTGGCCGCCGAGCTGGGCTATGCCGACCAGGCCCATCTGACGAATTCGCTGCGCCGCCTGCTGGACGTGACCCCGAGTGGCCTGAAGCCTGGCTAGGGCCGCAACCGACTCGCCCTATACATGCTGACGAGGTGGGGCGAGGGACTTCGTTGGGAGACTGAGCAGCGCGCCCTTGGCCCACTCGGGCACCGTCTCGAACAGGTGATCGATGAAGGCCCGCGTCTTGGCCGGCATCAAGCGCCGGCTGGCGGTGAGCAGGTGCACGGGCAGGGGTTCGTAGCGCCAGTCGGGCAGCACCGGCACCAGGGTGCCGGCCTCGACGTCGGCGGCCACCATGCCGAAGGGAAAGCTGCCGATGCCACCGCCGGCGCGCGTCAGTGACAACACGAGGCCGATGGAATTGGCCTCCAGCGGCCCGCGCAACTGCACCTCGGCCGTCTGCTTGCCGCTGAGCAGCGTCCGGTACATGCCCTTGCCCTGCGTCAGCACAACGAAATCATGCTCGGCCAGATCGGCCGGCGTCTGTGGCGCGGGCCGCGCCTGCAGGTAGATGGGGCTGGCGTACAGGCCGCGCTCCAGCAGCATGTACTGGCGCGCGATCAGGTCGGGTTCGTCCACCGGGCCCATGCGCACGGCCACGTCGTAGGGCTCGTTGAAGAGATCGACGCGGCGCGGCGTCGTGTCGATCTCCAGTTCCACCTTGGGGTAGCGGCGCACGAAGCGCGAGAAGCTCTCGGCCAGCACCAGCATCGCGAACTCCGCCGGCACCGACACGCGCAGCCGGCCCTGCGGCGTGGCCTCGCGCGAGGCCAGCCACTGGCGGGTCTCGGCGATGTCGTCGTCGTGCCGCGCGGCCCGCTCGGCGAGCTGCTCGCCCAGTTCGGTGAGCGTCATGCGACTGGCACCTGGCACAAAGAGGCGGGCGCCGACCGAGGTTTCCAGCGCGGTGAGGCGCCGGCTCAGCGTTGCCTTGGGCAGGTCCATCAGGCGGGAGGCAGCGGACAGCGATCCGGCCTTGTGAACCTGGGCCAGCAGCAGGAGGTCGTCGATCTTCATGGTGTCGTTTATCTCGCTGTATCTCGCTTCGTTTCGTTTCGTTTCTGGAACGGTGAGTTTGAGTTTTATGGCTGTTCGCCGGAAATGGAACTCTCTACAGTCGCGGCCATCATGTCAACGCCCCGTCTTCTCCAGCCCCAGCGGCACCGCATCGGCGCCGGCTTCCAGGCCGAGGGCTGGCGTGAGCCCCTGGCGCTGCTCGACCCCTTCATCATGGTCGACCACTTCCGCATGAGCGAGGCCGCCTTCGCGCCCCATCCGCATGCCGGCTTCTCGGCGGTGACCTATCTCTTCGACGACTCGGCCACCGGCCTCATCAGCCGCGACTCGCTGGGCGGCGAGTACGCGATTCAACCCGGCGGCCTGCACTGGACGCTGGCCGGCCGCGGCGTCATGCACGACGAGTTCCCCGCCGAGGCCGGCCGCGAAGCCCATGGCCTGCAGATCTTCGTCAACCTGCCGGCCGACCAGAAGCTGCGCGCGCCCGAAGTGCGGCGCATCGCCCCCGAGCAGATGGCACGCCGCGCCGGCATTGGCTGGCAGTCGGTGCAGGTCTTTGGCGGCGCCGGCGAGCCGGCACTGACCATCGTCGACATCGACGCCGGCGCCAGCTTCGACATTGCCCTGGCCGACACCGAGCAGGGCTTCGCCATCGCCATCCAGGGCAGCGGCCAGGCCGGCGAGTTGCCGCTGTCCACCGGCCGCGCGCTGAGCCTGCCTCAAGGCAGCCAGATCCGGCTGCAAGCCGATGAACCCCTGCGCCTGGCCTGCTTCAGCGGCCGGCCGCTGCGCGAGCCCGTCGTGCGCCACGGCCCCTTCGTCATGAGCGACGAAGGCCAGATCGTGGCGGCCCTGCAGAGATTCCAGTCCGGCGGCATGGGCCGCCTCAGCCCCAGAACAACCTCAAGCACCGACAAAAAGGAAACCCTGTCATGAACGCACCGCAAGAGAACGCTGCCGCGCCCAAGCCCACCAAGAGCGGCCCGCCGCTGCCGTTGCTGATCATCGGCGCGGTGCTGCTGATCGGCGGCATCGGCCTGGGCGGTCGCATGTGGTGGCGCAGCCAGCATCTGGTGGAGACGGACAACGCCTTCGTCGCCGGCCGGCTGCACCCGGTCGCGACGCGCGTGGCCGGTGTCGTCACCGAGATGCACATGCAGGACAACGCCTTCGTGAAGGCCGGCGACGTGCTGCTGCGCCTGGACCCGGCCGACGCGGCCGTGCAGGTCGAACGCCTGAAGGCCCAGATCGCCCAGGCCGACGCCGTCATCTCCAGCAGCGCCGCGCAGATCGCCCAGGCCAAGGCCCAGGCCGCGGTGACGACCTCCCAGGTTGCCCAGTCCGAGAGCGTGCTGGCCCGCACCGAGCTGGAGGCCAAGCGCAGCCAGGCTCTCTTCGGCGCCGAGCTGCGCGCCACTTCCAAGCAGGAGCTGGACGCGGCCCTCGCCGCCCGTGACGTGGCCCGCGCCGATGTGGCTGCCAAGAAGGCCAGCGTGAATGCGGCCAAGGAGGCGATTGCCGCCGCCGAGAGCGCCCGCCAGTCCGCCAACGCGCAGAAGAGCGCCACGCAGGCCCAGCTGAAGGACGCGCAGAACCAGCTCGGCTACGTCGAGGTCCGCGCCTCGGCCGACGGTCGCATCGGCAAGCGCACCGTCGAGGTGGGCCAGCGCGTGCAGGCCGGCCAGCAACTGGCCGCCATCGTCGAGCCCGAGGTCTGGATCGTCGCCAACTTCAAGGAGACCCAGCTCGCGCGCATGAAGCCCGGCCAGCAGGTGCGCATCAAGGTCGACGCCTTCCCCGGCCAGCAGCTGACGGCCAAGGTCGACAGCTTCGCGCCGGCCTCGGGCGCCAGCTTCGCGCTGCTGCCGCCGGACAACGCGACCGGCAACTTCACCAAGATCGTCCAGCGCGTGCCGGTCAAGCTGGTCTTCGCGCCCGAGAGCCTGAAGGCGCTGGGCGAGCAAGCCGCGCGCATCGTGCCGGGCCTTTCCGTCCAGGCGGAAGTCGAAGTCGCCGAGTGACATGGAGCCCCTCGTCCAAGGAGTACCTTGGCCGGTCCCCCGAGGGGACGGCGATGCTCGCCGGTTCGACCGGCAAGCACATCGCCAGAGCGGGCCGGCTTGGGAGCGGCCCGGCGCTCGACCCGCAGGTTTCATGAGTTGCGATTGCCACGAACGCGCATTGGATAACTGACATGGGCAACGAAAACTACCTCCCCCCGCCGCCCGGCGAGAAGGTCAGCGGGCGCACCTGGCTGGCCGTGCTGGCCAGCCTGCTGGGCGCCTTCATGGCGGTGCTGGACATCGCGATCACCAACTCCTCGCTGAAGGACATCCTCGGCGCACTGTCGGCCACGCAGGAGGAGGGCTCCTGGATCTCCAGCGCCTACCTCGTCGCCGAGATCGTCGTCATCCCGCTCGCGGGCTTCCTGGCGATGGTGTTCTCCACGCGCCGCTACCTGGTCGCCAACGTTGCGCTGTTCCTGATCTTCAGCACGCTGTGCGGCATGGCCTGGAGCCTGGAAAGCATGATCGCCTTCCGTGCGGCCCAGGGCTTCACGGGGGGCGTGATGATCCCGATGGCGATGACGCTCGTCACGCGCAAGCTGCCGCTGAAGAAGCGCCCCATCGGCCTGGCCCTGTTCGGCATGACGGCCACGCTCGCGCCGACGCTCGGCCCAACGGTGGGCGGCTACCTGACCGAGCTCTATGGCTGGCCCAGCATCTTCTACATCAACTGGGCGCCCGGCATCCTGCTGATGCTCGGCGTCAGCATCGGCCTGGACAGGGAGCCGATGAACTTGAAGATGCTGCGCGACGTCGACTGGATGGGCATCGTCTTCATGGCCGTGGGCCTGGGGTCGCTGACCGCCATGCTGGAGGAAGGCAACTCCAAGGACTGGTTCCAGAGCCGCTTCATCATCACGGCCGCCGTGCTCGCCATCGGCGGCATCTACGGCTGGGCCTGGCGCGGCCTGACGCGCAAGAACACCTTCATCGACCTGCACATCCTCGGCCGCCCGAGCTTCCTGATCGCCGGCGTCATCGCCTTCACGACCGGCATGGGCCTCTACGGTTCGGCCTTCATCCTGCCGCTGTACCTGGGCCAGATTGCGAACTACACGCCGATGCAGATCGGCCTCGTGATCATGTGGATGGGCCTGCCGCAGCTGTTCATCATGCCGTTCGCGGCACGGCTGTCCACCAAGCTGGACAACCGCGTGATGATGAGCCTGGGCCTGGCGCTGTTCGCGACGTCCTGCTTCATGAACACCCACATGAGCGCCGATACGGCCGGCCCTGAGCTGCTGTTCGCGCAGATCGTCCGGGCCCTCGGCCAGCCGCTGATCATGATCACGCTGACCAACTTTGCCGTGAACGGCATCCCGCCCCACCTGCTGCCCAGTGCCTCGGGCATGTTCAACATGATGCGCAACCTTGGCGGCTCGGTCGGCATCGCCACGTTGGCCACGCTGCTGACCAACCGCGAGCACCTGCACAGCGCCCGCGTCGGCGAGGCCGTCAGCCTGTACGACCCCGCCACTCAAGCCCGCCTGGACACGCTGGCGCAGAACTTCGCGTCCAAGGGCATCGACCTGGCCACCGCGCAGGACATGGCCATCAAGGCACTGGACAACGTCGTGCGCCGCGACAGCTTCGTCATGGCCTACAACGACGCCTTCCTCGTCCTTGGCATCGCGCTGTTCAGCTGCGTCGCCATCGTCTGGTTGAGCAAGAAGGTCCTCGGCGGCGCCGGCGCGGCCGAAGCCGCACATTGATGGACCACCCCGTAGCGCTTCGCGCTCCCCTCAAGGGGCGCAGCCAGTGGCCCGGCAAAGCCGGTTCCACGGCTGCTGCCGAGCAATGCACTCCTGTTCGGAGATCGAAATGAATACCAAGTTTTTCCTGACACTCACACTGTCCGCCGCGCTCGCCGCCTGCACGACGCTGGGCCCCAACTACCAGGCTCCCGCCACCAACGCGCCCGCGGCCTACCGCGCCGCCAGCCCCGTGGCCGGCGCTGAGCTGCAGCGCGACTGGTGGCTGATGTTCGGCGACGCCCAGCTCAACGCGCTGGAAGCGCAGGCCCTGCGGGCCAGCCCGACACTGGCGGCAGCCGCTGCCCGCGTCGAGCGTGCGCGTGCCGTCTTCGGCGCCACCAAGGCCGACGAGCTGCCGCGCCTGGACATCGGCGCCAGCGAGACCGGCCTGCGCACCTCGGCCAAGTCCGTGACGACGCCCGTACTCGGCGGCCAGGCCATCACCTTCGAAGGCTGGCAGACCGCCGTGCAGGCCAACCTGAGCTGGGAGATCGACCTCTGGGGTCGAGTGAAGCGCCAGGCTGAGGCCTCGCAGGCCCAGCTCGACGCCTCCACGCTGGACGCCGCCGCGGCCCGTGTCGCGCTGACCGCCGACGTCGCCGCGGCCTATTGGCAATGGCGCGCGCTGGCCGACGAAGCCACGGCGCTGCAGCGCGTGCGCGACAGCCGCGCCAATGCCTTCAAGGTCGCGCAGACCCGCTTCGATGCCGGCTCGTCGACGACGCAGGACCTGGAGCGCGTGCGCGCCGAACTCGCCTCGGCCGACGCCGACGTCGCCGACCTGCCGCGCCGCCAGGCCTTGGCGGCCAACCAGATCGCCGCACTGACCGGCCAGGCCGCCGCCGAGCTGAAGCTGCAGGCCACCACCCTGGCCGCCCCACCGCAGATCCGTGCCGGCCTGCCGTCCGAGCTGCTGCAACGCCGCCCCGACCTGGCGCAGAGCCTCGCGCAACTGCATGCCGCGACGGCCCAAGTCGGCATCGCCGAGGCCGCGTTCTATCCGTCCATCCGCCTGACCGGCAGCTTCGGCTACCAGAGCAAGGAACTGGGCGACCTCGTCTCCGCTCCGGCGCGCCTCTACAACTTCGGCCCCAGCATCTCGCTGCCCATCTTCGAAGGTGGCCGCAACAAGGCCAACCTGGCCGGCGCCAAGGCCCAGGTCGACGAGTCGCTGGCCACCTTCCGTGGCCGTATGTTGCAGGCGCTGCGTGAGGTCGACGACGCGCTCGCGGAACTGCAAGGCCGCGCCGCCGTGGTCGACGCCCAGAACCGCACGCTGGCCTCATCCGGCCAGGCGCTCACCGTGGCCAAGAGCCGCTACGACAAGGGCGCGGTCAGCTACCTCGACGTGACTGAAGCCGAGCGCACGCCGTTGGCAACCGAGCGGGCGTTGGCGCAACTGCGCGGTGCGCAATGGGCGGCGACGGCGCAACTGGTCAAGGCGCTGGGTGGTGGGTGGACGGCGACGAACGCCGAGGTCGCGCAAGGCAGCTGATCGGCCGCCTCAACGGGATGGCTGGGCCAGCAGCGCCGCCGCCATGCGGTCCGCCGCACCGCGATGAGCCGCTGAAAAGGCGAGGGCGCTTGCGCTCATGCCGTCTCGGGCCGGCGCATCGGCGCACAGCGCCAGCCCGCGGTTGACCGCGTCGGCCAGCGTCGTATGTCGTTCCGCCGCACCGGCGGCCAGCGCCAGCTCCGTCGCCTCGGCGAAATTGAAGGTGTGCGGACCCGTCAGCACCGGGCAGCCGCAAGCCGCGGCCTCGATGAGGTTCTGGCCGCCCAGCGGCTCGAAGCTGCCGCCGAGCAGCGCGACGCTGGCGAAGCCGTAGTACAGCGGCATCTCCCGCATCGAGTCGCCCAGCCAGACATCGGCCTGAAGGGCTTCGGCCGGTGGTTCGGCGGCCCAGGTACTGCGGCGTGCGAGCTTCAGCCCGGCGCCTTCGACCAGCGCCGCCACCTCGTCGAAGCGCTGCGGGTGCCGCGGCACGATCGTCAGCAGCGGGCGAGGGGAGGGCTGCCTGACCCATTCGGCCAGCAGCGCGGCCTCTTCACCCTCGCGGCTGACGGCCAGCATCAGCGCGGGCCGGCCTAGCCGCTCGGCCCAGGCACGGCCGCGCGCGATCAGCGTGGAGTCGACGGCGATGTCGTACTTCAGATTCCCCGCCACCTCGACACGCTTTGCGCCCATCGCGCGAATGCGAGCGGCGTCGGCTTCGGTCTGCGCGAGCACCAGCATCATGCGCCGAGCCGCAGGCCGCATCAGCGCGGCCAGGCGCAGGCCCTGGCGCAGGCTTTTCTCGGACAGGCGGGCATTGGCCAGCACCATGGGCAGCCGTGCGCACGCGGCCTCGTTTTGCAGCGCCGGCCAGACCTCGGTCTCCATCAGCACGCCCAGGCGCGGCTGCCAATGGCGCAGGAAACGGCGCACGGCGCCCGGTGTGTCGTACGGCAGCCAGGTCTGCGCGTCGCCTTCGCGCAGCAGCGCCCGGCCCGCCTCAAGACCGGTTGCCGTCGAGTGAGTCAGCAGCACGCGCAGCTTCGGCTCCCGTTCGCGCAGTGCCGTGATCAGCGCACTGGCCGCCCGGGTCTCGCCCAGGGATACGGCATGGATCCACAGCCGGCCGCGCTCGGTACGGCCTGAATAGAAGCCCAGCCGCTGGCCCAGCGCATGCCGGTAGAGGGGCTCCCTGGCGCCGCGTCGCCACAGGCGCAGCATGTAGAAGGGCGTCAGCAGCCGCAGCGCGGCCGCGTAGAGGGCCAGCGCCAGGCCCTCGGGCATCAGCCGCCTTTCCGGGCCAGCTCGTGCGCGGCCTTCAGGCGGCGCATGACGGGCTCGTTCAGCTGGCGGCTGACGGGGTTCCATTGCTTGACCTGGCGGTCGATCTCGGTTTGCAGGCGCGCGGCCGTCGCGGCGTCGCCGCTGGTCAGGGCCCAGATCGAATACTCGGCATTGGCCTCGAAGCTGCCGTAGCGGCTCACGGCCTCTTCAAAGCTCTCGCGGGCTTCGGCCGCGCGTGACGTGCCGGCATAGCAGCGGGCGAGCAGCAGCAGCACCTGGTCGGGGCGAAAACTCGGCCGCTCGGCTTTCAAGGCCTGCAGATGCGGCAGCGCGGCGGCGTAGCGCTGGCATTCGACATAGGCCCGCACGGCGCCGAAGCGCAGGTCGGGGTCGTTGGCGAACGGGCCCTTCAACGCGCCTTCGTACAGCTGCGCCGCCTCGGCCGGCTCGCCGGCGTTCAGCAGCGCCTCGGCCAGGCGCATCTGGTTCTGCGCCGAGGGCGACACGTCGAAGGCGGCGCGCGCCTCACGCACGTCGCGGCCCGGGTCCATCGCGCGCGCAGCCGCCGTGACGGCCTTGCGAGCGCCGTGGTCCAGGCGCGAGTTGGGCAGGTAGACGGCGAAGAAATACACCAGGCTGCCCAGCAGCGGGAAGGCGAAGAGGATGAAAAGCCAGTACAGCTGCTGGCCGCTGCGCACGACGTGGACCGCGCAGAGCAGCGCGATCAGGATGTGCAAGCCTCCGATCAATGGCATGACGGTTCTCCCTGAATGTCGATTTCTGCGGCTCTGAGGCCGTTGTCAGATCAGTGCCCGGCCGCGAACTTCGCGTCTGGCTTCACGCGCTTGAGCTGCTCCAGCACGTCGTGCTGGATGCGCTCCAGCGCCTCGGGCGTGTGGCCCTCGAAGCGCAGCACCAGCACCGGCGTCGTGTTGGACGGGCGGATCAGGCCGAAGCCATCGGCGTACTCGACGCGCAGGCCGTCGATGGTGATCAGCTCGGTGGCGCCGGGGAAGTCGACCAGCGTCGTCTGCGCCTTCAGCGTCTTGACGACCTCGTGGTGCTCGCCTTCGGCGCAGGGCACGTTGATCTCGGGCGTGTTGAAGCTGTTCGGCAGGGCCTGCAGCACGGCGCTGGGGTCGGCGCTGCGGCTGAGGATTTCCAGCATGCGGCCGGCCGTGTACATCGCGTCGTCGAAGCCATACCAGCGCTCGGCGAAGAAGATGTGGCCCGACAGTTCGCCGGCCAGCGGCGCGCCGGTTTCCTTCAGCTTGGCCTTGGCCAGCGAATGGCCGGTCATCCACATCAACGGCTTGCCGCCGTGCTCGCGGATCCAGGGCGCCAGGCGCTGCGTGCACTTGACGTCGAAGATGATCTCGGCGCCCTTCCGGCGCTTCAGGATGTCGGCCGCAATCAGCATGATCTGGCGGTCCGGCATGATCATCTCGCCGTCCTTGGTGACGATGCCCAGGCGGTCGCCGTCGCCATCGAAGGCCAGGCCCAGCTCGGCACCGGTCGCGTGCACGACGCGCTTGAGGTCTTCCAGGTTCTCGGGGCGCGACGGATCGGGATGGTGGTTGGGGAAGTCGCCGTCCACCTTGGAGAAGATGTCGATGACCTCGCAGCCCAGCGCGCGCAGGATGGCCGGGGCCGAGGCGCCGGGAATGCCGTTGCCGCTGTCGACGACGATCTTCATCGGCCGCGCCAGCTTGCAATCCGTCACGACGCGGTGGGTGTACTCGGGGACGATGTCCATCTGGCCGACGCGACCCTTGCCGCTGGCGTAGTCCTCGGCTTCGATGCGCTGGCGCAGGCCCTGGATCTGCTCGCCGTAGACGGCGGCGCCCTTGAGCACCATCTTGAAGCCGTTGTAGTCCTTGGGGTTGTGGCTGCCCGTGACCATGATGCCGGAGTGGCAGCCCTGCTTGCCGCGGGTGGCGGCGACGTAATAGAGCATGGGCGTCGTCACGGCGCCGATGTCGACGACATCCAGGCCCGTGCTCTGCAGGCCGCGGATCAGCGCGGCGACCAAGCCGGGGCCCGAGACGCGGCCGTCACGGCCGACCGCCACGGCCTTTTCGCCCAGCGCCTTGGCCTCGGTGCCGAAGGCGCGGCCCAGGTGCTCAGCCAGTTCTTCGTTCAAGGTCTGGCCGACGACGCCGCGGATGTCGTAGGCCTTGAAGATGGACGCGTGTACCTGCATGGAAGCCTCGGTGGGAAAGGTTGGGGAAAAACGCGGCGGATTGTAGGCACTGCCATATGTCGGACTGGCTGTCGATTCGTCGCTCCCAGAGGGGACGTCCCGATCCCCCTTCCTACACTCGCGACCCATGAGCTTCTCCCAGGAATTCGCCCAGGCCCTGCGCCACCAGCGCGTGCTGATGAAGCACCGGCCGGACCGGGCACGCTTTCGGCTGCTGATCTACCTGCTCTGGACGCTGGGCTTCGGCAGCTTTTTCGCCGTCATCGCCGGCGTGCGGCGCGGTGACCTCGGCACGGGGCCGTGGTGGCGCGAGCAGGTGCCGGGCAACCTGCTCGTCAGTACCTGCGTGATGGTCTGCTTCTTCACCGTGTTCCGCAGCTTCGAGAAACTGGCGCCGCAGCGCTGGCTGGACACCATCATGGGCTGGCGCGACTGGCGCTCGGGCCTGTTCTTCTCGGTCTCGTCCATCGCCTGCGCGCTGCTGGGCGTCATCATCGGCCTGTGGTTCGTCGGCCGTATCTGGGCCGTCCAGAACCTGCCGCAGATGCTGGGCAACCTGGGCTTCTGGCGCCAGTTCCTCCTCGTATCGGCCGTCATCTCCCTCGTGCTGAGCTGGCGCTATCGGGCGCGCTGGAAGCAGGAGTCCCTGCAGGCCCGCGTCACCGAGGCGCAGCTCAAGCTGTTGCAGGGCCAGATCGAGCCGCATTTCCTGTTCAACACGCTGGCCAACGTGCAAAGCCTCATCGACTTCGACCCCGAGCGGGCGAAGCAGATGCTGGAGCGCTTCACCGACTACCTGCGCGCCAGCCTCGGCCAGTTGCGCGGCGACACGACGACGCTGGCCCAGGAGTTCGCGATGCTGGACGCCTACCTCGCGCTGATGCAGCTGCGCATGGGCGACCGGCTGCGCGTGCGCCTGGATCTGCCGGCCGAGCTGAACGGCTTCCCGCTGCCGCCGCTGCTGGTGCAGCCGCTGGTGGAGAACGCCATCCACCACGGCCTGGAGCCCAAGATCGCCGGCGGCGAGATCGTCGTCAGTGCGCGGCGGGAGGCCGAAGGGCTGTGCATCGATGTCGACGACGATGGCCAGGGCCTCGATGGTCCCAAGCGCCGCGGCGGCAATGGCGTCGCCCTCGACAACATCCGCGCCCGGCTGACCGCCCGCTGGGGCTTGGGCGCCACGCTGGCGCTGCTGCCGCGCGACGGCGGTGGTACCCGCGCCCGCCTGCGCATTCCCTTCTCTGCCTGAATCCACGACGCACCCATGACCACCGCACTGATCGCCGACGACGAACCCCATCTGGCCCAATACCTGAAGGCCCAGCTCGCCCAGGCCTGGCCGGAGCTCGAGATCGTCAAGCTTGCCGCCAACGGCATCGAGGCCGCCGACGCCATCGCCGCGTTGGAGCCCGACCTGGCCTTTCTCGACATTCAGATGCCCGGCCTGACCGGCCTGGAAGTGGCCCAGGGCATTGAGGGCGCGACCCGCGTCGTGTTCGTGACGGCCTATGACGAGTACGCCGTCGACGCCTTCGAGGCGCGTGCCGTCGACTATTTGCTCAAGCCGCTGAAGACCGACCGCCTGGCCCGCTGCGTCGAACGCCTGCGCGCCGTGCCGCCCGAGGGCGACGGTGCGCTGGCCGAGACGCTGAAGCGCCTGCTGCCCGTGGCCGGCGCAGCCGGCGCGGCGCCGCCCCGGCTGCGCTACATCCGCGCCGCCCAGGGCGAGCTGGTGCACCAGGTCGCCGTCGATGAGGTGCTCTTCTTCCACGCCGACGACAAGTACACCATCGTGCAGACGGCGACGGCCGAGCACCTGATCCGCACCCCCATCTTCGAGCTCGCCGGCCAGCTCGACCCCGACCGCTTCTGGCAGGTGCACCGCTCCACCATCATCAACCTCGACCACCTCGCCGGCACGCGCCGCGATGAGCAGAGCCGGCTGTTCGTGCGCGTGCGCGGCCAGGCCCGCGAGTTGCCCGTCAGCCGCGCCTACGTCCACCTGTTCAAGGCCATGTAGTTTCCCGGTCGGGGGGCTAGAGTCGGGGCGAAAAGAGGGCCCCGCGATGTTGCGCCGAGACCTGCTGCTGTTGTCTGCCCTGGGAACACGGCCGCTCGCCGTGCGGGCGCAGCTTCCCGAAGACCCAACCGGGCATGCGCCGCAGATCGAATGGGTGGCTGGCGACCTGCCGCCGTTCGCATGGCGGTCGACGAGCGGGCCACGAGGCTACGCGCATGAGCTGGTCCTGCTGATGGCCCAGCAGATGGGGCGGTCCACGCAGGTGAGCTACTTCCCCTGGGCGCGTGCCGTACGGCTGACCGAGCGTAGCGACCAGGTCGGCATCTTCCCGCTGGCCCGCACGCCGGACCGTGAGAAGCGTTTTCAGTGGCTGGTGCCCTTGATGACGGCGCACTATGTGCTGGTCACGCCGGCTACCGGTCACCCCTTGAGCCTGAGCCAGCTGCGAACCTTGCGCGTCGGCGTGCTGCGTGGGTCGCCCATTGTTCGCAACCTGCGTGCCGAGCACTTCACCACCATCGTCGACGGCAAAGACTACAAGGACCTGCTGCGCATGCTCGTTGGTGGCAACCTGGATGCCATCTACGCCGGCGCGCCCATGCTCGATGCTGCGATGAGCGAGTACGGCTACACGCAGCGGCAGTTCACCGTCCAGCAGTCGCTTGGCGAGGCCAAGCTCTACATGGCCGCGTCGCTCGGGCTGGCGCCCGAGGAGGCGGGGCTTTGGCAGAAGGCCTACCGGCAACTGGAAGAGAACGGCAGCGTCGAGCGCCTGCGTCGCCGCTACTTCCCCGACAAGCGCTGACACCTCGTGTCAGCAGACCCTGTTCGCATGTCCGGAAACGGCCATGCGCGGCGGGGTCGGGCGCCTAGACTGGTGCCATGTTGTCCACCCAGCTCCCTCCCGACGCGGCCTACGCCGTGCTGCAGTCGCACGACGCGCGCTTCGATGGGCGGCTCTTCGTCGGTGTCACCTCCACCGGCATCTACTGCCGCCCCGTCTGCCGCGTGCGGCTGCCGCGGCGCGAGAACTGCCGATTTTTCTCGACGGCCGCCCAGGCCGAGGCCGAACGCTTTCGTCCCTGCATGAAGTGTCGACCCGAGCTGGCGCCGCGGCCGCTGGCCTGGACGACGATGGACGCCTCGCGCACGCTGGCCCAGCAGGCCGCTGCATGGCTGGATGCCTGCGACGACGCCGAGGCCAGTGTCGAGGACCTGGCCAAGCACCTGGGCATCACGAGCCGCCACCTGCGCCGCATCTTCCAGGCCGAGCATGGGGTGTCGCCGCTGCAATACCTGCAGACGCGCCGCCTGCTGCTCGCCAAGGCCCTGCTGACCGACAGCACGCTGCCCGTGCAGGAGGTGGCCTATGCGGCGGGCTTCGCGAGCCTGCGCCGCTTCAACGCGGCCTTCGTGGAGCACTACCGCATGCAGCCGACGGCGCTTCGCCGCGAAGGCGGCGCCAGTGCGCCGACGTCGCGCCTGCGCCTGAGCTACCGCGAGCCTTACGACGTGGCCGGCGTCCTCGCCTTCCTCGCACCGCGTGCCGTCGCCGGGGTCGAGCGGGTCGATGAGCGCGGCATCACGCGCACGCTGGCGCTGACCCACGCCGGCCAGCGCCACGCCGGCTGGCTGCGCGCCAGCTTCGACAAACCCGGCGAGGTCGGCGTCGAGCTATCGCCCACGCTGTGGCCGGCCGTCGGTTCGCTGCTGCCGCTGTTGCGCCGCTGGCTGGACCTGGACGCCGACCCCGACTCCATCGGCGCGGCACTGGGTGAGGGCGCCGTGCCGGGCCAGCGGCTGCCGGGCTGCCTGGATCGCTTCGAGCTGACGGTGCGCGCCGTGCTGGGCCAGCAAGTCACCGTGGCCGCCGCGCGCACGCTGGCGGGCCGCTTCGTCGAGCGTTTCGGCGATGAATTGCCGGATGCGCCCGAAGGCTGCCGGCGGCTCTTTCCGACACCGGAACGCATCGCCGAGGCCACGCGTGACGACATCGCGTCGCTGGGCATCATCGGTCGCCGTGCCGACAGCCTCATCGCCTTGGCCCAGGCCTGGCCGACGCTGGCCTTTGCCCGGCGCGACGGCAGCCCCGAGGCCGCGGCCGAAGAACTCACCACCATCCCCGGCATCGGCCCCTGGACGGCCGGCTACATGCTGATGCGCGGCTGGAGTTGGCCAGATTCCTTTCCCCCCGGCGACGTCGTGCTGCGCAAGGCCCTCAGCGCAAAGATCGACCCAAACGGTCCGTTGCTGTCGCCCAAAGCCTATCTCGAAGCCGCAGAGCACTATCGCCCTTACCGCAGCTACGCCGTCCTTCACCTCTGGAGACATTCATGAATCAGCATCACATCCTGCAGCGCCGCATCGCGACGCCCCTTGGCCCGCTGACTGCCGCACGCAGCGCCACCGGCCTGTCGGGCCTGTGGTTTGACGGCCAGAAGCACCACCCCGGGCCGCTGGACGTGCCCGAGGACGACGGCAGCGACCCGGTGCTGTCCGCCACGGCCGCCGCGCTGACGGCCTATTTCAGCGGCAAGTCCTTCACGCTGCCGCCGCTGGACCCGGCGGGCACGGCCTTCCAGCGCGAGGTCTGGCAGGCGCTGCTGAGCATTGCGCCCGGCACGCCGGACACCTACGGCCACCTGGCCGAACGCCTCGGTCGAGCGCAGGCGGCGCGGGCACTCGGCGCGGCCGTGGGCCGCAACCCCATCTCCATCCTCATCCCCTGCCACCGTGTCGTCGGTGCCGATGGTTCGCTGACCGGTTACGCCGGCGGCCTGGACCGCAAGAAGGCCTTGCTGAACCTGGAAGGCGCCACCGCATGAAGGCTTTCGACATCGGCGAGCTCGTGCTGCTCGCCGCGCTCTGGGGCGCCTCCTTCCTGTTCATGCGCCTCGGGGTCCATGAGTTCGGTCCGATCGTGCTCGCCGCCGTGCGCGTCGGCCTGGCCAGCGTCATGCTGATCCCGCTGCTGGCCTCGCGCGGCCAATTGGCCGACCTGCGCACGCACTGGAAGGGCCTGCTGATCGTCGGCGCGCTGAACAGCGCCATTCCCTTCGCGCTGTTTTCCTTCGCGGCGCTGTCCATCACGGCCGGCCTGTCCAGCATCGTCAACGCGACGACGCCGCTGTGGACGGCGGTCGTCGCCTTCGTGTGGCTGCGCCAGGGCCTGACGCCGTTGCGCGTGCTGGGCCTCGTCATCGGCTTCGCCGGCGTCGCCTTCCTGGCCTGGGACAAGGCCAGTTTCAAGCCGGGTGCCGACCACTCCGGCCTGCTTGCCGTGCTGGCCTGCGCGGCGGCCACTTTCTGCTACGGCGTGGCGGCCAACGCGACCAGGCGCTTCCTTGCCGGCGTGTCGCCGCTGGCCGTGGCAACCGGCAGCCAGTTCGCCGCGGCGCTGCTGCTGGCCTTGCCGGCCGCGTGGCTGTGGCCCGCAGCCATGCCCGGCGGCGGGGCCTGGGGCGCCGCCTTCGGCCTCGCGGCCCTGTGCACGGCCCTGGCCTACATCCTCTACTTCCGGCTGATGAGCCGCGTCGGGCCGACGAATGCGGTGTCGGTGACCTTCCTGATCCCGCTGTTCGCCATCCTGTGGGGGATGCTCTTCCTCGACGAGGCCATCACGGCGCGCATGGTCGTGGGCGGCGCCATCGTGCTGGTGGGCATCGCGCTGGCACTGGGCCTGGTGGGCCGCAAGGCCTGAGCCTCAGGCCATCGGTTCGAGCTGTTGCAGCAACGTCGGCACGAGTTCGCTGACGGTCGGGTGGATGTGCATGGTGCGCGAGATGGCGGTGTAGGGCTGGTCCGCCGCCATCACGTCCAGCAGGCCATGGATGACCTCGTCGCCATTGAGGCCGAGGATGGCCGCGCCCAGCAGCCGCTGGCTGTCGGCATCCACCAGCACCTTCATGAAGCCCTGGGTCTCGCCGGCCTCGCGGGCGCGGCCGACGCGCTGCATCGGCATCTTGGCGTGCAGCACGCGGCGGCCGCTGGCGCGCGCCTCGCTGTCCGTCATGCCGATGCGGCCCAGGGCCGGGTCGATGAAGAGGGCATAGCAGGGAATGCGGTCACTGATGCGGCGCGGGTCGTTGTCGAAAAGGTTGGCAACGACAATTTCATGATCGTTCCAGGCCGTGTGCGTGAAGGCGCCGCGGCCATTGCAGTCACCCACGGCCCAGATGCCGTCGACGTTGGTGCGGCATTGGTCGTCGACGACGATGTAGCCGCGCTCGTCCATGCGGATGCCGGCGACATCCAGTCCCAGGTCGTCGGTATTGGGCTGGCGGCCGACGGCCAGCAGCGCATGGCTGCCCGTGATGCCCTGGCCCGCGCCGCAGGCGGCGCCGACGCGGATGTCCTTGCCGGCACGCGCCAGCGACAGGCACTCGGCTCCCAGCTCGAAGCGCACGCCCTCGGCTTCCAGGATGGCGCGCACGCCGTCCGACACGTCCTGGTCCTCGCGCGGCAGCAGCCGGGCCGAGCGCTCGACGACGGTGACCTCGGCGCCCAGGCGGCGCATCAGGTGGGCGAACTCCAGGCCGATGTAGCTGCCGCCGACGACGACGAGATGTTCGGGCACGGCCTGCAGCTCCATGATGGAGATGTTGTCCAGCGTCGGCACGTCATCGACGCCGGGTAGCTTGGGGCGCGACGCGCGGCCGCCGACGTTGAGGAAGATGCGCGGCGCCGTCAGCCGGCGGCCGCCGATTGCCAGCGTGGCCGGCGCGACGAAGCGCGCATGGCCGGCGATGACCTCCGTGCCCTTGAGACCGCGCAGCCAGCTCTCCACGCCCTCGCGCGACTTCATGACGATGCCGTCCTTGCGGGCGATGACGCGGGCCATGTCGACGCGCAGGCCGTCGACGTCGACGTCGAAGCCGAACTCGGCGCCGCGCTGGGCCAGCCGCACGGCCCGGGCGCTGGCCACCAGCGTCTTGGTGGGGATGCAGCCCACGTTGACGCAAGTGCCACCGAAGTGATGGCGCTCGATGATGGCCGTCTTCAGCCCCTCGCGGCTGCAGCGCGCGGCGATGGCCGGGCCGGCCTGGCCGGCGCCGACGATGATGGCGTCAAAGCTTTCGCTGTCCATGGACGGTCTCCCGAGCTGCCAACGGAGCGCGCAGTATGCGCCGCCCGACGACCGCTAACGTGTCAGCCAACGGCGCAGCGCAAAGCTCGCGCCGTCCACCAGCGCCACGAGGATGAGCATGGCCATCAGCACCGTCGCCGTCTTGTTCATCTGGAACAGGCCCATGTGGAACATCAGCAACTGGCCCAGGCCGCCGGCGCCGACGACGCCGAGCACGGCCGCGGCACGGATGTTGTTCTCCCAGCGGTAGAGCGTGTAGCTCATCAGCTGCGGCAGAACCTGGGGCAGTGTCGCGTACAGGAAGACCCGGGCCGTGCCGGCGCCCTGGGCACGCAGCGCCGCGGCCGGGCCGGGCGCCGCGTTCTCGATGGCCTCGGCGAACAACCGGCCGAGTACGCCGCTGGTATGCGCCGTCAGCGCCAACGTGCCGGCAAAGGGACCGAGGCCGGCGCTGATCAGGAGCATGGCTGCCCACACCAGCTCGGGCACCGAGCGCAGCGCGTTCAGCAGCAGTCGCGTGCTGGCCCGAGCGCTGCCGTGCAGGCGGCTGGCAGGCAGGGCCATCAGCACGCCCAGTACCGCCGCCAACAGCGTGCCCAGCGCCGACATGGCCAGCGTCTCCCAGGCGCCGCCGGTCACGCGGGCGACAAAGGCCGGGCTCAGGTCCGGCGGGAAGAATTCGCCGAGAAATCGGCCCATGCTGGCCAGCGACTCTGCAGAGGCGAAGGCGACGAGATGCAGGTCCAGCGACAGGAAGCTGGCCACGACCAGGGCGAGCACGCCGGCCACCAGCCAGCAGGCCCGGCAGCGGGCGCTGAACAGCGATGGAGACTGGTGCGGAGTCGCCATGTTCAGCCCAGGGCGCGGCGTAAGGCCGCGCTCAACTGATCGGCCGCGGCCACCAGCAGCACGAAGACCAGCAGCATCGTCGCCACCTCGCCGCCGGCGAACATCTTCATCGAGCTGTCCATCTGCTGGCCCAGCCCGCCCGCGCCGACAAAGCCCAACACGACCGAGCTGCGGATGGCGCATTCCCAGCGGTAGACGGTGTAGCTCGTCAGCTCGGCCGCGTTCTGCGGCAGCAGACCGTAGGCAAAGGCCTGCAGCCGGGTGGCGCCATTGCGCAGCAGCGTCTGCGTGACCTGGGCGTCGCCGCTTTCCAGGATCTCGGCGTAGACCTTGCCCAGCATGCCGCCATAGGTCAGTGCGATCGCCAGCACGCCGGCCGCTGGCCCGAGGCCGACCACGCGCACGAAGACCAGGGCCCAGACCAGCTCCGGCATGCTGCGCAACACGATGAGAAGTCCACGCACGGCCTGGCGCACGGCATATGGCAGGGGCGCCATCCGGCCTGCCAGGGCCGAGATGGACAGCGCCCGCGTGGCCGCCAGCGTCAGCGGCACGGCGAGCAGCAGCGCGAGCGTGACGCCGGCCGTCGCGATGGCCACCGTGCGCCAGGTCTCGCGCGCCAGCATCAGCAGGAAGTCGCTGCCGAAGGCCGGCGGCAGGAAGCTGCCGACGAAGCGGCCGGTGACGCGCAGCGAGTCAGCCTCCAGCAGCAGCCAGGGCTTGAACTCGGTGGCGACGAACAGCGGCCACAGCAGCACCGCGCCGGCAGCCGTCAGGCCGACGCGGCCCAGCCAGGCCGGGTCGCGGCGCTCGGCAACACTCAGCGGCATTGCATCACCACGGGCGGCGCGGGCATGGGCTCGTCGGCGGGCACGGGCGCAGCACCATGCAGCTCATCCTCGTGCTGGGCATACAGGCGCGCCAGCAGCTCGGGCGTGACCTGGGCCGAGGGCAGGTCGAACATCAAACGCCCCTCGCGCAGGCCGAGGATGCGCGGAAAGTTGGCCAGGGCCGCGTCCACCTGGTGCAGCGTGGCCACCAGCGTGACGCCACGCGCACCGGCCTCGCGCACCAGCGCCGCGATGGCGCGTTGTGCGCGTGCAGGGTCCAGCGCCGACAGCGGCTCGTCCACCAGCCACAGCCGCGCCGGCGCCACCAGCGCGCGCGCCAGGCCGACGCGCTGGCGCTCGCCGCCGGAGAGCCGGTCCACGCGTTCGAAGAGCTTGTCGCCGAGCTCGAAGGACTGCAGCGCCGCGTCGGCGGCGGGAATGTCCATCGGGTAGAACAACGAGCGCAGCGCGGTCCACAGGCTCCAGCTCGGCAGGCGGCCGGCCAGCACGGCCGTCACGACACGCTGGCGCGGCGGCAGCGGCGGCACCTGGGGCACGAGGATGAGCTGGCCGCGCAGCCGCTGCAGCGCGCGTCGCGGCAGCGACCAGGGCGCGGCGCCGTCGACCTGCAAGCCGCCGGATGCGAGCGGCCGGGCGCAGGCCAGCACTTCGAGCAGCGTCGTCTTGCCCGCGCCCGAGGGGCCGATGACGGCAAGCTGCTCGCCTTCGGCGATGTCCAGGGTCAGGCCCGCCAGCGCGTTGGCCGCGCCGCGGCGCGCAGTGGCATGGCGCGCGGCCAAGTCTTGCAGGGAGATCTTCACCGGCCGCACTCTAGCCGGCGCAGCTGCGAAAACCCGCCGGCACGTCGTTGCGCGTGGCCGGGAAGAAGTTGCGGTAGCGCGGGTGGCGCATGCGCGGCTGGGTGCAATGCGAGGCGCCACGCAGCACGGGGCGGCCATCGAACCAGGGCGCGGAGTAGTCGCGGTAAGGATGGGGCTCGAAGCCGGGGAAGGGCGTGAAGGGGCTGGCGGTCCACTCCCACACGTCGCCCCAGCGGAAGGCCGCGGGCCGCGTGCAGGCGGCGCATTCCCACTCGGCCTCGGTGGGCAGGCGGCGGCCGGCCCAGCGGCACCAGGCGGCGGCTTCATGCTGCGTCAGATGGCAGGCGGCAAGGCTCGTGTCGAGGGCCTGCCAGGCGCCGCCCAGCCATTGCCGCCAGGCGCCGCCGTCGCGGCGCAGATAGCGCAGGACGGCGGCCGGCTGTGCGCGGCGCCAGCGCCAGCCACCCTCGGTCCACCAGCGCGGCTCGTCGTAGCCGCCGGCCTCGAGGAAGGGCAGGAACTCGGCCCAGCGCACGGCCTGGGCGTCGATGCTGAAGGGCTGCAGGGTCACGTCCAGGCCGGGCAGTTCGTTGTCGAAGGCGAAGCCCTCGCCGGGCGCACTGCCAAGCCGCCAATCGCCGGCCTCGAAGTTCAGCGGCGCCGGCGGTGCCGGCAACGGGCGGGCCTGCCAACGCGGGTCGGCGACGGCAATGCCCAGGCCGCGCGCCATGTAGAGCGCGGCCTCGTGGTGCATGTCCTCGTGCAGCAGCGCGAGGCGGAAGAAGTAGAGGGCGTCGTCATCGCCGCCGGCCTCGCGCAGCAGCGCGAGCGTCTCCTGCAGCTGGCCGGCGAGCGCGTCGAGTGTTGCGGCCGCGTTGGGCAGGGGCAGCTGCCAGCGGCTGTCGTGCGGCACGTGGCTGGAGTCGTAGAAAGCATCGGCGCCCGGCCGCAGCCGTGGCGCCTCGGGATTGGCCCGCGCGCCGCGCCCACGCTCGGGATTGCGCGCGATCCAGAACTCCTGGAACCAGCCGACATGGCCCAGCTCCCACAGCGGCGGGTTGATGTCGGCGTGCAGCGGCACGGTCAGATCAGGCAGTGCCCATTCGTAGGCGGCGAACGTGGCCAGCGTGTCGGCACGGCTCGCGGCCAGCGCCTCGGCCAGTGCCCCGGGCCCACCCCGACGGGCGTCGAAGGCCGCGCGCGTTAGGCTCGCATCGTGCATCGTCGTGAATCCCTGGTCATCGTGACGCCGGCCCTGGCTCGGGCCAACAACGGCAACTGGCAGACCGCGCATCGCTGGGCTCAGCTGCTGCGGCCAGCTTACCGTGTCCGGCTCGCCGAGCGTTGGACCGACGGGGACGACACGCTGTTGATCGCGCTGCACGCGCGCCGCTCGGCACCGGCCATCGCCGCCTGGCGTGCGGTGCATCCGGCGCGGCCCATCGTGCTGGTGCTGACCGGCACCGACCTCTACCGCGACATCGCCACCGACGTGAATGCGCAGCGCTCGCTGGCCCTGGCCGACGCCCTCGTCGTGCTGAACGAACTGGGCGCGCGGCAACTCCCCGAGGCGCTGCGCGGCAAGGCCCATGTCGTGCTGCAGTCCTGCGCCGCGCGCACCCCGTTGCCACACACCGGCCGACACCTGCGCGCGCTGATGGTGGGCCATCTGCGCGATGAGAAGGATCCGCGCACCTACTGGCGCGCCGCGCGGCGCCTGGCCGACCGGCGCGACATCCTGCTCGACCACATCGGCGCCGCGCTGGACCCCGCCCTTGGCGAAGAGGCCGCGGCGCGGGACGCTGAGCTGCCGCACTTTCGTTGGCTGGGTGCCCTGCCGCATGCGACCGTGCGCCAACGCATCCAGGCGGCGCACGTGCTCGTGCACGCCAGCCGCATGGAAGGCGGCGCCCACGTCGTCATCGAGGCGATTCGCAGCGGCACGCCGGTGCTGGCCTCGCGCATCGATGGCAACCTCGGCCTGCTGGGCGAGGGCTACGAGGGTGTGTTCGAGCCCGGTGACGACGCGGCGCTGGCAACCCTGCTGGCCCGCTGCCGCGACGATGCCGATATGCTTGCCCGCCTTACCGCCCAGCTGGCCCCAAGAGCCGTGCTGTTTGCGCCCTCGGCCGAACAGGCGACCCTGCGTCGCATTGTCGGCACGCTGCTCGCACACCACCCCACGCCATGAACGCACCCGCCAGTCCCGCTCCCGCCGCTGAACCCCGCCTCACGTCGCTGTCGCACGGCGGCGGCTGCGGCTGCAAGATCGCGCCGGGCGTGCTGTCCGAGATCCTGAAGAGCACGACGGCCATGCCCGTGCCCAAGGAACTGCTGGTGGGCATCGAGACCGCCGACGACGCCGCCGTCTACCAGCTCAACGACGAACAGGCGCTGATCGCGACGACAGACTTCTTCATGCCCATCGTCGACGACCCCTTCGACTTCGGACGCATCGCCGCGACCAACGCGATCAGCGACGTCTACGCGATGGGCGGCCGGCCCATCCTGGCGTTGGCCCTCGTCGGCATGCCGATCAACGTGCTGTCCACGCAGACGATTGGCCGCGTGCTGGAAGGCGGCGCCTCGGTCTGCCGCGCGGCGGGCATTCCCATCGCCGGCGGCCACACCATTGACTCGGTGGAGGCCATCTACGGCCTCGTGGCCCTGGGCCTCGTGCACCCCAAGCGCGTCAAGCGCAATGCCGATGCGCGTGCCGGCGACGTGCTGGTGCTGGGCAAGCCGTTGGGCGTGGGTGTCATGAGCGCGGCTCTGAAGAAGGAAGAGCTCGACGCCGAGGGCTATGCCCGCATGATCGACGTCACGACGAAACTGAACACGCCCGGCCCCGACCTGGCTGCGCTGCCTGGCGTGCACGCGCTGACCGACGTGACCGGCTTCGGCCTGGCCGGCCATGCGCTGGAATTGGCGCGTGGCGCGCGCTGCACGGTGGAACTGGACTGGCGCGCCGTGCCGTTGTTGGCGGGTGTGCGAGAGCTGGCGCAGCGCGGCTTTGTCACCGGCGCCTCGGGGCGCAACTGGGCGGGCTATGGGCACGACATCCAGCTGCCGGCGGATTTCGCCGCCGAGGACCGTGCGCTGCTGACCGACCCGCAGACCAGCGGGGGGCTGCTCGTCTCCTGCGAGCCTGCGGCGGTGGACGCGGTGCTGGCCATCTTTGCGCACCACGGCTTCGGGGCGGCGGCCGTCGTGGGGCGGGTGACGGCCGGCGGCACCCAGGCCCTGCATGTTCATGGCTGACGGCGAGGCCGGAGCCTCCTAGTGGCGCTTGCGCCAGGCATCAACCACGCGCTCCGTCAGCGCGTCGGCCTCGCGCTGTTCGTCGACGCTCAGCGCCGGCGGCGCCCAGCGCCCTTGGCGCATCATCTTCTCGACGTTCTCCATCGAGTCGCGGCTTTCCTTGGTCGCCGCCGGGCCGGACATTTCAATCAGAATGCGCAGCCACGCTTCCTTGTAGGCCTGCCGCTGCATCGCCGTCTCGCCCAGCGCGCCAAATGAATAGATGTAGGTCGACAACGTCTCCAAGTCGCCGTCCTCGGCGGTCTGCCGCACCTCGCGCTGCAGCTTGCCGAGCAGTTCCGGTGTGGCGGCGGCCTGGTTGGCGTGGGCGTTGAGCCACAGCAGGTACTCCAGCGCCATGCCAGGGAGTTCTCCCTCGTAGGCGCGCTTGAGAAAGTCGCCCCTGCGCGCCAGGGTGGCCGCGTCGAAGAACTGGCAGCGTCGCTGCACGTCCTGCTTCTCCTTGATCCATTGGTCCATGTTGAAGCCAGGATTCTTCTCGAACGTCTGCCGCAGCGGGCCGCCCTGGTCGCGCACGCCGTACGCAAACTCGATTTCATCGTTTGCATGCTCACATCGCGCGAGCACTTCGGCTGCCTTGCGCGCCTGCGCTGGCGTCGCGCCCTCTTCCAGCGCACGCTGCACCGTGCGCAGTTCATCGGGTGTCGATGAGGCCGGCGTGCGCTGGGACGGGGGAAGCGCAGCCGGCATGGCGGCGCTCGCCGGCTGGGTGGCGGCATCGGCCTTCGCGTCGATGACCGGCCGTAGCAACGCTCCCTGGAGCGTTGGCGAGGGCGGGGCTGGCAGGGGCCGCGGCGGGGTGGGCGCCTCGGCCGATCGGTTCAGTAGCCAGCTGCCTGTGGCCAGCGCTAATGCGACGGCTGCGACCGTCCACGCTGTACGAATGGGCACGGATGCGGACCTGGCCACCTTTCCCGCCACCGCTTACTTCTGCGGCGCCACCACCGTCCCATCCAGCCGGATCACGCGGCGCGAGCGGTTCTCGGTGTCGTCCAGCGACTCGCTGATGAGGCGGTTGTGCTGCTCCCAGTCCTCGGCGCTGCGGATGATGCTGGGCTTGATGAGGACGACCAGCTCGCGCTTGCGGCCGCTGTTGGCGCGGTTGCCGAACAGCATGGACGTCAACGGGTTGCTGTCGGCACCGGGCAGGCCCGAGCCGCGGCGCGAGGCTTCCATCTGCATCAGGCCGCCGATGGCGACGATCTGGCCGTCGGGGATGCGCACGACGGTGTCGGTCTCGTTGACGCTGGCGCTAGCCAGCGGCAGGCGGAAGTTGCCGACCGAGCCCAGGTCGACCTGCTTGATCTTCTCGGTCACATTGGACACCGACGGGTGGATGTGCAGCGTGATCATGTCGGCCGCGTCGATCTGCGGCGTCACGTCCAGCGCGATGCCGCTGAAGAAGGGCGTCAGCGTCAGTGTCGGGATCTGGTTGGTGGTGCCCGTCGAACCCGTGGTGCTGGTGGCGTTGGAGGTGTTGCTGCCGCTGATGCCGGTGATGAAATAGTCGTCGGTGCCGACCTTGAGCACGGCCTTCTGATTGTTCAGCGTTGCGATGCGCGGGCTGGACAGGATCTGCGTGTCGCCGTGGCTTTCAAGGAAGCTCAGCAGCGCCTGGAAGCCGCCGCGCGACAGCGCCAGGCCGAAGGTGCCGCCGCCGGCCGAGGGCAGGGGGATGAGATCCTGCCAGGCGGGGCTTTGTGTGCCGCTGGACAGCGTCGGCAGGCCGCGCGTGTTGCTGACCAGCGGGTTGATGATGCTGTTGACGCCGCTCGGGATGGACGGGTTGGCGCTGGTCTGGCCGATGGCGCCACGGTCGCCGATGCGGGACCAGTCGATGCCGCTCTGGTAGCCCTCGCGCAGCTCGACCTCGACGATCTTGGCCTCCAGCATGACCTGGCGTTCGACGGCGATGCGCGTCGCCTTCAGCCAGGCCTCCACGTGCCGCAGTTCGTCGGGCATGGCACGCACGGCGACGGTGCCGCTCTGCGGGCTGGTGATGACGGCGCGGCCCTCGCCGTTGCCGACCAGGGCCTTCAGCGCCGCCGTCGTCTCGCCCCAGAAATCGCTGGACACCTTGGTGCTGAGCTGGCTGCTCTCCTGCTGCAGCACGGTGTTGGTGCTGCCGCCGTTGCCGTTGCCGCCGGCACTCGGCGTGCTGCCGCTGCCGTTGTTGTTCTGGCTGCTGACGGGCGCGGCGCCCGAGCTGACGCGCACCTCGCTGCGGCCGCTGCGCTGCTGGGCGAGTGCGTTGATCGTGAACACGCGCGTCTGCAGCGTGGGCGGGAAGACGGTGATGCGGCGACCGTCGACGGCGTAGTCAAAGCCGTAGACATCGCGGATCGAGTCCAGCGCCTCGCGCAGCGTGACGCCCTTGAGCGTGACCGACAGCGTGCCGGACACGGCCGGGTGCACGAGCATGCTGTAGCGCGTGTCGCTGACCAGTGACAGGAAGACATCGCGCGCCGGGGCGCCGTTGACGATGAGGTCGAAGCGCGGCTCGGGCGGCAGCGCGGGAGGGGGCGGTGGCACGGGCAGGGCTTCGACGGCCGGGGCCTGCGCCGCGGAGGCGGCCGAGGCCGGCCCCGCCTTGCGCTGGGCCTGCAGCTCCTCGCGCAGCGCCTGGCTGGGCTGGGCCACCTGCAGCGGCTTGTCGGCACAGCCGGCCAGCAGCGCGGTGACAGCGGCGCTCAGCAGCAGGAGGCGCGGCACGTGGGGAACGGGGGCCTTCATGGCTTCTCCTTGGATTTCTTGATGCCGGCCGCCGCCTTGGAGGGCGGCGCGGGCAGGCGCTTCTCGACGCCGCCGTACAGCGGCTCGCGGCGGACCTGGCCGGCCTCGCGCAACCACACGGCCTGTTCGGTGATGCGCTCGATGCGCGCGCCGTCGAGCAGCTCGCCGATGCCGAAGCGTCGACCGCGCTGGACGACGTAGGCGTGACCGTTGACGAACACGACCTGGCGGATGGCGTTGTCGCTGGGCTCGACAGCAGACGCGGCCGAGGCGGCAGAGGCTGCGGCCATGGCGCTGCGCAGCGCGGGCGGCCAGGCGGTGGGGTCACGCGCGGATTCGTCTGCGGCACGCGCGGTGGTGGCCGCGAGCAGCAGGGCGGCAAGGGCCAGCAAGGCGGTCTTCATGGCTGCACCTTGAGCAGGAAGAGCTGGGCCCGCAGCCGTGGCGGTTCGTTGGTGGCGGGCGCGCTCAGGCGCAT
Organism: Burkholderiales bacterium; assembly: GCA_019509985.1. GTDB lineage: Bacteria > Pseudomonadota > Gammaproteobacteria > Burkholderiales > Burkholderiaceae_C > Pelomonas. The sequence goes on along the minus strand of JAEKLF010000034.1, from coordinate 88,869 downwards.
CTCGCCCCAGCGCAGGCCGGGCAGCTCGCGCTCCAGCGCCTGCAGATAGCGTTGCGTGTCGCGGTAGCTGCCCTGCACCTGCAGCTCCACGCCCTGCCAGCTCATGCCCGCCATGGCCGGCAGCACGGGGCGGACCGGCGCCGGCGTGGCGGGTGCCGATGCGGGCGTGGCGCCAGTCGTCAACCCGACGAGGGAGACCGGCGGCGCCACGACGGGCGTGTCGTCCAGCAGCGTCAGCCGCTCCAGCATCAGGCCGGGCTGCTGGGCCAGCAGGCGTTGCAGCACGACCGACAGGCCCTCGCCCTCGCTGATCGTGCTGGCGTGGCGCAGCTCGGCGTCCAGGCGCACGCGCTCGGCCTTGGCGGCGTCGAGCTGGCCATGCAATTGCGCGGTCGGGTCGGTGGCGCTGCGGCTGCTGGCGACGAACTGCTCGCGCAGCTGGCCGATTTCGCTGGCCTGCTGGGCCTGCTGCTCGTGGCGCTGCTTGGCGTGGGTGGACAGCGGCGACAGCACCAGCGTGTCGAACACGGCTGCCAGCACCGCGGCGATGCTGAGGAAGAGGATGGCGCGCTCGCGCAGGCTCAAGCCGTCGATGCGCTTGGCCTGGCGCTCCCAGCGCTTTTGCAGCGGCGCCACGCGGCGGCGCAGCAGCGCCAGGTCGATGGAGGTCTGCGCCTTCATCGCAGACCTCCCGTGGCTGCACTGGCGGGCAGGGCGGGCGCGCTGACGACGCGGAAGGCCCAGACCGGCACCGTGGCGCTCGCCAGCGGGCCGCTGCGCGACAACAGCGGGTTGTTGCTCGCCTCGGTGCCCGGCGCGCCCAGGCGCTCCACTCGCAAGGCCGACAGCTCCTGGCCGGCCAGCAGCGGGTGGGCGGCGAGCTGGGCCAGCCAGGGGCGCAGCACGGCCGTGTCCAGCGTGCCGCCGATGAGTTCGACGCGGCCCGGCGCATAGCGCAGCTCGCTGAGCCAGGCCGACTCGGGCAGGCTGCGCGCGATCAGCGCCAGCAGGTCGGAGTTGCGCTGGCCGGCCTTGCCGCCGCCGTCGGCGCCCAGCGTCTGCAGCAGCGCCCGGCGCTCGGCATTGCCCATCTCCAGCGGCAGCAGTTGCTGCTGCACGGTCGCGGCGTCCAGCGGTGCGGGCAGCGAGGCGCGCGCGACCATCAGCTGCTGGCGCTCGGCCGCGTACTGCGCCATCAGCTGCTGGTGCTGGGCCTCGGCGCTGCGGTCGCGCTGCTGCAGCCACAGCGCCGCGGCGAGGCCCGCCACCAGAAGCAGCCCGGTGGCCTGCAGCATCGTCAACGCCGAGAAGTAGCGCCTGGGTGCCAGCAGGATGGGCGTGAGCAGGTTGATCTGCTGGGCCATCAGAGCTTTCTCGTTTCCGTGCGCAGCGCCGCGCCCAGCAGCGGCAGGCATGCGGCCAGGGCTTGAGCGGCGTTGCCTTCGGGAGCCGGCACCTCGGGCGCGAAGGCCGCCAGCGGGTTCAGCGCCACGGTGCGCTGGCCGAGTTCGCGCTGGATCAGCGTCGCGACCTCGGGGCCGTGCTCGGCCGTCATGACGTAGAGCCGGGCCAGGGGCAGCTCGGGCCAGCTGCGCTCCCAGACATCGATGGAGCGTTGCAGCTCGACGACCAGGGGCGACTCCTGCGTGCTGCTGCTGTCGAAGGCGCCGCCGGGCTGGTACTCGAAGCCCAGCGGCAGTTCGGCGACGGCGGCCTCGGCCTGCTCGCCGCGGGCGCGTGCCAGCAGGCCCGGGTCGCCTTCGAGGCGGCGCGTGTAGAAAAGCTCGTCGCCGGCGCAGACGAGCAGCAGGCAATGGCGCTCGTCGATGAAGACGGCGGCGCAGGCACGCGCGGCGAGGTCATCGGTGCGCGCCTGGTGCGCAAGCAGGTTGCGCAGTGCCGTTTCCCAGACGTCGACGATGCCGACCTGGTCGGTCAGGGCGGCGGCGCCGACCGTCAATGCCTTGATGGCGCTGTTGCGCGCGGCGACGACGAAGAGCTGGCGCTGCGGCCGATCGACGTCGCCGCCCACGTGCATGACATCCAGCGTCAGGTCGGCCACGTCGACGTCGACCATCTCCTTGATCTGCCAGCGCGCCGCGGCCTTGAGCTCTTCCTGCGGCACGTTGGGCGTGTCGACCTTGAGGATCTGGTAGTCGGCCGGATCCAGCAGCGCGATGGCCTCGCCGGCGGGGACAGGCTTTGCGTCGGCCGCGGCCACGAGGCCCCAGCGCAGCAGGCGTGCTGGCTCGTCGCCCGGCGGGCCGTCGGTCAGCACGAAGGCCTGCTGGTCGCCGACGCGGCGTACCAGCAGGCGCTGGGCGCTGCGGCGGGTGGACCAGGGCCAACGCATCAATAGTTCTCCCGCTGGTAGACGACACCGTCACTGCCGCGGTAGAGGCCCCAGGTGGCGCGGGCGCTGGGATCGCTGGTGGCGGTGCTGCCGCACCAGGCGCCGCGCAGGGCATCGAGATTGAGGCCGGCGGTGGCGGGGGTGGCGGCGGTCCAGCCGCCGGCGGTCTTCAGGCAGGACGTGTCGACCGGACTGGTGACGGCGCCCAGCGCGATGGCGACATCCATGCTGCCCACGCGGTTGCCACTGGGCTTGGTCAGCGTGATGAAGGTCGGCGCGATCGGGTTCACCGTGACGCTGCCGGGAGCCTTTGCGTCGGCGCTGCCGAGTTGCTTGCGGAAATTGCCGAAGCTCAGGTTCGCGGCAGTGACGGTGGTGCAGGAGTCCAAAGCGTTGGTGACGAAGGCGGTGCCGTTCCAGGATTGCGCGCTCAGTGCCAGCTTCAGATCGCGGCCGGCGGCGCTCATGCCATTTTGAAGGCGCAGCCGGCCGTGCAGCAGCGGGATTTGCCCGACCTTGGTGCGGTCGTTGCCGGGGACGGCGGCATCGGTGTCGAGATCGAAGGCTGCCATGCCGACACCGTCCTGATCCGAAGGCGCGATGCCGAACTGTGCGGTGTTGAAGGGGCCGTCGGGTGCCGCGGCGCGCTTGGCGGCGGCGGTCAGCGTCACCGTGGCCGTGCCGGCGGCCGAGTCGCCGACGGCGGGCCAGGCGCCGGCGCTGGCGCCGACGTTCAGCCGGCTGGCCGGAAAGCGCGTGGTGACGCCGCCCGTGGTGTCGACGCCAGCGAGGTTGAAGTTGGCGCTGGCGAGGTCGAGCCGCGCGAAGGTGCTACCGGCATAGTTTTGCGTTGTATTGCCCTGCGCGTTGACGGCGGTGAGCGTGAACTTGAGGATGAAGCTCTCGTCGAGATAGGTGAAGGTGGAGGCCGGCGTGCAACTGAGCTGGCTGCGCTGCACGGGCGCCAGCAGCGCGGCCGTGAAGCCCGCCGGCACGAAGCGACCCACCACAGGCTGTTGCGCCCCCGTGGCGTCGAACGCCAGCGCGCTGACGTCGGCCCCCGTGGTGCCGAGATAGCCGGTGACCACCTTGGTGGCGTTGCGGGTGTCGAGTTTCATGCTGCCGACTTCGTTGTAGCTCAGGTTGCTCACGGTCAGCGCGCCGCCGCTGAAGCCGCCGCTGATGCTGGCATGGGACAACGTGCCCGGGCTGCCACCGGCCGGCGTGAAGCCTGTCGTCAGCAGCTTGAGCGTGACCGGTGCGTTGAAGCCGGCCGCCACACCGCCGGCCGCGACCTGGGTCAGCGTGGCGCCGGCGAGCGGCTGCCCGCTGTTGTCGCCGGCAGTGCTGTTCCAGCGGTAGGCGGTCAGCGTGGCGGCGAAAGGGGCACCGGCTGCGCCGAAGCGGGTGTTGTCCGGCGTCGAGGCGGATGGAGCGGTCGCGCCCGGGTTGATGACGCTGCCCATCGCGATGCCGGTGATGCCGATGACGAAGGGACGCACGGTCAGCGTCGCGCTGCCGCCGGAGATGGTGGTGGGGGTGTAGGTCTGGGTGTCGTCCTCGACGGTGAAGCTGTAGTTGCCCACGTCGGTGGTGAGGAGGTTGAACGTGGCCACGCCGTTCGTGAAGGCGAAGTCCGCGGTGGCCGATGGCCGGCTGGTGCCGACGGTCAAGGTGGGCGATTGCACGCTGGGCGCCGTCCAGGTGCCGCCGCTGTCGGTGCGCCAGAGCTTGAGCTTGCGGGTGCCGCTGAAGTCGGCTGCGACGCCGCAGTTGCTGTTGCTCGCGTCCTTCTTGATGAGCGAGATCTGCATGTCGTGCGGCCTGCCGGCCACGGCGACGAAGGTGCCGGTGATGGTGGCGCCGGCGTCCTCGCTGAAGACGAAGGCGTTGTCGCGGAACTGGATGGCGGCGGATGTGGTGGCGGTGCTGGGCGTCAGGCTGTCCACCGCCGTGACGGTGACGTTTTGCGCCTGGTTGTGCGACAGCGTCAGGCGGGCCACGCCCTGGTCCGCCGACGAGAAGGTGTAGCTGGCGTTGCCGCTGTTGCTGGCGCCGGCGCTGAAGCCGCCGCCGCCGCTGCCCAAAGCCCAGGTGCCGTGGCTGCTGGAGGTGTTGAGCACGACCGTGCCGCTGTAGCCGGTCATGACGGTGTTGCAGGCTGCATCGCTGCAGGCGCGGATGGTGACGGTTGACGGCGCGCACGTGCTGCCCGCGGTGGCGCTGGGAACGGCTTCGACATGATCCAGCGGCGGCGGGCAGGTGTGGCTCGGGTTCATGTCCGCCGTCAGCTCCAGTGCGCTGATCTCGTAGTTGTAGACGCGCATCTCGTCGATGGTGCCGTTGGCCGAGCGGCTCGTGCCGTTGGCCGGCAGGGCCGCGCCGCGGTTGTCGCCGACGAAGAGGGTGCCGATGCCGCCGTCCAGGCTGCCGGTCGTCGTGCCGCTGGCCGCGCCGGCCTGCACGCCGTTGATGTAGATGCGCAGGCTGCTCTGACCCGCGCCGCTGGACAGGCGCCAGCTGATCGCGATGTGCTTCCAGGTGCCGGCGCTGACGCTCTGCGCACTGGTGACGGCCGACAGCAATTGGCCGTTGCCGTCCGAGACGGTCGCACGCAGCGAGCCGTCGCCCTGGCGCACCAGGAAGAAGGGCTTGGCGGTTTGGGTCGTCGCATCCAGCAGCGTCGCGGCCGAGTTGTTCCAGGCCGTATTGGCTGAATACCAGAAGGTCACGGCACCGGAATCGCCGATGGCGGAGTTGACGTCCAGCAGGGTGTCGACGCCATGGCTGGCGCTGGTCGCGTCGGCGGGGATGCTGAGGCCGCGGCAGACGTAGCCGGCTGCCACCGTCGTGGCCGCTCCCGCGCGCACGCCGTTGTTGCTGTTGCCGCTGCTGTCGGCCACCTCGCCGACGCGGCCGGCGTAGCTGTATTCGTCGAAGCGGTATTCGGCGCGGCGCGTCGGCGTGCCGCTGGGCACGAACCAGCGGATGGCGCTGCCATTGGCGTTGTAGCCGCTGTTGTAGGAGTACTGCGTGTAGTCGCTGCTGTTCACCTGCACGCCGATGGTGGCCTGGGAGCCGGTGGCGTTGGCATTGCCGTACTGGAATTTGAACTCGCCGTTCACACCGGACGAGCTCTCGTACAGGATGATCTGGAAGGTGTAGGGCGTGCTGGTGTTGTACTGGTAGACGCCGTTCCAGGACACGACGAGGTAGCGGTTGGGCGCCGTGCCCTTTTGCTCCCAGGTCACGCCGCCACTGCCGGCCTGGCTGGGGTTGAGGTCGGTCCAGTAGGCCAGGATGACGTTGGTCGTCGCCGCGGCCGCGCAACCGCTGCTGCTGCCGGCCGTGCCGGCGGGCAGCGCGGTGTTGGTGTAGGTGCGGAAGAAGCCCGTGTCGGTGCCGAACTGCAGGCCACCGTTGGTCAGCACGCGCACCGACGTGTAGTCGATTCCCGCGAAGCGGAACTTGAAGCCGCCCGAGAAGTTGATCGTTGCCTTGTCGTCGTCGCCGGGGTAGCTGGTGCAGGTCTTGTCCCAGGTGGAGATGGCATTGGCAGCCGTCTCCCAGGCGTAGCTGTCGCTGCGGAAGGTGTAGCTGGACGCGGCCTGCGCAAGGCCGCAAAGCAGCCCGAGGCCGAGCAGCAGCAGGCTCAGCAGGAAGCGGCGGACGCTGCGCATGTCTTGAACGACAGGGTGCGGCTGAGCTGGCGCTCGGCGTAGGTGGGTTCGGCGGTGCTGCCGTTGGGGCAGGCGCCGGCGCTGGCGATGTTGCAGGCCGTCGCCTGAACGACGTAGAAGCTCAGCACCTGGTCGCCGTCCGTCACGGTGCCGCTCGCGGGCGTGGGCGTGCAGGTGACGGTGACGGTGAAGTCGGACAACTGGTCGGGCAGCACGAAGCTCTTGGTGGCGAAGCAGGTGGGCGGGCTGCCGATGCGCTGGACCTGGTAGCTGCCCCATTCCAGCCCGGCCAGCGCGGCCTGGTAGGCCTTGGCCGAGGCCAGCTCGCCCGCCGAGCCGAGCTGCTGGCGCTGGCTCAGAGAGGCCAGCGCGGCGCCCAGCGCGGCCAGCGCGACCAGGATGAAGAGCATGGACATCATCGTGAAGCCGCGCAGCCGGTTCATGGCAGGTTGTCCACGTGAACGGCGTGGTAGAGACTGACGATCTCGCCGTTGGTGTCGGCGCCCTTGTCCTGCAGGGCCAGCTGCAAGGTGACGAGGGCATAGCGGGCGGCCACGGCCGCGGGGTCGAAACCGAACTTGCAACTGTCGACGTTGCGCGCCAGCACGGCGCTGCTGCCGCCGGCGGGCGGGTCGGGCTGGTTGCTCAAAAAACCGTAGCCGCTGTAGCGCGTGAGGGTGCGCGCCGTGAGGTCGCAGCGGTAGGTGACCGGCGACTCGATGGCGTAGACCCGGTAGGGCGGCGCCTGCAAGGCATTCGGCAAGGCCGCGCCGGTGATGGTCACGCTGGCGGCATTGCCGGCCGCGGTGCTTGCCGTGCGCACGTTGTTCAGCGTGTAGGCGTCCGCGTCCGGCGTGGCTGGGCCGAGGTTGAACCAGGCCAGCTTCTGGTTGGCACCGCTGAGCCTGAGCGGCGGGCCGATGATGGCGAAGGTGGGAATGGGCGCGACGCCGAACTGCAGCGCGGCGGCCGTGTTGACGGCATAGCGTGCCGCGCCGCTGACCGGGATCAGCTCCAGGCTCAGGCCGCTTGGCGATACCCGGGCGCTGTTGGGCAGGGCCTGAGCCAGGTCGCGGGTGATGCGGCGCAGTGCGGTGTCCGCCTGGTCGCCGAGCTGGGCGCGTTGCGCGCTCGCGAAATACGCGTTCGTCGCCGGCACGATGAAGACGGACACGACGGTGATGACGACGCCGGTGATGGCGATGGCCATCACCGCTTCGATCAGCGTGAAGCCCTGTTGGCAGCGCGGCCGGCCGCGCTCAATCCACGGCATTGGGCGCATAGCGGGTTCGCCAGCCTTGCAGACGGAGCGGGTTGGCCAGCTTGACCAGGGTGTCGCCGGGGCCGACGACGGTGACAGTGATCTTGAGCGCCTCACCGCCCGCGACGGTATCCAGGTTGGCGACCTCCACGGCTACCGAGGCCGCGTAGCCGCTCAGCCCCGCGACGGCTGTACCGGTGATGTCGCTGATGCCGACCATCGAGAAGCCGTTGTAGTCGTTGACGTTGTCGAAAGGGGCCAGGCCGGTGCGACTCTCGGCGCCCGTCGGGCCCATGGCCTCGGCCTGCGTGCAGCCCGCGGCGTTGGCGGCTGTTGTCGCATTCGGATCGTTGGGTTCACACCAGGTGAACGGCATCAGCTCTACCTCGCGCAGCACCGACTCGGCAATGGCGAGCTGCTGGCGGCGGATCATCGGGTCGGCGCTGGCCAGCGTGGCGGTGACGAAGACCTTCAGCATCGCACTCAGCGCGATGCCGACGACGACGATGAAGAGCAGCAGTTCGATCAGGGTCAGGCCGCGCTCGCGCTGCCCGGTGTGCAAGGCCGGCATGCGCAGGATGCTAGCCGAGCGTTTCATCGCGTCATGCCTCAAGGAGTGGGATAGATCAGCCCGGTATCCGTCTCGATGCGGTAGGCCTGGCTGAAGCTGCCCGAGGCCACCGTGACGGTCATCGTGGCGCCGGTGCTCGTGGCCGTCGCGCCGCTGTTGCCGCTGTTGAAGGTGACCGTGCGGCTGCCGCCTTCGGCGATGCAGGGGCTCTCGGTCGCCGGGCAGGGCAGCGCGGCAATGGCCGCACCGCTGCCGTAGGCCCAATTGACGCCGCTGCCGGTGATGGTCTCGACGATGGGGCGGCGCTGCTGCAGCGCCAGTCTGAGCATCGCTTGATGGCGCCCCTGCAGGTCGTCGCCAAAAGAACGCAGCCGCCACAGCGTCGTGTCCACCACCTTGGGCATGGCGAACACCGCCAGGGCGGCTGTGATCACGATGACGAGGATGAGCTCGATCAACGTGAAGCCCGCGTCGTTGCGCGGGGCGCGGGTCATGGGGTCAGGAGATGCCGGTGACGGTGAAGGTCGCCGTCTTGGTATTGGCGGTCAGCACGCAGGTCGAGACGGTGACGTCGACTGCGGCCGTCGAGTCCGTCGTGACCGAGTAGCCGGTCGGCAGGGCGCCGCCTTGCAGTGCGGCAACGACGTCGGAGCACTTGGCCACGGCCACGCCCTTGGTGCTGTTGGCCTTGCGCGAGGCGTAGTTGATGGCTGAAGCCGAGCTCAAGGCACCTGCGACTCCGTTGACGGCCGCCTGCTTGGCGTCGTCGTCGACGTTGACGAACTTGGGCAGCGCGACGGCGGCCAGCACGCCGAGGATGACGATGACCATCACCAACTCGATCAGGGTGAAGCCGGCTTGCTGAGATTTGTTCATGGTGCCTTCCTGCGCAGGGCGCTGTGGTCCGGGAGTGACAGGACTATCGGACAGCGGCGCACCAAAGTGAAGTGAATAGCGCACAGGTTCCGTGGCGCCTGGACGCCGGCCTGCAAACCGTTGCAGGCTTCACGCTGCGCGGGGTCAATGCCCCATGGCCGCCTGGCCCAGATTCCACAAAGGCAGGAAGACACCCAGCGCCAGTACCAGCACGAGGGCGCCGATGATGGCCAGCAGGATGGGCTCGATGGCGGCTGACAGGCCCTTGATGGCGTAGTCGGTCTCGCGCTCGTACATCTGCGCGATCTCGGTCATCAACGTGTCCAGCTCACCCGTCTCTTCGCCCACCGCAATCATTTGCAGGACGATGGGCGTAAAGACGCCGGTGGCCGTCGCGCAGCGCGAGATGCTCTCACCGCGCTCGACACCGTCGCGCATCTGCTCGATGCGGGCGCCGATGTAGGCGTTGTCGACGGTCTGCGCGACGACCGTCATGGCCTGGCTGATGGGCACGCCCGAGCTGCTGGCCAGCGCAAAGCTGCGCGCGAAGCGGGCCAGCGTGGCCTTGAGCACGATGTTGCCGGCAATGGGCAGCCGGAGCTTGAAGCGGTCCCAGGTGTAGCGGCCGTTCGTCGTCGTGACCCAGTTGCGCCAGGCCAGCACCGCGCCGATGCCACCGGCCAGGACCATGGGCCACCAGCGCAACGTCCAGGCCGAGAAGCCGAGCAGGATGCGCGTCATCAACGGCAGTTCGCTCTTGAAGTGGGCGAAGACGTCGGCGAACTTGGGCAGCACGAAGAGGTTGATGACGACCATCGCGATGCCCATTGCGATGAGCACCATGGCCGGATAGCGCAGCGCCTGCTTGATGCGGGCGCGAATGTCGAGCTCGAACTCCAGGTGCTCGGACAGGCGCTGGAAAACCTCGGTCAGCCGCCCCGTCAGTTCGCCGACCCGGGTCATCGCGATGAAGAAGGGGCTGAACACGGCCGGGTGGCGCGCAAAGGCCGTGGCCAGCTCGCGACCCTGGTCGAGGCTGGCGCGCACGTCCTGCAGCAGGCTGACGATGCCGGGGTGGGTCGTCGACGCTTCCAGACCGGCGAGCGAACGCAGGATGGGCACGCCGGCCTTTTGCAACGTGTACATCTGGCGCGTCAGCACCAGCGCGTCGTCCATCGTGATGGGCCTGGCGAGCAGGGCTTCCAGCCAGTTGCTGCCGCCGGCCACGCTGACGGCGTCGGCCGTGGGCTCGATGCTCACGGGCACCACGCCGCCGGCCATCAGCTGCGCCGCGACGGCGTCGCTGTTGAGGGCGTCGACGATGCCTTCGACCAGCTCACCGCGGCCGTTGCGACCCTTGAAGGCGAAGTTGCTCATTCAGCCCGGTTCACTCGGCGTCGACGCTGATGCGCACCGCTTCGGCCAGCGAGGTCTTGCCCTCGCGAACCAGGGCCAGGCTGCGGTCGGCCAGGGTCCTGCCCTTGAGCGAGCGACGCGCCGCAGCCAGGAAGGCACCGGCATCGCTCTTCTGGATGGCCAGCGCCATGTCGGGGTCCAGCTCCAGCATCTCGTAGATGCCGCGCCGGCCCTGGTAGCCCGTGCCGTTGCACTCGGCGCAGCCACGGCCCTTGACGCTTTGCACCGGGCCAGGCGTCTCGCCGTTCAGGGCCTGCACTTCCTTGATCCAGGCCTGCTCCTGGGCCGAGGCCAGATGCGGCTCGGCGCAATGCTTGCAGACGCCACGCAACAGGCGCTGGGCCAGCACGGCTTGCAGCGAGGTGGCCACCATGAAGGGCGGGGCGCCCATGTCCAGCAGCCGAAAAGGCGTGGAGACGGTGTCCTTGGTGTGCAGCGTGGAGAGCAGCAGGTGGCCGGTGATGGCCGCGCGCAGGCCGATCTCGGCGGTCTCGGCGTCGCGCATTTCGCCGACGAGGATGACGTCGGGGTCCTGGCGCAGCGCGGCGCGCAGCACGCGGGCGAAGTCCAGCTCGATCTTGTCGTTGACCTGCACCTGGGTGAGGCCGGGCAGGCGGTACTCGACGGGATCCTCGACGGTGATGATCTTCTGCTGCTCGGCGTCGATCTCGGCCAGCGCGGCGTAGAGCGTGGAGGTCTTGCCCGAGCCGGTCGGGCCGGTGACCAGGATCATTCCCGAGTCGCGGCCGAGCAACTCGCGGAAGCGCTTGAGCATGTCGTCCGGCATGCCAATGTCGCCCAGGCGGCGCAGCGCCGAGCCTTGGCCCAGCAGGCGCATGACGACGGACTCGCCGTACTGGCTCGGCATGGTGGACAGGCGTACGTCCAGCGTGCGGTCCGACAGCCGCAGCGTGAAGCGGCCGTCCTGCGGCAGGCGTTTCTCGGAGATGTCCAGGCCGGCCATCAGCTTCAGGCGCTGGGCCAGTGCGGGAGCAATGCGCTTGTCGGCTTGCGTGAGTGTCTGCAGCAGGCCGTCGACGCGGTTGCGGATCAGCAGTTCGCCTTCCTGCGGCTCGATGTGCACGTCGGAGGCGCCGGCGCGCGTCGCATCCTCGAACACGGACTGCAGCAGCCGCACGACCGGCGCGCCCTCCTGGCCGACGCTGGCCTGCAGCGCGCCGAAGTCAACCGCGTCGCCGATGTCCTTCTCCAGCGCCTTGGCCAGGCCGGAGATCTCGTCGCTGCGCCGGTAGTGCTTGTCGTAGACGGCGGCGAGCTGGCTGTCGGCGACGACGGCCATGGCCAGGCGGCGCTTCAGGATCTTGGCCAGTTCGTCGAAGCCGAACAGGTCCAGCGGGTCGGCCATGGCGACCAGCAACTGGTCGCCGCGCTCCTCCAGCACGAGGGCGCGGAAGCGCCGCGCCGGCGTCTCGGGCAGCAGGCGCACGAGGTCGGTCTTGAGCGGGAAGGTCTTGAGGTTGACGAAGGGCGCGCGCAGCTGGCGGGCCAGCACATGGGCCAGGGCCTCCTCGGTGATGAGGTTGGCCTCGATGAGGATGCGGCCCAGCTTCTTGCCGGTGGCGCGCTGCAGTTCCAGCGCCTGGCCGAGTTGCTCGGCCGAGATCAGCTGCTGCTCGACGAGGACATCGCCGAGACGCAGCTTGGGGCGAGGTGCGGCGGCTTCGGTGGGGGCTTCGCTCATGGGCGCTGGCTCAGGGTTGACTAGCGTGGCGACCTGGCTTGAGGAGTGCCTGGCCCAGTGACTGCCGCGGAACCGGCTTTGCCGGGCCGCTGGCTGTGCCCCCTTGAGGGGGAGCGCGAGAGCGCAACGGGGGTGGGCTTCATGCGTTGCTGGTGGCGTGGACTTCGGCGATGGTCGTCAGGCCTTGCAGCACCTTGACGATGCCGTCCTGGCGCAGCGAACGCATGCCCTCGGCCAGCGCGGCCTGGTGCAGTTCCTCGGCGCGGGCGCCGGTCTGGATCATGCGGCGGATGTTCTTGGTCACGGTCAACAGTTCGTGCAGCCCGGCACGGCCCTTGAAGCCCGTGCCCCCGCAGGCGGTGCAGCCCGGGCTCGTGAACTTCATCAGCCGCCCGTTCTGGCCGTGATTCTTGATCCACTCGGCCATCAGCGTCAGCCGGCTGGGTCGCGCGTCGGCAGCAAAAACGTGCAGATAGTCATCCAGCAGCTCGCCGAGTTCGACCTCGGACAGCGGCTCGGCCGTCTGGCAGGACGTGCAGCTGCGCCGCACCAGCCGCTGCGCCAGCACGGCCAGCAGCGAGTCGGCGAAGTTGAACGGGTCCATGCCCATGTCCAGCAGCCGGGTGATGGTCTCGGGGGCGCTGTTGGTGTGCAGCGTGGACAGCACCAGATGGCCGGTCAGCGAGGCCTCGACGGCGATCTCGGCCGTCTCCTCGTCGCGGATTTCGCCAACCATGATGACGTCGGGGTCGGCTCGCAGGAAGGCCCGCAGCGCCTTCGCGAAGGTCCAGTCGATCTTCGGGTTCACCTGGACCTGGCGCAGGCCGGCCTGGGTGATTTCGACCGGGTCCTCGGCCGTCCAGATCTTGCGCTCGGGCGTGTTGATGTGGCTGAGCGCCGAGTGCAGCGTCGTCGTCTTGCCCGAACCTGTGGGGCCCACGCACAGCACCATGCCGTAGGGTCGCGACACGGCCAGCTGCAGCGCCGCGAGGTTGGCCGCCGTGAGGCCGATGCGCTCCAGCGGGATGGGCCTGCTGCTGGCCAGCAGCCGCATGACGACGTCTTCCAGGCCGTTGCTGGTCGGGATGGTGGCGACGCGCAGCTCCAGCTTGTGCTGCGACGAGAAGCGCGCGAAGTTGATCTTGCCGTCCTGCGGCTTGCGACGCTCGGAGATGTCGAGGTCGCACATGATCTTGATGCGCGCGATCATCGCGTTGCGGTAGGTGTGGGGCAGCTCCAGGTAGGGCTGCAGCACGCCGTCGCGGCGGAAGCGGATCTTGAGCTTGTCGCGGCCCGGGTACGTCTCGATGTGGATGTCGGACACGCCCTGGTTGTGCGCCTCGATGATCATCGAGTTGATCAGCCGCACGAGCGAGTTGTCGCTCTGCTCGATGGGCGACTCGTCTTCCTTGGTCGTGCGCTCGCTGCTGTCGCGCTCCAGGCTCTCGATGAGCTTGTTGGAGCTGTCCAGCGAGAAGTCGGGCGTGAAGTCCGGCAGCGGGTCGGCGCCGCGCGGCAGGGCCTCGGCGCCGAAGCGGTCGAAGACGCTCGGGATGGCGAACTGCAGCGTGCCCAGCTTGGTCAGCGTCGGCACGACCTTGAGCTGGGTGATGAACTCGACCTCGTCGAGGGCGTCGCGCCGCGTCGGGTCTTCCATCGCGACGATGAGGCGGCCGTCGCGCAGCACCAGCGGCAGCACCTCCAGGCGCTTGGCCACGGCATGCGGCAGCTTGCGCACGGCGTCGGGTTCGATGACGAAGTTCTCGACGTCGACGACGGGGTAGCCCATCTTGCGCGCCAGCGCCGATTGCAATTGCGCGCGGCTGATGACGCCCTTGCGCACCAGCAGCTCGCCCAGCGGCACCGAGCGGTCGTCGCGCTGCTGCACGAGGGCCTGTTCCAGTTGCTCGGGCGAGACCATCTCCAGCGCCAGCAGCGCCTCGCCGATGCGCACCATGGGCATCTTGGCCTGCTGCTCGATGGCTTTCAGCAACTGGTCCGCCGTGACGATCTGCTGCTCGACGAGGATGTCGCCGACGCGCTTCTGGCGCAGGCTGGTCTGCTCGATGGCCGCGGCCGCGAGCTGCTCCTGGGTGACGAGGGCGTCCTTGAGCAGCAGGTCGCCGATGCGCTCGCCGATCTCGAAGTGCTGCAGCACCTCACGTGGCACGAAGACGCGGCGTACGGAGTCGTCGCTTTCGGAAAGCGGCGGAAAGAGGAAGAGGCCGAGCTTGTCGTGCTGGTGGCCGATGGTCACGCCCTTGAGCTCGTCGCCGCCATTGAAGACGATGCGGAAGTCGTTGCGTGGCCGCTGGTCGACGCTCAACGGCGCGTGCAGGTCGCTGGCATGGCGCGGCGGCACGGTGATGGGTCGCAGCAGCTTGACGGCACGGAACTGGCTGAACTTCAGCGGCATGCTGTTGCGCGCCGGCGGCACATTGATCTGCACCATGCGATCGCTGGCGTCCAGCTGCAGCAATTGGCCGTTGCTGCGGCTGTTGTTCAGGCCGAGGATCTCGCAGGCTTCGGGCCCTCGTTGCACCTGGGGCTGGGGGTAGGCCGCGTAGGGCGGTGTGGGCCAGAAGAAACCGGACAGCTGCGCCCCTGGGCCGGCGGCGGCGGAGTCGGCGTCACCATGGGGCCAGGACAGGGGCTGGGACGGGTCGTTCATGGGTGGGCTGGACGAGGTTGCCGTTGATTATGTAGGGCTGCGGCGGGCCCGCTGGCCTCGAATAGCCCCGGGGATACGCGGCAGACGCGGCGAGGATGCGGCCATTTGTGGCAACCGCCACAGCGGGGCACATGGCAGTTCGGGACAATGGCGGCATGAACATCCTGCTCACCGGCTTCGAGCCCTTCGGCGGCGAAGCCATCAACCCGTCCTGGGAAGTGGCGCGTTCGCTGCACGGCCAGATCATTGCCGGCGCGACCGTGCAGGCGCGCTGCCTGCCAACCACCTTCGGTGGCGCGCCGCGTGCTCTGGCCGATGCGCTGTCCGTGATCCGGCCCAAGGTCGTCATCGCCCTTGGGCTGGCCAGCGGCCGCGCCGAGATCTCCATCGAGCGCGTCGCCGTGAACCTGATCGATGCGCGCATCCCCGACAACGCCGGCGAGCGCCCGCAAGACACGCCCGTGCGCGCCGATGCGCCGGCGGCCTATTTCTCCACGCTGCCCATCAAGGCCATGCGCAATGCGCTGCGCGCCGCCGGCCATCCCGCCGGCTTGTCGCTTTCGGCCGGCGCCTTCGTCTGCAACCAGGTGTTCTTCGAACTGCAGCACCAGCTTGCCGGCCGCGACATGAAGAGCGGTTTCATCCACGTGCCAGCCCTGCCCGAGCAGGCCGCGCGTGCGCAGCCGGCCGTGCCCAGCATGGGCCTGAGCGCGCAGATCGATGCCATCAAGCTGGCCATCGCCGTCGCGCTGGCTGGCGACGAATCACAGGTGCCGGCGCCGCCTGACGAAGGCGCGCCGACCAGCTGATCACTCCTCGCTGTACCGACGCCAGCGCGCGCTGGCCTGGCGCATCAGCTGCACCTGGCGCGCAAAGCGGCGGCAGTTGGTGCAGATGCGGTGGTGCAGGCGCAGCGACAGGCGCTCGGCCAGCGGCACGCTGCGGTCCTCGGCCTGCAGAGTGATCTGCGTGGCCTCCCGACAGGTGATCTTCAGTTTGATCAAGACGCTCCTCCAGCGGGCGCCGCCTGGAACCAGCCGTCCTGCAGGCAGTCCCGCAGCCTCAGCCGGGCCCGGTGCAGCATGACCCACAAATTCGTCGGCGTGATCGCGAGTTCCTTACAGATCTCGTCGGACTCCAGCTCTAGCCATTCGCGCATCATGAAGAGCCGCCCCTGCTGGCCCGGCAGCTTTTCGACGCAAGCCTCCAGCACCTTCATGAAGTCCACCTGACGCAGCACATCCTCCGGATTGCCCCAGTCGTGCTGGGCTTCGCGCCAGTGGCCATCGCTGGCGAACAGCAGCTCGTCCAGGTCCTCGCCGTCGTCGCTGGTCGCCGTCGTCGACAGCTCGCGGCTGTTCTTGCGGATCTGGTCGACCAGCTTGTGCTTGAGGATGCCGATCATCCAGGTCTTGAGCTGGCTGCCGCCGCCGAAGGACTGGGGCTTTTCCAGCGCGGCCAGCAGCGTGTCGGAGACGGCGTCCTCGGCCCACGCGGGGTTGCGCAGCTGCAACCGCGCGTACTTCAGCAGGGCCGGGCGCAGGGCTTCGATCTGGCGACAGTAATCTGGTGCAGCGGTCATGACGATGAGGAAATCGGCGGGCAGTGTAAGGACTCGGCGACGTCTTGCGACTTCGGTCTCGCCACCGCATCATCGGTCGCCTTCCAACCCCCAACCCTTTGGAGACCTGTCCATGAAGACCCAAGCCCTCGTGTCCTCGGCCCTTGCCGCCGCCCTGTCCCTCGGCCTCGTGGCCCAGGCGCAAGCCCAGGACAAGTCCAAGGAAAAGTGCTTCGGCATCGCCAAGTCGGGCCAGAACGACTGTGCCAATCTCAGCGGCAGCCACTCCTGCGCCGGCCTGTCCAAGGTGGACAACGGCGTCGACGAGTGGAAGTACGTGGCCAAGGGCAGCTGCAAGTCTGCCGGCGGCACGACGGCCGACGAGGCCAAGGCCAAGATGAAGAAGTAGGCCTTGCCCGCTGCTTCCCCCTTGGCGCCGGCCGCTCCCATCGGGATCGGCTGGCGCCAGCCGCATTACGAGACGCTGCTGGAGCAGCGCCCCGACCTCGGTTTCATCGAGGTCCACTCCGAGAACTTCTTCGCCGACGGCGGCGCGACGCTGGCCGTGCTGGACGCCGGCCGCGAGGCCTACCGCGTCAGCCTGCACGGCGTCGGCCTGGCGCTGGGCTCCGCCTGCGGCCTGGATGCCTGGCACCTCGACCGGCTCGCACGGCTGGTCGAGCGCGTGCAGCCCAACTGGGTTTCCGACCACGCCTGCTTCGCGCGCGTTGGCTCGGGCCTGCATGCGGCCGACCTGCTGCCCATCCCTTTCACGGATGAATCGCTGGCACTGCTGGCCCGTCATGTCGACCAGGTGCAGCAGCGCCTCGGCCGGCGCATGCTGGTCGAGAACATCAGCGCCTATGTCGGCTGGGCCGGCGACACGCTGGCCGAACCCGAGTTCTTCAACGAGCTGACGCGGCGCACGGGCTGCGGGCTGCTGCTGGACGTCAACAACCTCTTCGTCAACGCACGCAACGCTGGCCACGCGCCGGATGAGGCGGCCCGCGAAGCCATGCGCTGGGTCGACGCGATCCGACCCGACAGCGTCGGCGAGATCCATCTGGCCGGGCATTGCGAACGGGACGACGGCCTCGTCATCGACGACCACGGCAGCCGCGTTCGCGAAGAGGTCTGGCGCGTCTATGAACACGCGCTGCGGCGCCTGGGGCCTGTCCCGACGCTGATCGAATGGGACACGGCCTTGCCCGAACTGGACACGCTGCTCGCCGAAGCCGAGCGGGCGCGGGCGCTGCAGCCATGAAGGCCGAGCAGCAGGCCCTTGTCGACGCGCTGCTGGGCCGCGGCGAGGTGCCCCCTGAGCTGACCGGCGGCGCGCGCGGCCTTTCGGCCTATCGCGGCAACCTGCAGGCGCTGTCGGCCCAAGCGCTGGCCGTGCCCTTTGTGCGCCTGCGCGAAGAACTCGGCGAGGCCGAGTTCGCCAAACTGGCGGGGAGCTTCTGGCGCCGTCATCCGCCCGAGCGCGGTGACCTGGCGCAATGGGGCGGGGCGCTCGAAGGTTTTTTACTGGAGCGCGCCGGCATGGACTCCGGCCTGCCCGATCTGGCGCGGCTTGACTGGGCGCTGCACCTGGCCGAACGCGCCGCGGACGTCGAGCTGGAGATTGACTCGCTGGCGCTGCTCGGCAACACGTCACCGGACGGCTTGTGGCTGCAGCTGCGGCCCGGCGTTGCGCTGCTCGCGCAGCAGGACGGACCACTGCTCGTCTGGCGCCAGGGCTGGCGCGGCCAATTTCAGGCGATCCCGGCGGCCGAAGCCGCCTTCGTTCGGGCGCTGCTGGACGGCGTGAATCTTGCCGACGCGCTGGCCGGCGCCGAAGTGAAAGGTTCTGCGTCTGAAGCCGACTTCGACTTCGGCGCGTGGCTGCAAGCCGCGTTGCAAAGCACCTGGCTGCAAGGCGTCAGGTCGACACCCTCCACCAGGACCACGACACCATGAAAGCTCTGATCTCCGCCACGCTGCGCGCCTTCACCGACCCGGGCCTGCAGCCCACCCGTCTGCCGGCGCCGCTGGACACGCTGGTCAGCCATCTGCAGTCGCTGGCATTGCTGGCCGCACGGCTGTACGTGGCCAAGATCTTCTTCATGTCGGGCCTGACCAAGCTGCGCGACTGGTCGTCCACGCTGGCCCTGTTCAACGACTATTACCAGGTGCCGCTGCTGCCGCCGGCGCTGGCGGCCTATATGGGCACGGCGGGTGAGCTGGTGATACCCGTGTTGCTGGTGCTCGGCCTGGCTGGCCGCTTCGCCGGCGTGGGGCTGTTTGCCGTCAACCTGATGGCGGCGCTTTCGCTGCCGGCAGAAGACCTCTCCGCCGCCGGCGAGGTGCAGCACGTGCTGTGGGGCGTGCTGGCCGTGGCCATCGCGCTGTGGGGTTCGGGCCGCTGGTCGGTCGACCGCTTCATTCGCGTGGGCGGAAACTGATCACGAGCACCGGCGGCACGCGGCCGTCGACATCGCGCGGCAGCATCTCCGCCTTGTCGATGGCGCGCAGCACGGCGCGGTCCCAGTCGGCATCGCCGCTGGCCTTGAGCACCCTGGTGCCGAGGATGCGGCCGTCGGGGCCCAGCGTCACCTGCACCTCGGCCGTCGGGTTGGCTGCGCCGTCGTCGGCGTAGATGATCAGCGGCCTGATGCGCGCCTTGATGCGGCCCGCATAGCCGGCCGAGGGCGCGGAGTTCTGCGCCGCCGCGCCGGTGGAGCCCGGCGTGCCACCGGCCATGCCCTGGATGCGGCGCAGGTTCTCCTGGCGCTGCGCCTCGCGGCGGGCGTCGGCGTCCTTGGCCTCCTTGGCGTCCTTGGCCTCTTTGGCGTCCTTGGCCTCTTTGGCGTCCTTTGCAGCCTTGTCTTTCTTGCGGTCCTGCTCTTCCTTGGCCGCCTTCTCCTTCGCGGCCTTGTCCTTGGCTTCCTTCTCCTTGGCCGCTTTGTCGCGCTCCAGCTTGGCGGCTTCGTCGCGGGCCTTGTCTTCCTTGAGCTTGCGTGCCTTGGCGATGGCGATCTCGGCCTCGCGCTGCTCGGCGGCCTCTTCCTCAGCGGCGCGTTGCTGGGCCTTCAAGTCGGGCCTGGGGGGCTCGGGCTCGGGTTCCGGCGGCGCTTCCTCGCGGGGCGCCGCGACCTGGGGCACGGCCGACCACAGTTCGGCCTCGAAGGCGGGCGATGAGTCGCTGTGCCAGTTCAGGCCATAGCTGAGCGCCAGGATCAGCAGGCCGTGCGCGAGCAGCGCAAAGAAGAGCCCGCGGCCGATGCCGGCCGCCTCGGGAGGGCGCAGGGCGGCGGAGCTCATCAGTGGCTGGCGGCGCCGCTCTTCACGGCGAGGCCGACGCGCTGGATGCCGGCGCGCTGCAGCACGTCCATGACCTGTACGACGGCCTCGTACTTGACGGCCTTGTCGGCCGAGATGACGACCGGGCTGGTCGCGTCCTTGCCTTGTGCCTTCTTGACCCGCTCGGCCAGGCGATTCACCGGGATGGATTCGGGCTCGAGCTGGTCGACCTTGATCTTGAGCTTCTCGTCGGTGCCGACGATGACCTGGATGACATGCTCGGGCTGCTGGCGGCTCTTGCCCACGCTGGGCAGGTCGACGAGGCCGGTGGTGATCAGCGGTGCGCTGACCATGAAGATGATGAGCAGCACCAGCATGACGTCGATGAACGGCACCATGTTGATCTCATTCATCGTGCGGCGCCGGCGGCCGCCCCGTGAGGAAACGGCAGCCATCAGTGTTGCGATGCGTTGCGCTGCAGGATGTTGGAGAACTCCTCGATGAAGGTCTCCAGCGTGATCGCGGCGCGGTCGATCTGGCGTGCGAAGCGGTTGTAGGCCAGCACGGCCGGGATGGCGGCGAACAGGCCGATGGCCGTGGCGACGAGCGCTTCGGCGATACCGGGCGCGACGGTGGCCAGCGTCACCTGCGTCAGGTTGGACAGGCCGACGAAGGCGTGCATGATGCCCCAGATGGTGCCGAACAGGCCCACGTAGGGCGACACGGAGCCGACCGAGGCGAGGAAGGACAGGTTGTGCTCCATCGCATCGAGCTCACGCTGGAAGCTCGCGCGCATCGCGCGGCGGGCCGAGTCCAGCAGGGAATTGGTGTCGGTCACGCGCTTCTCGCGCAACTTCAGGAACTCGCGCATGCCGGACGCGAAGATGCGCTCCAGCGGCGCGGCGTCGGCGCGGTTGCCCACCGACTGGTAGAGGTCGTTGAGGTTCTTGCCGCTCCAGAACTCGGCCTCGAAGGCGTCGTTGCGGCGCTTGATCTGGCCCAGGCCGATGAGCTTGCCGAAGATGACGCTCCAGCTCGCGAGCGACACGAGCAGCAGGCCCGCGATGACGAGCTGCACCGCGAAGCTCGCGTGCAGGATCAGGGAGACGATGGAGAGGTCTTGGTTCATGCGGAGGTGATCGCTGCGACAACAGCGTCGGGGAGGCGTTGGGGTTTCAGATCGTGGGCGCGTACGCAGCCGATGCGGATTTCGCCTTCGGCCAGCAGCGTGTCGCCGCGCAGTGCACGCTGGCGCACGACGAGGCTGGCTTTGCCGGCCGGCTCGGGCTCGACGGTGATGGTCAGAACGTCATCGAGCCGGGCGGGCGCCAGGTAGCGCAGGCTGGTGGCTGCGACGACGAACATGACGCCGGTCGCTTCGCGCAGCTGATGCTGCTCGACACCGGCCGCGCGCAGCCACTCGGTGCGCGCGCGCTCGAAGAACTTCAGGTAGTTGGCGTAGAAGACGATGCCGCCGGCATCGGTGTCTTCCCAGTAAACGCGGATCTGGAATTGAAAACTCACGCCAGCACCTCGCGCAGGCGGGCGACCGCCTCGTGCAGGTCTTCGATGGACGATGCGAAGGACAGGCGCATCCAGCGCTGCGGGTCGGCCAGGCCGAAGTCGCGGCCGGGTGTCAGCGCGACCTGGGCGCTTTGCAGCAGCTCGTGCGCGAAGGCCCAGCTGTCGGCATGGAAGCGCGACACGTCCATCCACGCGTAGAAGGCGCCATCGGGGGCGACGGGCACGGTGAGGCCCAGCTCGTTCAACGCCGGAACGATGTAGTCGCGGCGTTCGCGGAGCACGGCACGACGGCGTTCGAACTCGGCGATGGACTCGGGGTCGAAGCAGGCCAGCGCCGCCTTCTGAGCCAACGTGGACGGGCAGATGTAGAGGTTCTGCGCCAGGCGCTCGATCGCTGGCACAAGGGCCGAAGTTTGGGTAGAAGGCAGCACCAGCCAGCCCAGCCGCCAGCCGGTCATGCCGAAGTATTTGGAGAAGCTGTTGACCGAGACGATGTCGTCGCCCAGTCCATCAGGGAGACCCAGCGCGCTGTGGCCGAAATGCTCCTCGTAGCTCAGCGGCAGGTAGATCTCGTCGACAACCGTGACGCCGCCGCGCTCACGCACGAAGCCCGCCATGTCGGCCAGCACCTCGGGCGCGATGGACGTGCCGGTCGGGTTGCTTGGCGAGGCGAGCAGCACGCCGCGTGTTGCCGGCGTCCAGGCTTCGCGCACCTGGCTGGCGTCGAGCTGGAAGCGCTCGGCCGCGCCGGTGCGCAGCAGTCGCGGTGTCGCGTCCGCTGCCGTCACGAAATGGCGGTTGCAGGGATAGCAGGGGTCGGGCATCAACACCTCGTCGCCGCGCTCGAAGAGAGCGAGGCAGGCGAGCTGCAGGCCAGCCGACGCACCGGCCGTGACGGCGATGCGCTCGGGGGCGATGGCCAGGCCGAAGCGCTGGCCGTACCAGCGCGAAATGGCCTCGCGCAATGCGGGTAGGCCGAGGGCGTCGGTGTAGGGCGTCGGCCCCTGGGCGACGCGGGCAACGGCCTCGCGCACCGCGGGGGCGGCGCCGAAGTCCGGCTCGCCGATGTTGAGGCGGATCATGCGCCGGCCACCCTGGGCGGGATCGCACAAGGGCCCGGCCGCAACCCGGGCCGCGGCCTTCGCCAGCTCCATCACGTAGAAGGGCTCGATGCGGTCGAGCCGCGCGGCCAGTTTCATCAGCGGCTGTCTAGCGCTTGGCAGCGACCTCGGCGGGGCGCAGGTCGCCGGCCGCACGGTCCAGCACGCCGTTGACGTACTTGTGGCCGTCGGTGCCGCCGAAAGCCTTGGCCAGCTCGACGGCTTCGTTGATGGCGACCCGGTAGGGGATGTCGACGCAGTGCTTGAGCTCGTAGGCGCCGATCATCAGGATGGCGTGCTCGATGGGCGAGAGCTCGGTCGTCTTGCGGTCCACATGGCGGGACAGGATGGCGTCGAGGTCGGCAGCCTCGTTGACGCAGCCGCCGAGCAGCGCGTCGTAGTGCTTCACGTCGAGCTTGGCGTAGCCATCCTGCTCGCGGCCCAGGGCCGTGATGGCGCCGACGTCCTCGCCGGTCAGCAGCCACTGGTAGAGGCCTTGCACGGCAGCCTCGCGCGAGCGGCGGCGGGCGGACTTGACGGGGGCGCGCTTGCCCGGCGCCTTGGCGGGCGTCTTGGCAGCGGGCTTGGGGGAGGGCGTCGCGTTCACTCGATGTCTTTCAGCAGATTGGCCATTTCGACCGCGACGCGCGCGGCATCGCGGCCCTTGGGTTCGGCGCGGGCCCAGGCCTGGGCTTCGTTCTCGACGGTCAGGATGGCGTTGGCGATCGGGATGCCGTGGTCCAGGCCGACCCGGGTGACGGCGGCACCGCTCTCGTTGGAGACCAGCTCGAAGTGATAGGTCTCGCCGCGGATGATGCAGCCCAACGCGATCAGTGCGTCGTAGTCATTGCTCTCGGCCAGGGCCTGCAGCGCCAGCGGCACCTCCAGCGCGCCGGGCACGGTGATGTGGCGGATGGCCTCGGTGGGCACGCCCAGCACGGACAGCTCGGCCAGGCAGGCGCTGGCCAGCACGGCAGTGATGGAGTCGTTGAAGCGTGCCTGGACGATGGCGATGCTCTGCTCGCTGCCATCGAGTGCGCCTTCAAAAGCCGGCAGGCCTTGTTCGGAATCTTGCATCGCGGGCCTTTCAGGTCAGCAGTGGGGTGGAGCGACAAAGCCAGTCACTTCGAGGCCATAGCCCGTCATGCTGGGCATGCGGCGCGGGCTGCCGAGCAGGCTCATGCGGTGCACGCCCAGTGCCTTGAGAATCTGCGCGCCGACGCCGTAGGTGCGCAGGTCCATCGCGCCCTTGGATACCGGCGTGGCCTTCTCGGATCGCAAGCGGGCCAGCACGCCGGCTGCATCCTCGCCGCAGTTGAGCAGCACGGCGACACCGGCCGGACTGGCCTTCAGCGCGGCGAGCGCCGCGGGCAGACCCCACGAGTGGCCGCAGGAGCCGGATTCGAGCAGGTCCATGACCGACAGCGGCTCATGCACGCGCACGAGCACGTCGTCGGCCGGCGTCCACTGGCCGTGGCTGAGCGCGAGGTGGGTGGCGCCGGTGCGGTCAGTGAAGACCTGGCAGTCGAACTCGCCCTGGGCCGTCGTCAGGCGGCGCTCGGCCACGCGCGTGATCAGACTTTCGTTGCGGCTGCGGTATTCGATGAGGTCGGCGATGGTGCCGATCTTCAGGCCATGCTCGGCGGCAAAGACTTCAAGGTCCGGCAGCCGCGCCATGCTGCCGTCGTCCTTCATGATTTCGCAAATGACCGACGTGGCCGACAGGCCGGCCATGCGCGCCAGATCGCAGCCTGCCTCGGTATGGCCGGCGCGCATCAGTACACCGCCATCCTGGGCCTGCAGCGGAAAGACGTGGCCGGGCTGGACCAGGTCGCTGGCCTTGGCCTCGGGCGCAACCGCGGCCTGCACGGTACGGGCGCGGTCGGCCGCCGAGATGCCGGTCGTGACGCCAGTGGCGGCCTCGATGGACACCGTGAAGGCGGTGCCATGCTGCGTGCCGTTGCGGCGCGTCATCGGCGGCAGCTGCAGACGCTCGCAATGCTCCCGTGGCAGCGTCAGGCAGATCAGGCCGCGGCCGAAGCGGGCCATGAAATTGATGGCTTCGGGCGTGACGAGGTCGGCGGCGAGGACGAGATCGCCCTCGTTTTCACGGTCCTCCTCGTCGACGAGGATGACCATGCGACCTGCGGCCAATTCGGCAACCAGCTCGGGAATGGGGGAGATGGGCATAGCCGGCGATTGTAGGTGGCGACCCCAGCGGCTGGCGCCGCGCGGGCATCTAGATCGGGCGCAGTCGCAGGCGGAGATCCTGGCCGACCGGTGTGGCTTCGACCAGCCGCCAGCGGCGCGCATCGCCGAGTTCGGCCAGGGCTGTCAGCACGGCGAGCGGGCGGCCTTCGCCGATCAGCACCGGTGCCTGGTAGATGAGCAGCTCATCGACTAGACCGGCGTCGAGGAAGGCGCCCGACAGCGTCGGTCCGGCCTCGACGTGCAGCTCGTTGATGCCCTGGGCGCCGAGGTCGCTCAATAGCATGGGCAGGTCGGCTCGCCCGGGCCCGACGACACGGGCCTCGCCCGGTGGCTGCAGGATGCGCGCGCTGGCCGGCATGCGGCCTTGCGGGTCGAGCACGATGCGCAGTGGCTGCCTCGCGGTTGGCACGAGGCGCACGTCCAGCCGCGGGTCATCGGCCAGCACGGTGCCGATGCCGGTCAGCACGGCACCCGCGCGGCGGCGCCAGGCGTGGCCGTCCGCGCGCGCCGCTTCACCGGTGATCCACTGGCTGCGGCCATCGGGCAGGGCGGTGCGGCCGTCGAGCGAGATCGCCGACTTCAGGCGCACAAAAGGCCGGCCACGCTGCATGCGCGAGAAGAAGCCGATGTTGAGCTCTCGCGCGGCGTCGGCGATGGCGGCCTCGGCCAGTTCGACCTGGATGCCGGCGGCTTTCAGCCTCGCCAGACCACGGCCCGCGACCTGCGGATTGGGGTCTTCGACAGCCGCGACGACGCGCGCGATGCCGGCGGCCATCAGGGCGTCGCAGCAGGGCGGCGTGCGGCCGTGGTGGGAGCAGGGCTCCAGCGTGACGAAGGCCGTGGCGCCACGCACGTCGTGGCCACGGGCCGCGGCGTCATGCAGTGCCATGACTTCGGCATGCGCATGGCCGGCCGCTTGCGTATGGCCGCTGCCGAGCAGACGACCGTCCGCCGCGAGGATGACGCAGCCGACGCGCGGGTTGGGGTCGGTCAGACCGACGGCCTGTTCGGCAAGTGCCAGGGCTTGATGCAGCGCAGCGGAGATGTCGGGAGACGGCATCCGCCGAGTCTAGCTAGCAGTGCTCAGGACGGCTGGAGCTGGATGGTCGAGTAGTCGACGAATATCCCGGTGCTGGGATCGGGCGGAGACGCTGCCGGGCAACTGACGTCACCGCGAACGACCAGGAAGTTCTGCCGGGCCAGCGAGTAGCTGACGCCTTGATAAACAGCCGGGTGCTCTTCGTTGTCGATCAGGAATTTGCGGGCCACGCTGCCATTGAGATAGTCATAGCCGCTCGTCGCATTGGCAACATAGGTATAACCGTTGCCGTTGTAGTCGGCGCTGTAGCGGCAGACCTTGTATTGGGCGGCCGTTGTGCCTAGATCCAGGCCGCTCAACAGCACCTGGCCCCACCAGTTGGGCGGCGATTGGGTGTTGGGATAGACGATGCAGTTGTAGTTGACGAAGGCCTGGGCGGGTGTGGTCGACGAGTCATTGAAGCATTCATAGTTCGGCGATATTGGATAGGCGCCGCCGGATGCGAGAACGTCGGCGCCACCGCTCTTGATCGAGAACTGGCTGGGCGTCAGGGACAGGTAGACGGACAGCGGCTGGGCCGTGGCCTCAGGTGCCGAGGGGTTGGCCGGGCTGGTGCTGGAGAAGCGGACCGTGCCGCTCACCAGATAGCCCACCGTGTTGTTCTTGCAGGACTCAACGTCGCCAGGTGTCAGCGAGGTAACTGCCGTGCCGGTGTCGATCGAACATTTGCCGGTGATGACGCCAGTGACGTTGTTGAACACCCAGACCGTGGCGCTGCCGCCGCTGGGCCGGAACGCACTTGAGCCGTTGTTCAGATTTTTCGCACCCGTCGGAATGACGGGATTGCGGCCATCCGGCAGACGGATGCCGTTGGTGGGTGGCGTGACGCCCAAGGCGCCCGAGAAGCTGGGATCGGTGCGCGAGATGACGGTGTTGAGGGTCACGCTGTCGGCGACGCCGGCACGGTCCGTCCAGGCCACGTTGACCGATACGGTCCGGGCCTGGGGCTCAGTCAGGTTTTTCACCAAGGGAGTCACCGTCCGCGAAAGGACGAACGTGGTGTTGTCGTTCTCACCGGAAATCGAGCGCGCCGCAACCACGTCGAAGAGATCGGTGTCGTAGTCTGGCTGCGTCGATCCAGCCGGCTTTTTCAAGATCGAGAAAGAGCGCAAGGCCCCCAATTCGGCCTGGCCCTGTCGCATCGCTTCGCTGCGCTGCTTGGCCACGTCGCTGCTGCGGCGCAGATTGCCCATCAGCCCTACCAGCGCCACCATGCCGAAGGACATCACCATCAACGCCACCAAGGCTTCGATGAGGGTGGCGCCGCGCTGGGATCGGCGGCCGAGCGGAAGGTGAATTTGTGTGCGCATCATCACCTCTGGCTCATTTGACTTCCATGTCGATCCAGCCGCCGGGCACCCGCACGTAGCTGCCCATGCGGTTGCGGAGCTGGTCTGCCACGGATTGCTGGTAGACGATATCCACAGCCCCCGTGGTCTGCATGCTGCCGCCGACCAGCACGATGCCGTTGATGCGTGGGGCCGTGCCGGCAGCATTGACCCAGCCCAGATCGCCCAGCGAGACCAGCATGCCGTTGAGTTGGAAGGAGCCCGCTAGCGCCACAGCTCCGGTTGCGATGACGAGCATCGGGTCATCGACGCTGCCGAGCACCTTGCTGCTGTTGATCGCCATGGGGCCCTCGACCCACAGGATGCGCTTGCCGGCCTTGTAAGCATCCTCCAGCGCCACGGAACAGTCGGCGGCGCAGGTCACCTTCCGCAGCGACGGATGCTGCGGATAGCTGCCGACGCTGATACCCATGAACATCTTGAACACATCCTGCGCGGTGGCCGCCGCGAGCGTTGCGTCGGTCTGCATCAGGACCTGGCTCGACGGTGTTCCAGGATTGCTTTCCAGTCGCGCGTCGACCCTCCCCATGCCCGGGGTCCAGGAACCGCCCAACATGGCCAGCATGCCGGCGGAGCGCGGGTCGGTGTTGTGCAGGCCCAGACCGGCACCGGTCGAATTGATGTCACCCCGGACCACCAGGGGCGCGGCCGGTGGGCTGCGCACGGCGGCCACCAGACCGATCAGCGCGCTGACATCGGTCTTGGCGAACATGGACTGGCTGATGGCCAGCGTGGCATTGGTACCTGCGCAGTTGTCCGGGACGCTGTCCGTGCAGCCCAATACCTTCAACATCAGCGTGCCGCCACGCGAGCCCGCCGACATCTTGATATTGAAGCTTGGTGACGGCTGTGCATCGGTGATCGCCGTCGAACGGCTGTGCGCAGTGTCCGCCGTAGGGCAACGACAGGCCCAGCCCGCGTTGGCGCTGTCGTGCGCGCAATCGATGATTCCATTCACGTCGGCCGACTTGGGCGTGATGCTGCGATCGGACGCGTTGATTTGCAGATATCGATCTGCAAAGCGCTGCCCGCCGGTGGCGATCGGCTTGCAGGCCGCATCAATCGCGGTGCCGTTGAGTTGCGCGAGCGACCATTCGACACCGCCTTCTGCAGCCTCCTGGGCCAGGCTGGCGCGGGAATACGAAGCCGCCATGCGCTGCTCGAACAGCATGCTTCGGTTGGCATAGGCCGCCAGCAATGCCATCACCAGGAACAGCACCATGACGACGACCAGCGTCGCCGCACCCCGCTGGCGGAGCAGCTTCTGTGGCAAGCGCGGCTTCATGACGGACATGCTCCCGTGACCGCATCGGCATGCACGCGTTCCGCGCCGCTCAGCGTGCGCCTCACATTGGCGTCCTTGCTGGCCTGGGCCGTGATCGTGAAACTGACCTCACGTATATCCAGCGTCGGACACACAGGCGCCGCCGCACCGGTAGCGGCTGGATTGCAGGGCTTGTCGCAGAAGCCGCCCATGTCGGTGCTCTGCGTGTTGACGTCGATCTTGAAGTCCGTGATCGTGACGACGTCGGGGTCCGTGATCGGTTGCCAATTGGGCTGGCCCGCGGTCCGCCCCAACTGGATGTAGAGCACGTGGGTGCCCTTGTCCCACTTGAAGCCGAAATACTCGTTGTCTTGCGGCGTGCTGCCGTTGGTGTACAGGCCGCCGCCGAGGGCTCGCGCATAGCTATAGCTCAACGAGCGGATGTCGTCGGTATCGGTGCTGGTGAACTGGGCGTAAGGGCTGGCGGACGCCAATCGCGCGGGCTTCTCGTCGAGCGACCCCACGGCCGCCGGCGGCGACCAGACGCTGTATTCGCCATTGCCCCGAAAACCGGCGCGGCGTAGATCCTGTTGCAGCAAGTCCGCGGCCGTTCGCAAGTCCTGTTGGAGCTGCGTCTCAAGCATCAGCCGGCGATGTTCGTTGATCTGGTTGACCGCAACCATGGAGGCGCCGGCCGCGACGATCAGGCCGATGGTGATGCCCACCATCAGCTCGACCAGGCCGAGACCGCGCTGATGCTTACCAGTACAGGTCATCCGCATGTCGGATATCCGCTGAAGTTGCCGTCGGGAGAGCAGATACGTACCCGGCCGACGTTGTTGTACTCAACGCGCAATTTCGCTCCCGTCCGTATCCCCGTCACGGTAACTCGAACGTTCTTGACGTCGGTGAAATGCCTGTCGCGCTTGAAAGCCACTACGGCGCCAGAAAACCCCCAGGTGCCCGAGGCGTCAAAGCGGACCGAAGTGTCCCGAGGCAGTACATATTCGCGCAGCAAATGACCGCCGCCAAAACTGCAGACTTGGTCCAACGCACGATTGCATCCGCAGGTGTCGGTAACGCTAAAGACGCTGATGCGAATGCAGCTGAATTTGCCGACGCTGTCGGGCACGGGCTCCATATGCATGTTCAGGGTGTCGTCCACGACATTGGCTTCTGACCTGGCGAAAGCGAACATGTTGGCCACCTCACCCGCGGCTGCGACGACACGACGGCGCTCCATGAAACTGGACAGCGATGGCGTGGCGACTGCCAGAATCACGCCAAGCACGGCGACACCCACTAACATTTCAATCAGTGTGACGCCGGCGCTTGAGCAGAGGGATTGAAAGCGCCTCATCTCAATGGCTCCAGCAGCGCGAAGAGGTGTCTGCTTGGCTCGAGTTGGCGGACAAATAGCTAAACATAGCGCCCTCCAGCTTGATGCTCAGCGAGGCGCATTCGGAATCCCTGGACTGAGGGCTGGTGGATCTGGCGGTTGCCGTGACGACATAGCCCGACACGAAGCTGACTGGATTCCCAACACCCGTCAAGCTAACGTCATAGTGCTGCGAGATCGCGGAAATGTTGTTGAGGCCAAGCCCTCCGGTGCCAATCGTGTCCGAGTAGGTGGCGTGATTGGAACGATAGCGCTCCTGAGCCTGCACTACGGTCGTTAGCACAGCCGCGGCATCGGCGCGGCGACTGCGCTGGATGAACGAGGTCATGGCCGGATAAGCCACCGCGGCCAGAATGCCCGCAACCACGACAGCGACCATCAGTTCGATGAGCGTGAATCCTGCACGGCCGGGACGAATCGGGAATCGCATGAGCGGTAATTTTCGGCAGAGGCATTCAGACGAATGGTTACAGGATTGCCGCTCATCCTTGGAAGACTACCGCTGGTCGGCGCCCACCACGAACGAGGGGCTCAGGCGCACTTCGACAGGCCACCCAGCTTGGCGCCTGTGTAGCAGCTGCGGACGCGGCCGGTGATGGCGATCACCTGGCGGATGCCTGGGCCGCTGTCCAGCGTGAGATCAATGCTGCCGGTTTGGGTGACCAAGCCCTGGCGATGCTGGAATTCCAGCGTTTCCGCATTGCTGTGCAGGCGCACCGGCTGGCTGTTCGGCAGCCACTCCGTCTTGATGACTGCGCTGTTGGACGTCTTGCAGATGGCTTGGCCGCCAGCGCAGTCGCAATCGTTGCGCACGCCGATGTACAGCACGTAGCAGGCGTTGGCGCCTTTCCCGCTGACGCGGAAGTAGACCGAATCGCTCAACCGGGCCGCTTCGCTGCGGGCAAAGCGCAGGTCGCTGGCCAGGGTTTCGGCGCTGGCGCGGAGCTTTTGCTCCTGCTGCATCTTGCCCATGGTCGGCACTGCCTGGCTGACGAGAGCGGCGCAGATCCCGACGCCTGCGCACAGCTCGACGAGAGTGAAACCACGGCTGTTGCGGCGGGTGTTGGCGGTGCGGTTCATGGTGCTTCCCTCGGTTCGTTGTTGATGAAACGAACTTTAGAAAGCGGCCTGCTGCCCGTCTTTCCCTCCAAAGGCGGAACGAAGGGGGAGAGGCGGGTGGCTATCCCCCGCGCTTCCCCCTGAAGAGGGATAGGGAAACCCCGCGGTCAGATCTCGCGGATCAGCTGGCGGAACTCGTCGACGTCTTCGAAGCTGCGGTAGACGGAGGCAAAGCGCACATAAGCCACCTTGTCGATGCGCTTGAGTTCGCGCATGACCAGCTCGCCCAGACGCGTCGAGGCGATCTCCCGCGCGCCGCTGGCCAGCAGCTTTTCCTCGATGCGGTTGATGGCCGCGTCAATCTGCTCCACGCTGACCGGCCGTTTGCGCAACGCCAGCTGCATGGAAGCGCGCAGCTTGCCGGCGTCGAAATCGGCGCGCCGCCCGTCCTTCTTGACAACCGAGGGCAGGGCGATGTCGGCCCTCTCGTAGGTCGTGAAGCGCTTGTCGCAGGACAGGCAGCGGCGCCGGCGCCGGACGACGTCGCCCTCGTCCGATTCCCGGGTCTCGGCAACCTGGGTCTCGGTGTGAGAGCAGAACGGGCAGCGCATAGCGTGTGCTTAGCCGCGGTAGACGGGGAAGGCGGCCGTCAGCGCGGCGACTTTTTCGCGCACGGCAGCTAGATTGGCCTCGTCGTGCGGCTTGTCCAGCACGTCGGCGATCAGGTGAGCCGTCTGGCGGACCTGTTCTTCCTTGAAACCGCGCGTCGTCATCGCTGGCGTGCCCAGGCGGATGCCGCTGGTGACCATCGGCTTCTGCGGGTCGTTGGGAATGCCGTTCTTGTTGCAGGTCATGTGGGCAGCGCCCAGGATGGCCTCGGCTTCCTTGCCGGTCAGGTTCTTGGGGCGCAGGTCGACCAGCATCACGTGGCTTTCCGTACCGCCGGAGACGATGCGCAGGCCGCGCTCGATCAGCGTCTGCGCCAGCACCTTGGCGTTCTTGACAACCTGTTCCTGGTAAGCCTTGAACTCGGGCGTCAGCGCTTCCTTGAAGGCCACCGCCTTGCCGGCGATGACGTGCATCAGCGGGCCGCCCTGGATGCCGGGGAAGATGGCCGAGTTGATCTTCTTGGCGATCGCCTCGTCGTTCATCAGGATGATGCCCCCGCGCGGACCGCGCAGGCTCTTGTGCGTGGTGGACGTGACGACGTCGGCATGCGGCATCGGATTGGGGTACACGCCCGCGGCGATCAGGCCGGCGTAGTGGGCCATGTCGACCATGAAGTAAGCG
Organism: Burkholderiales bacterium; assembly: GCA_019509985.1. GTDB lineage: Bacteria > Pseudomonadota > Gammaproteobacteria > Burkholderiales > Burkholderiaceae_C > Pelomonas. Next base: position 57,201 of record JAEKLF010000034.1, on the reverse strand, counting down.
CCGATTTCCTTGGCGATGCGGCCGAAGCGCTCGAAATCGATGCGCAGCGAGTAGGCCGACGCGCCGGCAATGATGAGCTTGGGCTTCTTCTCACGGGCCAGGGCTTCCATCGCGTCGTAATCGATCGCTTCGTTGGCATCCAGGCCGTAGCTGATGACGTTGAACCACTTGCCGCTCATGTTCAGGGCCATGCCGTGGGTCAGGTGGCCGCCTTCGGCCAGGCTCATGCCCATGATGGTGTCGCCGGGCTGCAGCAGCGCGAAGAACACGCCCTGGTTGGCCTGAGAGCCGGAGTTGGGCTGCACGTTGGCGTACTCGGCGCCGAACAGCTGCTTCACCCGGTCGATGGCGAGCTGCTCGACGACGTCGACGTACTCGCAGCCGCCGTAGTAGCGCTTGCCGGGGTAGCCCTCGGCGTACTTGTTCGTGAGCTGGCTGCCCTGGGCCTGCATGACGGCCGGCGAGGTGTAGTTCTCGCTGGCGATCAGCTCGATGTGGTCTTCCTGGCGGCGGTTCTCGTTCTGGACGGCGGTCCAGAGATCGGGATCGACCAGGGCGAGGGTGGAGGTGTTGCGGTCAAACATGGCTGGTGTTTCCGAAGGTCAGGCGGTAAGTCCTTGGCACCCAACGAGCTGGCGTGAGGTCAAGGCTGCCCAGGCGAACGGCTGAAAGCGGCATACGACAACCGCCTCACGCTCCCCGGTGGTGTCCCACCTCAGGGCAGCTCGTGCCCCTGATCGCCAGTCGCGTGAGCGGCCAGTGTAGTTCAGCGCAGCAGCGCCACCTGGGCAGATTCGCCAGCCGGGGCCGACGCCGCCTCGCGCAGCGGGCGCACGGTCGTGGTCGCCGGCACGGTGCGGCCGGAAGCGACGGCGCGCAGCAGCTCGTGCTCGGCCAGCACGCGGCCGGCATAACCGGTGTCCTCGGCCAGGTTGGCCGCGCCGACGTAGTAACGCAGGCCTTCCTCCAGGCCGCCGGCGCGCTGGATGCACTCCTTCAGCACCTGCACGCCGACGCGCAGGTTGGTCACCGGATCAAAGGCCGCCAGCGTGCCGCCGAAGGCCTCGTACTTGTCGTCATGAACGCGCGTCATGACCTGCATCAGGCCCTGGGCGCCGACGGTGCTCTGCGCAAACGGGTTGAAGCCGGACTCGATGGCAACGATGGCCAGGATCAGCGTCGGCTCGACCTTGGCGCGCTGGCCCAGGCCCCAGGCCTCCTGCACGAGGCGGCTGACCGGCTCGGGCGCGACGTGATAGCGCCGGGCCAGCCAGTGGGCGACGGCCGCCTGCTGGCGGCTCAGCTCGCGCGGGTCGGTGGCGGTGGCGCGGGCGATGGCATCGGGCTCGGCGGCACTCAGCAGCGTATTGCCCTCGGCCTCGGCGCGTGCCTCCTGGCGGGCGCTCAGCCAACCGAAGGTGGCGGTTTCCAGCTTCTCGCGCAACCCCGCCTGGCTCGTGAACACCAGCAACACGGCCACCACGGCCAGGCCCACGAGGGCCAGCGTGTTGTGGCTGACCACGAGCATGCCGTTGCCGATGTCCTGGACGAACAGCGACGCCGACTCCCGCGTGCGGCGGGTCAGGCTGATCAGGTCTTGACGTGTCGTCATGCGACTCCCTTTTGTCGCAGCCCACCTCAGGCTGCCGGCGTGTGCGGCGGTCTGGGTGGGGGCGACGGTGATAATTTCCCGGCCATTGCTGTGGGCCTGTGGCACGCCAGTGCCCGGTGGGCCCGACCGGGAGTGGGCTTCCGTAGAAACCCGAAGCGGCGAATTTTACGAGCCGAAGATAACCCGTCAAGGCTGTTTTCGCCGATCAATACTACTTTCAGTTATGAAATACAGCGACTTGCGGGACTTCATCGCCGGCCTTGAGAGCCTCGGGGAGCTGAAGCGCGTGCGTGAAAAAGTCTCGCCTGTGCTGGAGATGACGGCCCTCAGCGACCGCGTGCTTCGAGCCGGCGGACCGGCCCTGCTGTTCGAGGCGCCAGCCGGGTTTTCCACCCCCGCCTTGACCAATCTTTTCGGGACAACGCGGCGCGTCGCACTCGGCATGGGCGCTGAGTCTCTGGCCGATTTGAGGGATGTCGGCCGGGTACTGGCCAGCCTCAAGGAGCCCGACCCGCCGAAGAGCCTGAAGGACGCCGGAAAGCTGCTGCAGATGGTCAAGGCGCTGTGGGACATGAAACCCAGCGTGCAGCGCCGCGCACCATGCCAGGAGGAAGTGCTGGAAGGCTCCGAAATCGACCTCGGCCGCCTGCCCATCCAGACCTGCTGGCCGGACGACGCAGCCCCCCTGATCACGTGGGGTCTGGTCATCACCCGGGGCCCGACTCGCAGCCGACAGAACCTCGGCATCTACCGCCAGCAGCTCATCGGTCCCCGACAAGTCATCATGCGCTGGCTGGCCCATCGCGGCGGCGCGCTGGACTTCCGGGACTTCGCGCTGGCCAATCCGGGTCAGCCTTTCCCCATCGCCGTGGCGCTGGGCGCCGACCCGGCCACAATCCTGGGCGCCGTCACGCCGGTGCCGGATTCGCTGTCTGAATATCAATTTGCCGGCCTGCTGCGTGGCTCCCGCACCGAACTGGTCAATACCGGCGTCGGCAAGGATCAGCCTCTGCAGGCGCCGGCCTCGGCCGAAATCGTGCTGGAAGGCCACATCCCACCCGCCGCGCCCGGCTATACCGGCGTCAGCGAGCACGGCGTGCCGTTGAAGGAGAAGGGCGGCTACCTGCACGCGCTCGAAGGCCCCTTCGGCGACCACACCGGCTATTACAACGAGCAGGACTGGTTTCCGGTCTTCGAGATCACGCGCCAGACCCAGCGCAAGAACCCGATCTACCACTCGACCTACACCGGCAAGCCGCCGGACGAGCCCGCCATCCTGGGCGTCGCGCTCAACGAAGTGTTCGTGCCCATCCTGCAGAAGCAGTTCCCCGAGATCGTCGACTTCTACCTGCCGCCCGAGGGGTGCAGCTACCGGATGGCCGTCGTATCGATCAAGAAGTCCTACCCCGGCCATGCCAAGCGGCTGATGTTCGGCATCTGGAGCTTCCTGCGCCAGTTCATGTACACGAAGTTCATCGTCGTGGTGGACGACGACATCGACACGCGCAACTGGCAGGAGGTGATTTGGGCCATCACGACCCGCATGGACCCGGTGCGGGACACGACGCTGGTCGACAACACGCCCATCGACTACCTCGACTTCGCCTCGCCCGTCAGCGGTCTGGGCGGCAAGATGGGGCTGGACGCGACCAACAAATGGTCGGGCGAAACCAGCCGCGAGTGGGGTCGCGGCATCAGCCTGCCCGATGAAGTCACAAAGCGAGCCGAGGCGCTATTCGGGCAACTCTTCTTGAAGGCCTGATGGCGCTCGCCTACTGTTGAATTGCCTTTTCAGGCGCAACCTCTGGCGCAATCCCTTGCGCGCCAGGAGCCCTTCGGCAAATCGCCGTGGAGCCCCAAGGTGGCATAGCCACCCACCCCGCCCGGCCTTCAAGCCCGGCGGGGTTTCTATTTTTGCGGCCCGTTCACCGGCCTGCCCACCAGGCCAGCGTCTCGTAGACGATGTTGCGCACGCGCGCAAAGCCCTCGACCGACGGGCACCAGTCGTCGAAGCGGGTCAGGGCGTCGTCCCGCAGGCCGACCGGCGCCGGCACGATGCTCAAGCCCAGCGGTGCGGCCACGGCCTCGAAGGCGCGCACCGCCCGGCGCATGTGGGCGTCGTCGGTCACGAGCACGACCTGCTTCACGCCCGCAGCGGCCAGCGGCGGCAAGGAGTTGGAAGCGTTCTCCCGCGTGTCGCGCGAGCTGGACTCGACCCATCGCAACGGCAGGCCATAGTCCTCGGCGGCGACGCGGGCCACGATGCCGGCTTCGGGCTCCCGCAGTTCGGTCGCCGTCCAGCCGATGCCCCCCGAGAAGGCCAGCGGCCAGCCCGTGCGCCGCGCCAGCCAGACGCCATAGGCCAGGCGCTCGGCCGTCAACCGCTTGGGCGCTCCGGCGTCGTATTCGGGCAGATGGCGGTGCACGCCCCCGCCCAGCACCAGCACGGCGCCATCCGTGCGCCCCTTCAGCGCATTGACCTGGTTCCGGGTCAGCGCGGCCGGGCCGCCGATGGCGCGGCTCAGCAACTCACCGGCCGCCTCGGTCGCCGACAGCCAGATCAGTGCCAGCGCCAGGCCCAGCAGCGGCCCGCCAAAGCGCCGGCCGCGTCGCAGGCGCCAGCCGCCCCACGCCGCCAACAGCAGCAGGGGTGCCGGCGGCAGCGCGGCCGCGAGCAGCAGGGTCTTGAAGCCGGAGTAGTCGAGGTGCAAGCTCACCGCCGGCATCATCGCCGACATCAATAATGCGTCCGCCGTGATGACCTTCACCCGCTCCCCCGCCCGCATCGCCCTCTGGACCCTCGCCGCGTTGGCGACCGTCGTCGTCCTGACGCTGCTGATCGCCACGCTCATGCTGCCGGGCTGGATCACCGGCCGCGGCGCGGCGCTTGGCACCGAAGCCCTCGGCCGACCGATCAGCATCCAGCAGGCCCGCTTCCAGCCCTGGCGCCTGGGCGTCGTTGTCGAAGGCTTGACCATCGCCGGCGCCACGGCCAAGGATGCGCCGTTGTTCACGCTGGCTAGGCTGGACGGTGCGCTGTCGCTGCGCTCGCTGCTGCGGGGTCATCTCGTCGTCGAATCGCTGGCACTGACCCAGCCCGAGCTGCGCGTCGCACGCACGGCCGAAGGCCACTACGACATCGATGACCTGATCGAGCGCTTTACCGCCAAGCCCGGCGACAAGCCGGCCACCGACGACGCCGAGCCCGAATTCGCCGTCTACAACATCGAGCTGGCGGATGGCCGCATTGTCTTCGACGACCGCCCCGTGCAGCGCAAGCATGAGCTCGCGGCCCTGCACCTGGCGCTGCCCTTCGTGTCAACGCTGGAATCCGACGTCAAGGTCAAGGTCGTGCCCCAGCTCAGCGGCAAGCTCGATGGTGTCGCCTTCGACAGCCGCGCCGAGGCCTTGCCCTTTGCCGACGAGGCCAGCGCGCGCCTGTCCTTCAAGCTCGCCGGCCTGGACATCGCACCGCTGGCCGCCTATCTGCCCGCCAGCGCGCCGGTGCGCCTGAGCACCGGCCGGCTCGACGTCGATCTGGCCCTGGACTTTGCCGAGCGCCCGAAGCAGCCGCCGGGCGTCAAGCTCAGCGGCGGCGTGCAGCTGCACGACCTGGCGCTGACCCAGCCCGACGGCCAGCCGCTGCTGGGCTTCAAGCGCCTCAGCGTGCCGCTGGCCGATGTGCAACCGCTGCGCCGCCAGCTCGGCTTCGGCCAGATCCTGCTCGAGTCGCCCAGCGGCTGGCTGCGGCTCTTGCCAGCCAGCCCCGGCGACACCGCCAAGCCTGCGGTGCCGCAACAGCCCTGGCAATTCAGCGTCGCCGGCCTGGAAATCAGGGACGGCCGCTTCACGGCGCGCGACCTGGTGCTGGATGCCATCCAGCTCAAGGTCGGCGCCGCCGCTTGGCCGCTCAAGACGTCCGCCCAGCTCGACGCCAGCCTGGGCCTGGACCGGGCCACGCTGACCGCTCAGGCCCGCCTGTCGCCCGAGGCGCTGGAGGCCGACGCCGAGCTGAACGGCCTCGCGCTAGAGCGCCTGGCCGCCTGGCTGCCGCTGCCAGCCGGCGCCAGGCTCGCGGCCGGTGTGTCGACCAAGGCCGCGCTCCGCGTGAAGGATCCGCTGGCCGATGGCGCGGCCGACCGCGCCAAGCTGGCCCTCAGCGACCTGCGCATCGCCGACCTGCGGCTGGCCCTGCAGGGAAAGCCGCTGCTGACGCTGGCGACCGCCCAGCTCGACCAGGCCGACGTCGACCCCGCCGGTCATGCGATCCGTGTCGGCACGCTGAAGCTGGACGCGCCGCGCGCCCAGCTCGCCCGCGCGCACGACGGAAGCCTCAACATCGCGGGCCTGCTGAAGCCCGCCGGAGCGGCGTCCGCGCCGGCGGCCGGCCCGGCGTGGAAGCTCCAGCTCGCTGGCCTGGTGGTCGAACGCGGCGCGCTGCGCTGGCGTGACGCCGCCGTGCCCGAGGGGATGACGCCCGTGGCGCTGGCCATCGAGCCGCTGCGCCTGCAGATTGGCGCGCTGACCTGGCCCTCGAGTGCGCCGCTGCAGACGCAGCTGACGACCCAGCTTGCGGCACTCGGCGCCAACGACCAGCCCGTCACGGCCAGCGCCGGCAGCCTGCAGTGGAGCGGCCGCGTCGGCCTGGCGCCGCTGTCGGCCACCGGCAACCTGCAGGCCAAGGCCTTGCCGCTGCAGCTCTTCAACGCCTACCTCGACCCGGCCTGGGGCCTGCACCTGCAGCGCGGTGAACTGGGGCTCAAGGCCGAGGTCACCGCCAGTCAACAGACGAGTGGCGCCTGGACGGCCGGCATCGGCGGCGACGTGCGCGTCGGGCCGCTGGCGTTGATGCAAGCGCGGGTCGTCGACGGTGCGCGCGTTGTCGGCGAGGACCTGCTGAGCTGGCAGCTGCTGCAGCTCGACGGCCTCAAGCTCGCACTGGCGCCCGGCGCGCCAGCCCGCGTGACGGTGCACGACGCGCTGCTGGACGATGCCTACGCCCGGCTCATCGTCAGCGAGCAGGGTCGCTTCAACCTGCGCGACATCGGCCCGGCCGAAACCGCGGCGGCGGCCGCTTCGGCGGCATCTGCTGCCTCCGCCCCGGCACCCGAGTTCGCCGTTGAGCGCATTCGCGTCAACCGCGGCCTCGTCGACTTCAACGACCGCTTCGTGCGCCCCAACTACAGCGCGCGGCTGACCGAGTTGCAGGGTTCGCTGGGCGCCTTCTCGTCCACCAGCACGACGATGGCGCCACTGACGCTGCGCGGCAAGGTGGCCGGCACCGGCCTGCTCGAGATCGACGGGCAGCTCAAGCCCGGTGCGCCGCTGGCGATGGACATTGCCGCCAACGCAACCGACATCGAACTCGCGCCGCTGTCGCCCTACGCCGGCAAGTACGCCGGCTACGCGATCGAGCGCGGCAAGCTGTCCACCAAGCTGCGCTACAAGGTCGAACCCGGCGGCCTGCTCAGTGCCAGCAACCAGATCATCCTGAACCAGCTGACCTTCGGCGACAAGGTCGACAGTCCCACCGCGACGACGCTGCCGGTGCGCTTTGCCGTTGCGCTGCTGAAGGACCGCGACGGCGTCATCGACGTGAACCTGCCCGTCAGCGGCTCGCTGAACGACCCCGACTTCAGCGTCGGCGGCATCGTCTGGAAGCTCATCCTCAATCTCATCGGCAAGGCGCTGACATCGCCGTTCTCGCTGTTCAGCGGCAGCGATGCGCCGGAGGAAGGCGAGGTTGCCTTCACGCCCGGCAGCGCCGAGCTGGCTGCCATCGACAAACTGGACCGCGTCGCCAAGCTGCTGACCGACAAGCCCGGCGTGCAACTGACGCTGACCGGCTGGGCCGCCCCGGCCGCCGAAGGCCAGGCCATCCGCGAGCAGCGCCTGGCAGCCGCGCTGAAGGCCGAGAGTTCAGCGACACCCGATGCCGCCCTCAAGCGCCTCTACCAGGCCAGCAAGCTGCCCAACAAGCCCAAGAACGTGCTCGGCTTTGCCAAGGACGTGCCGGCCGAGCAGATGCGCGCGCTGCTGCTGGCCAGCTACGCCGTCGACGACGAATCCCTGAGCCAGCTCGCCGTGGCCCGCGCCGTGGCCGTGCGCGACGCACTGCTGGCCCGTGGCGCCCCCAACGCCCGTGTCTTCCTGGCCGCACCCAAGCTCTGCGACGGGGCTTGCGACGCCGCCTGGCACCCCCATGTCGAGCTATCCCTCGGCGCTCATTGAAGGTCATCTCATGCCTGCTACGAATCTCGAACGCATCACCCTGGCCGGCGGCTGCTTCTGGTGCCTGGAGGCCGTCTACGAGCGCGTGCGCGGCGTGCACCACGTCGAGAACGGCTACAGCAATGGCCAGGGCCCCAAGCCCAGCTACGAGGCCGTCTGCGGCGGCAACACTGGCTATGCCGAGGTCGTGCGCATCGACTTCGACCCGAGCGAGGTCTCGCTGCGCGAACTGCTGGAGGTGTTCTTCACCATCCACGACCCGACGACACTGAACCGCCAGGGTGCGGACGTCGGTACGCAGTACCGCTCCGGCATCTACTGGCACACCGAAGCACAGCGCCAGCTTGCCGCCGAAGTCATCAAGGAAGCCGACGACCACCACGGCGGCCGCGTCGTCACCGAGCTGCTGCCCGAGACGAACTACCACACGGCCGAGGCCTATCACCAGCACTACTACGCCCGCAACCCGGAGCAGGGCTATTGCGCCTTCGTCGTCGCCGGCAAGGTGGACAAGTTCCTCGCCAGCTTCAAGCGCCTGGTCAAGTGATGCTGGCCTGGCGCGAGCTGCGCCACCGCTACGCCGGCGGCAGTGAGATCGCATATGCCGATTTCGCGTTGCCCGCCGGGCGTCATCTGCTGCTGCGCGGCGCGTCGGGCTCGGGCAAGTCGACGCTGCTCGCCTTGTTGGCCGGCTTGCTGCGTGTGCAGCAGGGCGAGTTGGCCGTGGCGGACGCCACGCTGAACGGCATGAGTCCGCGTGCGCTGGACGCGTGGCGCGGCGCGACGCTGGGCGTCGTCCCGCAGCGTCTGCACCTGAGCGAGGCGCTGAGCGTGGCGGAGAACCTCGCGCTGCCGGCACTGGCGGCGGGGCAGGGCGCCGACCCGGCCCGCGCAGCCGAGCTGCTGGCCGCGCTGGACATTGCCGAGCTGGCCAGCCGCCGGCCGCACCAGCTCAGCGTCGGCCAGGCCCAGCGCGTGGCCCTGGCCCGCGCGCTGATGCGCCGCCCACGCCTGCTGCTGGCCGATGAGCCCAGCGCCAATCTCGACGACGAGCACACCTTGCGCATGCTGGCTCTGCTGCTCGACGCGGCCGAGCGCGAGGGCTGCACGCTGGTCATCGCCAGCCATGACGCGCGCGTCGTGGAGGCGCTGAGCGAGCGTGCTGACGTGGCGGAGGTGGTGTTGTGATCGGCAGGCCGAGCGCCGGGCCGCTCCCCAGCCGGCCTGCCATCACCCCGGGGGATCGGTCGGCGTACTCTTCGGTCGAGGGACAGACATGATCCGTCTGGCCTGGCGCTATCTGTGGTCCAGCCCGCTGACGACGGCGCTGAACCTGCTGCTGCTGACCCTCGGCCTCGCCGCCGTGACCTTCGTGCTGCGCGCCAGCGCCCAGGTCGAAGCCGGGCTGAAGCGCGACCTGGCCAGCATCGACCTCGTCGTCGGCGCCAAGGGCAGCCCGATGCAGATCATGCTGGCCGGCGTCTTCCACCTCGACGCACCCACCGGCAACATTCCGCTTTCCACCCTGGACGCGCTGAAGAAACAGCCCTTGGTCGCCCAGGCCGTGCCGCTGTCGCTGGGCGATTCCTTTCACGGCTACCGGATTGCCGGTACGACGCCGGACTACATCGACCTCTACGGCGCCAGGCTGGGGCAGGGCGTGCTGTGGACGAAGCCGATGCAGGCCGTGCTGGGCGCCGAAGTCGCGCGCACCAGTGGGCTGAAGCTGGGCGACCATTTCGCCGGCAGCCATGGGCTGGCCGAAGGCGGTGGCGCGCATGGCGACCATCAGTTCGAGGTCGTCGGCGTGCTGGCCGACTCGGGCAGCGTGCTGGACCGGCTGGTGCTGACCGATCTGGCGTCGGTCTGGGAGGTGCATGCCGAACACCACGCCGGCGAGGCGCATGACGAGGACGACGACAAACGCGAGATCACGCTGGCCTTGGTGCGCTATCGCAGCCCGCTGGCGGCCGTCATGCTGCCGCGCTGGGTGAATGCGCAGGATGGCTTGCAGTCCGCCGCGCCGGCGCTTGAGACCGCCCGGCTGATGCGGCTGGTGGGCGCCGGCACCGAGGTGCTGCGGGGCTTTGGCATCGTGTTGCTGGTGGCCGCGGGGCTGTCGGTGTGGGTGGCCTTGCTGCACGCGGTGCGCGCCCGCCAGGGCGACCTGGCGATGCTGCGCATGCTGGGCGCGCCGGCCCGGCGTGTCGCGACGCTGATTGCGCTGGAAGCCTTGCTGCTGGCCGGCCTCGCGACGGTGCTGGGCTTGGCAGCGGGTCACGGCCTCGTCGCGGTGCTGGAGCGGCTGTTGGCCGAACGGCAGTCGCTACGCCTGGGCAGCTTGGGCTGGAGCGACGCCGAGTGGCTGGTGCCGCTGCTGGCCGGTGGGCTCGCACTGCTGGCCGCGGCCTGGCCGGCCTGGCGGGCCTATCGCCTGGATGTCACAACACTGCTGCAAGCTCCGCGCTGAACGCCGACAATCCCGCCATCATGAAGTTCAAGCCTGCTCTTGCCCTCTTCCTGGCTGCCACTGCAGCGGTTGCCCAGGTCCCGCCCAGCATCGGCCAGGGCCCCGGCTACCATGACCCTCGCAGCCCCTTCAAGCCGCTGGAAGAGCGTTCCGACATCGTGTCGTGGAAGCTGCTGTCCCAGGTCACCGCCAAGGCCGAGAAAAAGAAGATCGTGCCGACCTTCCCGGCAGCCGTGCAGGCGCTGGACCGCAAGACGATCAAGGTGCAGGGCTTCATGATGCCGCTGGAGGCGGGTGACAAGCAGCAGCACTTCCTGCTGTCCTCGGTGCCGACGACCTGCTCCTTCTGCGTGCCTGCCGGCCCCGAAGGCCTTGTCGAGGTGCGCACCAAGAAGGCCGTGCGCTACACCTTGGAGCCCGTCGTCGTCGAAGGCGTGCTGGCCGTGCTGAACGATGACCCCTACGGCCTCTACTACCGCGTCGACGACGGCAACGCCGTCAACTAGGGCGCCAGCCGTTCGCGGACCCAGCGATCGGCGTCGAGCCGAAAGTGCAGCCGGTCATGCAGCCGGGAACGGCGGCCCTGCCAGAACTCGAATTGATCCGGCACCAGGCGGTAGCCGCCCCAGTGTGGCGGCCGCGCCGGATTCAGCCCGTGCTGGACGGCGGCCTTGGCCGCGTTCGCGACGAGCACGGCCCGCGAGCTGATGACGCGGCTCTGTGGCGAGGCCCAGGCGCCCAGGCGTGAATCCAGTGGCCGGCTCTTGAAGTAATCGTCCGATTCCTGATCGGAGGTCTTCTCGACGCGGCCTTCGACGCGCACGACCCGTTCCATCTCCACCCAGTGAAATTGCAAGGCGGCGTAAGGGTTGAGTGCTAACTCCTCACCTTTGCGGCTTTCGTAATTCGTGAACCAGACCATGCCGCGTGCATCGAAGCCCTTCAGAAGCACCACGCGCGTCGACGGCCGGCCGTTCGCGCCCACCGTCGCCACGGTCATGGCGGTCGGCTCGGAGATGTCGTGCGCAATGGCCTCGTCCATCCAGCGCTGGAAGAGGGGAAGCGGGCCATCCGCGGCCTGCGCCTCATCCAGCTCCCCTAGTTCGTAGCTCTTTCGGAAGTCACTCAACTTGCTCATGCGCACCAGTATGCAGGGCTTCCCTTAAAGGCCTTCCCTTAAGTGAACGCCCCAGTTTCAAGAGCAAGGCCACTCGGCATGCTTGTGGCACCGCAGCAAAGAGTGTCAAACCGGTGCGCGGCGAGGGATTTCCAAGGACGACTACCGAATGATGAAACGACGCCCCGCCGTCGTCGTGCTGGCCGCAGGACGTGGCTCGCGTTTCCGCGGCCCGGGTCACAAGCTTGAACAGAGCCTGGCTGGCACGCCCGGCGGAGACAGCTTGCTGACGCGCAGCCTGCGCCACGCGCTGGCGACCCGACTGCGCGTCGTCGTCGTGACGACGACGGCGCTGGCACCCACGGCGCACAAGCTGATTGCTGCGCGCGATGTCGTGACCCTGCCCGAGCACGACGCCCACGGCCGCCCCCAGCCCATCGGCATGGGGCATTCCATCGTCGCCGGCGTCGCCGCCACCGGCGACGCCGACGGCTGGCTGATCCTGCCTGCCGACATGCCGCTGGTGCAGCCCACCACCATCATGGCCGTGGCCGAAGGGCTGGAGCGCTATCCCGTCTGCTACGCCCAGTACCGCGGCATCCAGGGCCATCCGGTTGGGTTTGGCACCGAGCTCTATTCCGAGTTGATGGTGTTGCAGGGCGACGAGGGCGCACGGCGCATCGTGCTGCGCTACGCGGCTCAGCCCATTGCGGTGGACGACCCGGGCGTGCACATCGACGTCGACACGGCTGAGGACCTCGCGCGTCTGCGCGGTTAGATCCGCGCGGTCACAGTCGCGTCACAGCGGCGCGCACAAGCCGTGCTGCGCGGCCAGGTGAGCCTGGCGCTCCAATTCCCTGTCACGGATACCGTGCTCGCGCAAACCCTGAACGGTGCGCAGCAGATAGTCCAACGTCGTGCCGTAGCGGCCCTGGGCGTGCTGGAAGATGTGCAGCAACTCAGGCTCATGCAGGGGGCCGGTCCAGTTCGGGCTCTGGCGTGACAGCGTGAAGGCCAGGGCCCGCAGCCGTCCGGCGCGCGTGTCGCAGTTCAGCCAGCGCGGCTCGTAGACCCCGTTGGGCATTTCGCGTTCCCACAGCCGTGGCAGCACGTCATTGCTGGCCGCGCGTGGGATGCGGTAGACCAGGCCGTGGCAACTGCCGCCCGAGATCAGCGCCAGCACCAGGCCCGGCTCCTGCGGCGAGCCGCGGTTCACACGTGAGCGCATGCGCAGCACCCGATGAAAGCCCAGTACTCGCGCTGGCAGCGCCTCGGCATACTCGAACTCCGGGCGCCAGATCAGCGAACCGTAGGCGAACAGCAGCAGATCGTCACCGCTGTCCTGCCACTCGGCCGTCGTGCGCTGCAGCAGTTGGGCGCTGCGCGCCGGGCCGTGGGGAATGTTGATTGCCTGTGAAGCCATCGCCTCCATCTTGTCACGTCGGTACCCAGCCCGTAACCCGCGGGGCCTTGCGGCCAAGTAATATGGTTACCTAATTTCTCAAGGTTCGGTTACGGAACCGTCCCCAGGAGACCCCATGCATTCCACACTGATCCACGTCACCGAACGCATCCGCGAGCGCAGCGCCAAGCTGCGTGGCGACTACCTGGCGCGCATCGCCAAGATGTCAGGCCGCCAACGCGGCTTCGAGCGCATGGGCTGCGCCAACGTCGCCCATGCCGTCGCGGCGCTGCCGTCCAACGACAAGTTCCGCGTCGTCACCGAGAAGGCGCCTCACATCGGCGTCGTCACCTCGTACAACGACATGTTGTCGGCCCATCAGCCGTACGAGGGCTATCCGGAGCAGATCCGCATCGAGGCGCATCGCCTGGGCGCCACCGTGCAGGTGGCCGGCGGCGTACCGGCCATGTGCGATGGCGTCACGCAAGGCCTGCCCGGCATGGAGCTGAGCCTGTTTTCGCGCGACACCATCGCGATGAGCACCGCCATCGCGCTGACGCACGACGTGTTTGACGCGGCGCTGCTGCTGGGCATCTGCGACAAGATCGTGCCGGGCCTGCTGATCGGCGCGCTGCACTTCGGCCATCTGCCCTGCGTCTTCGTGCCGGCGGGGCCGATGAGTTCCGGCATCACCAACAGCGACAAGGCCAAGGTGCGCGAGCTCTATGCCCAGGGCAAGGTGGGCCGCGACGAGCTGCTGAAGAGCGAGTCCGCCGCCTACCACGGCGCCGGCACCTGCACCTTCTACGGCACGGCGAACAGCAACCAGATGCTGCTCGAAGCCATGGGCCTGCACGTGCCCGGCAGCGCCTTCGTGCACCCGCACGACGAGCTGCGCACGGCGCTGACGCGTGAGGCCGTTGGCACGGCGCTGAACATCAGCGGTCGCGTGCAGGGCCAGGCCGCACGGCCCATCGGCCAGCTCGTCGACGAGCGCAGCATCGTCAATGCGATGGCGGCGCTGCTCGCCACCGGTGGCTCCACCAACCATCTGATCCACTGGGTTGCCGTCGCGCGCTCGGCCGGCATCCTGATCGACTGGAGCGACTTCTCCGAGCTGTCCGGCGTCGTGCCGTTGCTGGCCCGCGTCTACCCCAACGGCAGCGCTGACGTGAACCAGTTCCAGGCCGCCGGCGGCCCCGGCTTCGTCATCCGCGAGCTGCTCGACGCCGGCCTGATGCACGAGGACGTCATCAGCGTGGCCGGCGACAGCCTGCGCCCCTACACCTTCGTGCCCACCGCGGTGGGGCAGGGCGGCGAGGTCAAGCGCCAGGCGCTGCCGGCCGCGAGTGGCGACGAGGGCGTCGTGCGCACGGCCGCCGCGCCCTTCAGCGCCACGGGCGGCCTGCAGCTGCTGGTCGGCAACCTCGGCCGCGCCGTCATCAAGGTCTCGGCGGTTCCGGAGGACCGGCATACGGTGGAGGCGCCTTGCCGCATCTTCACCACGCAGGACGCCATGCAGGACGCCTTCAAAGCCGGCGAGCTGGAGCGCGACGTCATCGTCGTCGTGCGCTTCCAGGGCCCGCACGCCAACGGCATGCCCGAGCTGCACAAGCTGACGCCGCCGCTGGCCGTGTTGCAGGGCAAGGGGTTCAAGGTGGCGCTGGTCACTGACGGACGCATGAGCGGCGCCTCGGGCAAGGTGCCCGCGGCCATCCACGTCAGCCCCGAGGCGCTGGCCGGCGGCCCGCTGGCGCGGCTGCGTGACGGCGACGTCGTGCGCGTCTGCGCCGTCACCGGCACCTTGGCGGCGCTCGTCGACGAAGGCGAGTGGGCCGCGCGCGAGGTCGCCACGCTCGATCCCGCCGAGGCCGAGGTCAACGCCCACGGCCTGGGCCGCGAGCTGTTCGCCGGCCTGCGCCGCAATGTCCTGACCGCCGAAGAAGGCGCCATCACCTGGTTGTGAAAAGTGAGACAACCCCTCGCCCAGTCTGGCGGCGCCGAACGCGCGCCAGCCTGGTCGGTCCCCGAGGGGACGCCGAAGCTTGCGGCATTGAGCCGCAAGCTTCGCCAGGCGGGCCGGCTCGGGAGCGGCCCAGCGCTCGGCCCGAAGATCCCGGTTTCACGGAGAACGAAATGCTCGACACCATCAGCCTGGCCAGCCACGGCCCCGTCATTCCCGTCATCGTCATCCAGCGCCTGGAAGATGCCGTGCCGCTGGCCGAGGCGCTGGTCGCCGGCGGCGTGCGCGTGCTCGAGGTCACGCTGCGCACCCCCGTCGCGTTGCAGGCCATGGAGGCTATGGCCAAGGTGCCCGGCGCCATCGTCGGTGCCGGCACGCTGCGCAGCCCGCAGGACGTGATCAACGCAAAGAACGCCGGCTGCCAGTTCGGCGTCAGCCCTGGCTACACCGACGCGCTCGCTGCCGCCTGCCAGGCCGAGGGCCTGCCACTGTTGCCTGGCGTGTCGACGGCCTCCGAGGTCATGCAGGCCAACGCGGCCGGCTTCGGCTTCCTGAAGCTCTTCCCGGCCGTCGCGGTCGGTGGCGTCAACCTGCTGAAGGCGCTGAGCGGCCCCTTCCCGGACGTGGCCTTTTGCCCCACCGGCGGCATCTCGCTGGAGACGGCGCCGCAGTTCCTGAAGCTGCCCAACGTCAAGGTCTGCGGCGGCTCGTGGCTGACGCCGCAGGACGCCGTCGACGCCAAGGACTGGGCGCGCATCAGCCAGCTGGCGCGCGAGGCCGCCGCGCTGCGCGGATGAGCGAGGCGCTCGTCGCGGCCGTTTGGGCCAGCGCGACGCATAGCTTCTCCAAGTTCGTGGCGCCTGAACTGCGCTTGATCGCAGGGCAGGGCGTCGAAGGCGACGCCCATTGCGGCGTGACGGTCAAACACCGCTCGCGCGTCGCGCAGGACCCGACCCAGCCCAATCTGCGCCAGGTCCATCTGATCCAGGGCGAGCTATTCGACGAGCTCGCGGCCCGGGGGTTTGGCGCGCAGCCGGGCGAGCTTGGCGAGAATCTGACGACGCGCGGCATCGATCTGCTGGCGCTGCCGCGTGGCACGGAGCTGCACGTGGGGCCCGACGTCGTGCTGCGCGTGACCGGCCTGCGCAACCCCTGCCCGCAGATCGAGAACTTCGAAGCCGGCCTGCTGAAGGCCGTCGTCGACCGCGACGCCGATGGCGAGATCGTGCGCAAGGCCGGCATCATGAGCATCGTGCTGACCGGCGGCGTCGTGAAGCCTGGCGATGCGATCGGCGTGCGGCTGCCGCCGCGGCCGCACCAAAAGCTCGAACGCGTCTAGCTCGGCAGGTCGAACAGCAGGCAGGTCGTCGTCCCATGGGCGTAGAGCTTGCCGTCATGGCCGATCAGCTCGGCCTCGGCCGTCGTCACCTGGCGGCCGCGATGCACGACGCGGCCGATGGCGCGTACCAGCGGCACCTTGTCGTTCAAGCCGCGCACGAGGTTGATCTTGAACTCCAGCGTCGTGTAGCCGCGGCCCACCGGCAGGATGGTGTGCACCGCGCAGCCCAGCGCCGAGTCCAGCAGCGTCGCGAACCAGCCGCCATGCACACCGCCGAGCGGGTTGTAGTGCTTGAACTGGGGCCGGCCCTGGAAGACGGCTTCGCCGTCGGCGACCGAGATCAGCACGAAGTCCAGCGTGCGGCTGATGGGGGCGGGCGGGCCTTCGCCGTCGAGAAGCGCCTGCATCTGCTGCAGGCCGGTCTTGCCGGCCAGCACGGCGCGTGAGGCGAGGCCGACCTCCTGCTGCTGGCGGGCGCGCGCGGCGACCTCATCGGCCTGCCATTGGGCAAGGATGTCTTCGGAAGAGGGGACTGAGTTCATGGCGGCGGCTCGGGTGGAGAAGCCGCCGATTCTGCGCAATGATGCCGCCGCGCGCTGTCGCGCCGGCGGCGCCGGGCTCAGGCGTTCAGGCCACGGCTCGCCGGACGAGCGGCGGCGGCAACGCGGCGCGAGGGTTCGCCCAGCCGGATCCGGTCCAGCACGGGGCCTTGCCAGGGCAGCAGATAGACCAGCGTCGCCAGCGTGGCGCGCCGACGCGACGACAGCAGCGGGCGGCCGCGCTCGTCCAGCAGCAGCACGTTGGAACGCACGTTCAGCGGGTCCACCTGCACGACGGTGCCTTCGCCGATCTCGACCCAGTCCCATTCGACCCAGGCGCTGACGTCGGCATAGCAGCGCTCCCAGCGCGTCACGCCGCCGATCGAGCGGTCGCCGGCGCGCGGGTGGTGCAAGTGAGTCTGTGCATGTCGGATGTCCTGGGCCGCGCTCGACAGTGCGGCAACGGGCCAGCAGACACTGCCCTCGGGCAGCTTGATCAGGGTGGACATAAACAGTACCTCGCGGTCGTGTGTTTCGAACGGGAGCGCAGTCTCTGGTCACGGTCGGATCGGAACAAGCTGGCAGACTTGGCAGGTATGGGCAAGCCCGAAATGAACTACCAGCAGCTGATCGATGTCGGCCTGAGCGAAGACTTCGCCAGCTTCGAGCGCCGCCTCGTCGAGACGGCCGATGCGCTGGGGTTTCCGATCATCTCGGGCGTGCTGATGCGCGGCCTGCTGCAGGATGCCGACGTGCAGATCACGTCGCTGGGCAACACGCCGGCGGGGTACCTGGACGTGGCCAAGGACCTCGGCGAGGCGCGCCGCGACCCGGTCATGGCCAAGCTGATGATGCAGTCTGCCCCCGTCGTCTACGACCAGCAGACCTACGCCACGGCCGGCGCCGGCGAGGTTTGGGAGGCGCAGGCGCCCTATGGCTACAAGAGCGGCATCGCGGTCAAGCTGCACCTGCCGGGCGGCAAGCAATTCCTGCTGGGCGTGGACCGCGAGGAGGCCCTGCCTGACCCCGGCGCGCAGCTGATGCAGATGGTCGCCGGCCTGCAGTTGCTGGCCGCCCACGCGATGACGGCGGCGGACCGGCTGCTCGGGCCCAAGATCGACAGGACCGATCTGCCCAGGCTGACCAAGCGCGAACTCGACGTGCTGAGCTGGACCTCGCAGGGCAAGACGGCCTGGGAGGTTAGCGTCATCCTTGGCATGAGCGAGAAGACCGTGAACTTCCATCTCGGCAACGCGATGCGCAAGCTTGGCGTGACGTCCAAGCACCAGGCGGTGCTCAAGTGCGTGGCCGCCGGCCTGCTCTGAGACCGGCGGCGGTCAGAAACCTGGAAGACTTGCTAGGTTCCTAGGGGGGCGAAAACAGGGACAGTTCGGCCTAACGAATTTCCGCCCGAACTCCCCAGGAGCCCCCCATGAAAGTCATCGACCTCATCTGCGAAATCCTCGGCCTGCCCAAGCTGGGTGGCTGAGCGGAGATCGCATGTACGCGGCGGCGAGGCGATTGACTGATTCGCAAAGGCCCGACGGGCTGCCCGGGGTGGTGGCCATCGGTCCCGGCCGCCGGCTGGCAGACAGCTCGCTGCCGGCCGGCGAAGCCAAGCTCATCGTGCCCGCCAGCGTCTACAGCCGGTTGCTCAGCCTGGCCGACCAGGCACCGCTGGACGGCCTGCCGCTGGCCCCACGCACACTCGCCCGCGCCAAGACCATGGGCTACAACCAGATCGGCCAGGTGCGCTGCACGACGGCCAACCGGCTCGTCGCGGACTTTGGCGTGGAGCACGCCGACGAACTGCTGCGGGCCCTTTATGCCTTCGGCCTCAGGCAACAGGACTCAGGGAGTGTGGGTCGCGAACTGGCCGAATAAGACGAGCCAGCGCCGAACCCGCAGGAGCCCAGGCGCGCAAGCGACCTGGGCTTCTTTTATTCAGCGTCGAAGACGCCGGCAGCGCATGGCGCCCGTGCGAGCATGGCGGTCATGCAAGCAGACCGCGACATCCTTCTCGACCACTGGCCGCGCCGCGCCGCGCTCGAACACTTCCGCGGCATGGCCCAGCCGGCCTTCTGCGTCACCGTGCCGGTCGACGTGACCGGCCTGCGCGAGCGCGCCGCCCGCCACGGCGCCACACCCTGGCTGGCCTACCACCATGCCGCGCTGGAAGCGGCCAACGGCATAGCCGCGATGCGCCAGACCATGACCGCCGACCGCGGCGGCGTGCGCGAATTTGCCGTCATCCACGCCAGCACGACGGTGTTGCGGGACGACGGCAGCTTCGGCTTCCTGACGATGCCGCGCGAGCCCTCGCTGGCCGCCTTTGCGGCGCGTGCCAAGCCCGGCATTGCGCGCGTGCGCCAGGCCAGCGGCAGTCTGTTCGCAGGCGACGAGCCCGGCGACGTGCGCGAAGAAACCTTGGTCCACATGACCGCGCTGCCCTGGCTGGCCTTCACGGCTTTCACCCATGCCCGCGGCGTCGGTGACGACCGGCCCAAGGTCGCCTTCGGGCGCTTCACGGCGCAGGGCGAGCGGCTGCTGATGCCGGTGGCCGTGGACGTGCACCACGCGCTCTGCGATGGCGTGCACGTCGGCCACTTCTTCGAGCAGCTGCAGGCCAACCTGGACGCGATCTAGTCGCGGCGCTTGTCGGATCCGCGGCGCTTCAGCCGTCGATCGTCACGATCACCGGCGCGTGGTCGCTCGGCCGCTCGTTCTTGCGCGGCAGCTTGTCGATCTCGCAGGCCGTCACGCGGCTCTTGAGCGCCTCGCTGACGAGGATGTGGTCGATGCGCAGGCCCTGGTTCTTGCGGAAGGCCAAATTGCGGTAGTCCCACCAGCTCCAGCTTTTCGGCGGTTGCTCGAAGAGGCGGAAGGCGTCGGTCAGGCCCAGGCCGACGAGCTGCTGGAAATGCTCGCGCTCCTGGGGCGTGCAGTGGATCTGGCCCGCCCAGGCGATCGGGTCGTAGACGTCGCGGTCCTCGGGGGCGATGTTGAAGTCGCCCATCAGCACCAGCTCAGGATGCTGCTTCATTTCCTCGGCCAGCCAGCCGCGCAGGCCCGTCAGCCAGTTCATCTTGTAGACGAACTTGTCGCTGTCCGGCGCCTGGCCATTGGGAAAGTAGCCGCCGATGACGCGCACGCCGCCCACCGTGCCGGCGATGACGCGGGCCTGTTCATCAGCAAAGCCGGTGATGTTCTTGACGATGTCGGTCGCCGGTTCGCGGCTGATCAGCGCGACGCCGTTGTAGGTCTTCTGGCCAAACCACTGCACCTGCCAGCCCGCCTCACCGATCTCCATCGTCGGGAACTTGTCGTCGGTGAGCTTGGTCTCCTGCAGCACCAGCGCATCGACGGGGTGGGCGGCCAGCCAGTCCAGCACCTGCGGCAGGCGCACGGCCAGGGAGTTGACGTTCCAGGTGGCGAACTTCTTCATCGCGGGATCTCAAGGCAATGGGTTGACGGACATTGTGACGGCGCCAGCCCGGCCACGACAGAGCTCTGCAGCCGGTGCCGAGGCAGGGCCGGGCTGTCGTCGACCTGGCCTGATCAGGCTCCCACCTCGGCCGAGGTGTCGCAGTCCAGGCAGTTCTCGATGGGCGGCGACGGCAGGTGCAGATCGTTCTGCACCTGGCGCAGCGCGGTGCGCAGGCCTTCCTCCACAACCGGGTGGTAGAACGGGCTGTCCAGCATCTGCTGCACCGTGTCGCCGCGCTGCACGCACCAGGCCAGCAGGTGGCCCAGATGCTCGGCGGCCGGGCCGATCATCTCGGCGCCCAGCAGCCGACCGCTGCCTTGCTCGGCATAAACATGCAGCGCGCCACGGTTCACGAGCATGACGCGGCTGCGGCCCTGGTCGGCGAAGCTGACGCGACCAGTGTCGAAGGCACAGCCCGAGGCCTTCAGCTCGGCGTGGCTGGCGCCGGCAATGGCGATCTGCGGGTCGCTGAAGACGACGGCCAGCGGCGTGCGGCGCGGGCGGCGGTGCACATCGGGCCAGCGGGCCGCGTTGTCGCCAGCGATGCGGCCGGCATCGGCGGCTTCGTGCAGCAGCGGGCGGTCATTCGTCGCGTCGCCGGCGACGAAGACGGGACTGTCGCCCCACTGGCCGGTGTGGCGGTCCAGGCTCGGGTGGCCGGCGGCATCCAGCGGCAAGGCCAGGGCTTCCAGGCCGAGGCCGTCCAGGTTGGGCTCGCGGCCGGCCGTGCAGAGCAGGGCGTCGAAGCGCTCCCCGCCGATGAGGACCTGGTCGCCATCAAGCGTCGGCTCCAGCGCCGCGGCGTTCAGCGTCAGCGGCAGATCCTCGGCGAAGAGGGTTTGAGCCAACGCCTGCAGTTCGGGATCGGTCAGCGGCCCGACGCGGCCACCACGCGCGAACAGCCGCACACGCACGCCGAGCTTGTGCAGCGCCAGCGCCAGCTCCAGGCCGATGACGCCGGCGCCGACGACGGCCAGCGAGCGCGGTAGGTCGACCCAGTCGAAGACATCGTCGTTGACGATCAGCCGGGCGCCAAGCCGTTCGCGCCAGCCAGGCGGGATGCGGGGGCGCGAGCCGGTGGCGACGACGATGGACTTGGCCTCGATGCACTGGCCATCGACGTCCAGCGCGTTGGCGCCGACGAAGCGCGCGCGGCCGAACAGCCGCGTGGCCTCGGGCCAGCCATGGACCGTCTCCAGCACGAAGCCGACGAAGCGGTCGCGCTCCTCTCGCACGCGCTGCATGACGGCGTGGCCGTCGATGCGCGGCACCTCGGCGTGCACGCCGAAGCGGTGGGCCTCGCGCACCGCCTGTGCCGCGTCGGCCGCGGCGATCAGCAGCTTGCTCGGCATGCAGCCGACGCGCGCACAGGTCGTGCCGTAGTGAGCCGCCTCGATGAGAAGCACCCGATCCGTGTGCACGCGCGCGGCGCGGTAGGCGGCCATGCCGGCGGTGCCGGCGCCGATGATGGCCACGTCGCAAGAGAGCGGAGAAGGGGTCATGGCGGGGAGGTCCTTCTGAAGATCTGCGAGGGCAGCGCGCCGAAGAGGGCACGGCGGCGGGCGTTGAAATGACTCAGCTGTCCCAGGAGCTGCAAGGCGGGCAAGGATAGCCCGCGATCCGTGAACCGCGGCGCGCGCGTTTTGCCGGCTCGGGCTAACGGGCAAACCAGGGCGCCGCCGGAGACCTGCCTGTCTCGCGACTCCGCCAGCCATTGCAACGGCAGCGCGGTTCGTAAGAACATGCGCCCGCTTGATCTTCAAGGAGGCTCAGCATGGATCTAATCAGGGGCGGTTGCCTGTGCGGCAACGTCAGGGTCGCCGCATCCGGTCATCCATACCGGGTCGGCCTTTGCCATTGCCTCGATTGCCGGAAGCACCATGGCGCGCTTTTTCACGCCTCCGCGATATTCCCGCAGGAGGCGGTGAGCATCGAGGGCGAAACACGCGCCTATGCCGGCCGGCATTTCTGCCTGCGCTGCGGTTCATCCGTTTTTGCACGCACCGCAGATGAAGTCGAAGTGAACCTGGGATCCCTGGATGCGCCGGACGGAGTAGGTCTCGCGCCAGGTATCGCTCAAGGTTCGTGCAACGCCGCCAAATACAATGGCGTCCCCTGAGTAGAAGGACGGCTCGCGTCCTGGTTTAGCTGGTTCGCGCTTGGCGCTCTGCCGCGCTTTTCGACTGGTGACCATCGCCTCCTATAGCAGCCATCAACCACCTGGCTTGGCGACAATGTGCATTATGTCAAATAACAAATCGTGGGCGTGAAACTTCTCGTTGGCTGGGTCTGGTTGCTGAGCTGGCTGCCCTTTCGCGTCGTCACCGCGCTGGGCTGGCTGATCGGCCATCTGATTGCCACGCTGCCAACGTCGCGGCGGCATATCGGTGAGGTGAATCTGCGACTCTGCCTGCCGGACTGGACGCCGGCCGAACGCCGCAAGCTGCTGCGGCGGCATTTCGTCGCCATGGTGCAGATGCTGCTGGAGTACGGCTACTGCTGGTTTGCGTCGCCCGAGCGGCTGCGGCGGCTGATGCGCATTGAAGGCCTGGAGCATCTCAAGGCGCTAGAAGGCCGGCCAGTCATCCTGATGATGCCGCACTTCACCGGGCTGGACCTGGGCGGGCTGCGGGTATCGCTGGAGACGCCAGTCGTCAGCATCTACTCGCGGCAGAAGGACCCCTGGCTGGACGAGTTTTTCCGTACCCGGCGGCTGCGCCTGGGCACGGGCATCATCTTTTCGCGCCAGCAAGGCACGCGCGCCGTTATCCGGGCGCTGCGCGACGGCTACCGGCTTTACTACCTGCCTGACCAGGACTTCGGCCATCGCGACTCGGTCTTCGTGCCGTTCTTCGGCGTCAACGCGGCCACCATCGGCGGCCTGTCGCGCATGGCCGCGGTGGCGGGTGCCGCCGTGCTGCCTTGCTATCCGCGCCGCGAGTCCAACGGCTACACGCTGGTCATCGAGCCCGCGCTGGACAACTTCCCGACCGGCGACGTCACCGCGGACGCCGCGCGCATGAACGCCGTCATCGAAGCCCAGGTGCGCCGACAATTGCACCAGTACTTCTGGCTGCACAAGCGCTTCAAGTCGCGCCCGCCCGGCGAGGCTGATTTCTACGCAAGATGACTCACGACATTCCCTACATCAAGCTCGCCATCGTCGCGATCTTCATCGCGAGCACGGTCTACGTGCACTTCCGCGGCCGGGTGCGCCTAGGCTTCTGGCGTCAGTTGACGGATCACTCGACCTTCATGGCGCCGATCAACTGCCTGATGTACCTGTTTTCCAGGCTGCCGCCCAAGCCCTATCTGCCGGTGGCCGGCTTCCCGGAGCTGAAGCTGCTGGAAGAGCATTGGCAGGACATCCGCGCCGAAGCCTTCAAGCTGGCCGAGGCCGGCGAGATCAAGAAGTCCGACAAGTACAACGACGCCGGCTTCAACAGCTTCTTCAAGACCGGCTGGACGCGCTTTCACCTCAAGTGGTACGGCGACGCCCACCCGTCGGCGCGCGAGCTTTGCCCGGTCACCACCGAACTGCTGCAGCGCATCCCGACCGTGAAGGCCGCGATGTTCGCGGCCCTGCCCCCGGGTGGCCGGCTCGTCACCCACCGAGACCCCTTCGCCGGCTCGGTGCGTTACCACCTGGGCCTCGTCACGCCCAACGCCGACAGTTGCTACATCTCGGTCGACGGCGAACGCTACTCCTGGCGCGACGGCCAGGGCGTCATCTTTGACGAGACCTATCTGCACTACGCCGAGAACCAGTCGGACGTGATGCGCATCATCCTGTTCTGCGACGTCGAGCGGCCGCTGAACAACCCGGTGGCGCGCTGGTTCAACCACTTCATCAGCCACACGCTGATCCGCGCCGCCGCCTCGCCCAATTCGGACACCGACAAGACCGGCGGCATCAACAAGGCCTTCGCCTACGTGCAGCAAGTGCGCCTGTTTGGCAAGCGAATCAAGGCGAAGAGCCGCCTCGCCTACTACGGGCTGCAGTGGCTGATCTTCGGCGGCCTGCTGCTCTGGTGGCTGCTGCCTTGAGCACCCTCACCGCCTGACCATGCTGCGGCTGCGCCTGCTCGGCGGTTTTCACATCAAGCGTGCCGGCCAGGTGGAGCACACGCGGCTGCCCAGCCGCGCCGCCACGCTGCTGCTGGCCCGGCTGGCGCTGCAGCCCACACGCCAGCATCCGCGTGAGGAGTTGATCGAGCTGCTTTGGCCCGGCGTGGAACTGGACACCGGACGCAACCGCCTGCGCCAGACGCTGTCGACGCTGCGCGCGCTGCTTGAAACCCCGCAGGCCCCGCTGCTGCAGGCCGACCGCAGCCAGATTTCGCTGCTGCCCGGCGCACTCGCCGCCGACGTGCAGGACTTCGAGAACGCACTGGCCACCCCCGCGACGGCGGCTTCGTTCTACGGTGGCGAGCTGCTGCCGGGTCATTTCGACGATTGGGTCGTCGCCGAGCGGCACCGGCTGACCGCATTGGCCGAAGCCCTGCCCGCACGCATGCCGTCCCTGCCACCCTCGTTGTTTCGCACCGCGCCGACGTCCGCCCTGCCCTCGTTTGCCACCAGCCTGCCGCGCTACCTGACACGCTATTTCGCGCCGCCGGGCCGGCTGGCGGCCCTGGCGGCGCGGCTCCCGCAGCTGCGATTGCTGACCTTCATCGGCCCGGGCGGCGTCGGCAAGACGCGCCTGGCGGTGGAGCTCGCCTGGCAGCAATTCAGCCAACTCGACTGGAGCTGTGGCATGGCAGCACTGGCCGAGGTGCGCGACGACGCCAGCCTCGTCGCCGCGCTGGAGCGCGCCGTGACCATTGCCCGCGGCGGCGGCTGGCCCGCGATCGAAGCCACGCTGCAGGAGCCCGGCGGCCTGCGCCTGCTGGTGCTGGACAACGCCGAGCAGGCCATCGGCGTCGTCGCCCAGGCGGTGCAACGGCTGCTGGCCGTCGCGCCGCACCTGTGCCTGCTGGTCACGTCCCGGCATGCGCTGGAGGTCGACGGCGAAACCCTTGTCGACGTGCTGCCCCTGGCAAGCGCCGAAAATGCGGCGCAAGACACCGCCCAGGCCCTGTTCATCGACCGCGCCCGCGCCGTGCGGGCCGACTTCCACGCCAGCCGGGACAACCAGGCCGCGCTGACGGAACTGATCCGCGAACTGGACGGCCTGCCCCTCGCGCTGGAACTGGCGGCGGCCCGCGTGCGCAGCTTCTCGCCGGCGCAGATGCTGGAGCAATGGCGCAGCCTGGGCACGCACTCCGAGACGTTGCCGGCCTGGCTGTCCAACTCCACGCGTGCGCCGCGCCACGCTTCGGTGGCCGGCCTGCTGGACTGGAGTCTGGCCTTGCTGGGGCCCGCACCGCGAGAACTGCTGGAGCGCCTTGCCACCCTGCCAGGCGCCTTCGCGCTGGCCGACGTGCAGGCGCTCGACGGCACGCCGGCGCTGCTGAACGAGCTGGCCAGCCATTCCCTCGTGCAGGTCGGCGGCGATGCCGAGCCGCGCTATCGCATGCTGGAGCTGCTGCGCCGCGGCGTGCTGGCGCGCGTGGGCACAACCGAGCAACGCGCTACCCGGCATGCGCTGCGCGTCGCGCTGTGCAACTGGGCGGCGTCGCTCGGCCTGCACACGCCGATCACGGCCTGGGCCATGCGCCGTGACCAGGCACGCGCGCTGATCGCCAGTGCAGCGGACGACGGCGACGCGGACACGGGCCTGCGCCTGACGCTCGCCCTGCGCCCCTGCTGGGAAAGCGACGGCGTGGACCGCTCGCTGGTGGACCAGCTCGGCACGCTGCTGCAACTGGCGCCGCCCTCCTCGGCCGGCCACGAGTTGCGCGCCCAGCTGGCCTTCACGCACGGCGACCGCGCCCTGGCGCTGGCCGCCGCCGAGAGGGCGCTGGAACTGGCCGGCACCGACCCGGGCCCGCGTGCCGCAGCCCTCGTGCGCCGCGCCTGGGTGCTGCTGGCGGGCGACAACCGCGAGCAGGGCCAGACCGGCCCGCTCGAGAAGGCCATTGCGCTGGCCCGCCGCGCCGGCGACGTGCCAACGCAGGCGCGCGCCTGGCAGCAGCTGGCCGCCATCGCGGTCTCGCGCAACCAGCCGGCCCAGGCGCCTGCCAGCGGCTGGCCGAGGCCGATGGCGATGGCGTCGGCCAACTCGACGCTGCCTACACCCTGGCAATGGCGCACGAGGCGCGCCGCGACTGGGCCGCCGCGCTGGCAGCGTCGCAGCAGGCGCTGCGCATCGCCCATGCACGCCAACACCTGCATGCCCGGGCGCTGACCTTTCAGCTTTTCCCCCGGCCGCTGGCACGGCTTCGCATGCCGGAACGCGCGCTGCGCCTGGCAGCGTTCGCCGAGCAGTATTGGCAGTGCCACCTGGGCGCCTTGGGTACGCGGGAAGCCCGGGCGTTGGCCCGCCTGCGTCGGCTGGCCGGCGCGCAACTCGGCCACGCCGCGGCTGCGGCGGCCTGGACCTCGGGGCAAACCCTGTCTCTCGCGGAAGCCCTGGCTCTGGCCCAGAGGTGACGAAGGTAAGGACGGCCTGGCGCTCGCTATCCTCGTCCGTTTTTGATCCACCAAACGGACCGCCATGCACCGTCTGAACGCTGCCCCCGCCCTCCTCCTTGCCGCCGCCCTGGCCGCAAACGCGCAAGACAGCGCGACCAAGCCGCCCGCCTGGTCCGTCAACGCGCCACCCGGCGTGGTCAAGACCGCCGACATCGATGTGAAGACCGGCACCTGGATGAGCGTGGATGTCAGCCCCGACGGCAAGACCCTCGTCTTCGACCTGCTCGGCGACCTCTACACGCTGCCCATTGCCGGCGGCGAGGCCAAGGCGCTGACGCATTCCATCGCCTGGGAGCAGCAGGCCCGCTTCTCGCCGGACGGCAGGCAGATCGCCTTCCTGAGCGATGCCGGCGGCGGTGACAACGTCTGGGTCATGAACGCCGACGGCAGCAATGCCCACGCTGTCACGAAGGAAGACTTCCGGCTGCTGAACAACCCCGTCTGGCATCCCAATGGCAAGTACCTGCTGGCGCGCAAGCACTACACCGGCACGCGCAGCGCGGGCTCGGGCGAGATCTGGCTCTTCCACGTCGATGGCGACGCGGCCAAGAACAAGGGCGTGCAGCTCAACGAGAAGCCCAACTGGCAGAAGGACCTCGGCGAGCCCGCGGTGTCGCCAGACGGCAAGTACCTCTACTACTCGCAGGACACGACGCCCGGCAAGGTCTTCGAATACAACAAGGACGGCACTGCCGGCATCTACACCATCTTCCGCCAGAATCTGAACGATGGCTCGGTCGAAGCCTTCGTGCAAGGGCCCGGTGGTGCGGTGCGTCCAACGCCCTCGCCCGACGGCAAATATCTCGCCTTCGTGCGCCGCGTGCGCAACCAGAGCACGCTGTTCCTGAAGGACCTCGGCACCGGCGTCGAGCGCCCGGCCTGGAGCGGCCTGTCGCGCGACCTGCAGGAAATCTGGGCGATGTGGGGCGTCTACCCCAGTTTCGCGTGGATGCCCGGAGCCAAGGAGATCGTCGTCTGGGCCGAAGGCAAGATCTGGCGCGTCGACCCCTTCAAGGGCACTGCCGCGGAAGTGCCCTTCCATGTGAAGGACACGCGCGAGCTGCGCGAGCCGATGCGTTTTGCGCAGACCGTGGCGCCGGAGAAGTTTGCCGTGCACCAGCTTCGCGGCGCCCAGGTGTCGCCGGACGGTCGTCGCGTCGTCTACTCGGCACTGGGTTCGCTGTACGTGAAGGACCTGCCCGATGGCACGCCGCACCGGCTCACCAGGCAGGAGGAGGCCTTCGAGTTCGCGCCGAGCTGGTCGCGCGACGGCAAGTCCCTCGTCTATGCCACCTGGCGTGACGACACCCAGGGCACGATCCGTTGCCTGGACATGGCCTCGGGCAAGGACACGGTGCTCATCAAGGAGCCCGGCAAATACCTGGAGCCGCGCCTGTCGCCGGACGGCAGGCAGCTGGTCTACCGCAAGGTCAAGGGCGGCGGCCTGACCAGCCCCTGGTTCAGCCTGGAGACCGGCCTCTACCTTGCCGCGGCCGACGGTTCCGGCAAGACCGAGCGGATTGCCAAGGAAGGCAGCGGCCCACAGTTCGGGGCCAGGAGCGACGAGGTCTTCTTCACCAAGACCAGCAGCCCGAGCGAGGTCGATCAGCGTTTCTCGCTGGTGCGCGTGAACCTGCACGACCGCACCGAGAACGAGGTCGCACGCAGCGACTTCGCCAGCGAATACAGCGTCTCGCCGGACGGCCAATGGCTGGGCTTCGTCGAGCGCTTCCACACCTACGTCACGCCGCTGCCCAATGTGCAAGGCCAGTCCGGCAAGGTCATCACCGTGGGCGCCAAGATGGACGCGCTGCCGGTACGCCAGCTCGATGTCAACGCCGGCTCGGCGCTGCACTGGAGCGGCGACAGCAAGCAGTTGCGCTTCACGCTGGGCGACGAGCTGTTCACGGCCAATGCCGAAGGAAAAGACAAGGCCACCAGCCAGAAGATCGGCTTCGAGCAGGCCAGCGACAAGCCCAGCGGCAAGATCGCGCTGACGGGTGCGCGCATCGTCACGATGAAGGGTGATGAGGTCATCGAGAAGGGCACCGTGCTGGTCGACGGCAACCGCATCGTCGCGGTCGGCAGCGACGTGGCCATCCCGGCCGACGCCAAGCGCATCGACGCCAGCGGCAAGACCATCGTGCCGGGCTTCATCGACGCGCACTGGCATGGCTCGATGAACGATTCGGGCCTGATCCCGCAGCAAAGCTGGGTCAACCTCGCGTCGCTGGCCTTCGGCGTGACGACGCTGCACGACCCGAGCAACCTGAACTCGGCCGTCTTCACGCAGGCCGAGATGCAGCGTGCCGGCATCGTCACCGGCCCACGCATCTACTCGACCGGCACCATCCTCTACGGCGCCCGCACGCCCTTCACCGCCGTCGTCGACAACCTCGGCGACGCGCTGACCCACCTGAACCGCCAGAAAGCCGAGGGCGCCATCAGCGTCAAGAGCTACCAGCAGCCGCGCCGCGACCAGCGCCAGCAACTGCTGGAGGCTGCGCGCCAAACCGGCATGATGGTCGTGCCCGAGGGGGCCTCGCTGTTCGAGCTGAACATGAGCATGCTCATCGACGGCCACACGACGGTGGAGCATGCGCTGCCGCTGGCCGAGGTCTGGGACGACGTGCGCCAACTCTGGGGCCAGACGGCGGTGGGCTATACGCCGACGCTGAACGTCGGCTACGGCGGCCTGGACGGCGAGCACTACTGGTACGCCCGCACGGACGTCTGGAAGCACCCGCTGCTCTCGCGCTACGTGCCGCGCAGCGTGCTGGAGCCGCGCTCGGTGCGCCGCCTCACCGCGCCCGAGGAGGACTTCAACATCATTCGCGTGGCCCGCACCGCGACGGCCCTGTCGCGCGCCGGCGTCAACACGATGATCGGCGCCCACGGCCAGCGCGAAGGCCTGGGCGCGCACTGGGAGATGTGGATGTTCGTGCTTGGCGGCATGACGCCGATGGAGGCGCTGCGCACCGCGACCATCAACCCCGCGCGCAACTTCGGCTTCGACAAGGACCTCGGCTCGCTCGAGCCCGGCAAGCTGGCCGACCTTGTCGTCATCGACGGCAACCCGCTGGCCGACATCCGCCAGAGCGACCGCATCGCGCAGGTCATGCAGAACGGCCGCCTGTTCGACGCGATGACGATGAACCAGGTGGCGCCCGTCGCCAAGTCGCGCAAGCCGCTGTTCTTCGAGGGCGCGGACGGCAACACCATGCCCATCGATGGCGAGGCGCTGGAGAGCGGCCACCTCGGCGACTGACAAGCCCGCCCACTGCAAGCCGAAGGCCCCAGCCGGGCGGCGGCGGGGCCCGCTCCCTAAACTTGCGGGCCCGCCCGCTTATGGCCGCCAGCCAGCCCCACCTTGTCTTCGTCTGCTGCCCCGGCGTCCGCTACGCCTTCTCCCAGCGTCTACCGCCACGCCGGTTTCACGAACTTCCTCGTCGCACGGCTGCTGGCCGTGCTGGCCACGCAGATCCAGGCCGTCGTCGTCGCCTGGCAGGTCTATGACCTGACGCGCGAGCCGATCGCGCTGGCCTACGTAGGCCTGGCACAGTTCATCCCGATGCTGTTACTGCTGCTGCCGGCGGGCGATCTCATCGACCGCTTCAGCCGCAAGCCCATCCTGGCGAGCAGTTGGGCGGTCAGCACCGTCTGTGCCGGTGCGCTGTGGTGGCTCTCGAGCCACGGCGCGGCCGGCGTGAAGGGCATCTACGCGGTGCTGGTGCTGTTCGGCTGCGCGCGGGCGTTCTCGGCGCCGGCGCTGCAAAGCCTGCTGCCGCAGATCGTGCCGCGCGAGCAGTTGGCGCAGGCCTTGGCCGCCAACAGCATGCTGCTGCGCGTGGCCAGCATCGGCGGGCCATTCCTGGGCGGCCTGCTGTACGCCGCGGGTGGCGGCGTGCTGACGTACGTCGTCTGCTTCGTCAGTCTGGGCCTGGGCACGGTGCTGCTTTTGCGAGTGCCGGTGGCGCGCGCTGTGGCGGTGGCCGCAGGCGGCACGATCTGGCAACGCTTCGGCGCCGGCATCCACTTCATCCGCACGCGGCCCATCATCCTGGGCACGATCTCGCTGGACTTGTTCGCCGTGCTGCTGGGCGGTGTCGTCGCGCTGCTGCCGGTGTATGCCCACGAGGTGCTGAAGGTCGGCCCCGCCGGCCTGGGCGCGCTGCGCAGTGCGATGGCGGCCGGCGAGGTCGTCACGGGCTTCTACCTGGCGGCGCGGCCGTTCGACCGTCACGTCGGCAGGCGCATGTTCTGGGCCGTGGCCGTGTTCGGCATCGCCAACCTGGTGTTCTCGCTGTCGCACTGGTTCTGGCTGTCGCTGCTGGCGCTGGCCGTGGCCGGCGCGGCGGACATGGTCAGCATGTACATCCGCGGCGCGCTGGTGCAGTTCTCCACGCCCGACGCCATGCGCGGCCGCGTCAACGCGGTGAACATGCTGTTCATCGGCTCGTCCAACGAGCTGGGCGAGTTCCGCGCCGGCAGCGCCGCGCACTGGATGGGGGCCGTGCCGGCGGCCGTGACGGGCGCGTTGTGTACGCTGGGCATCGTCGGTTTGTGGAGCGTCATCTTCAAGCCGATCCGGCAAGTCGACCGTTTCGAGGAAGCGTCGTCCGGCTGATGGCTAGAATGCCGCCGGTCAGGAGAGCGCCCCGGCGAAGTTGGGGGCCGCCGAAGGCGCAGGGTTTTGATACTCAAACGCTCAGGCAAAAGGACTGACAAAACGCCGCCAGTGGCAGACACTGGCCGCGTTCCTCACTGGAGAGAGGCCGGCCCCTGAGCTGGTCCACCGAAGGGGCAAGCTTGCGCGGGACTGCACACCGCCTTGTCAATCTCTCAGGTACCCCGGACAGCGAGGACATCCAAACCCGAATCTCGTCGGAGCTCTTGATGTCCTCTTTGCTGCAAACGCCTCTTCACGCCCTCCACGTCGAACTCGGCGCCAAGATGGTGCCCTTCGCCGGCTACGACATGCCGGTGCAATACCCCGCCGGCGTGATGGCCGAGCACAAGCACACGCGAGCCGCCGCCGGCCTGTTCGATGTGTCGCACATGGGGCAGGTACGCCTGGTGGGCGCCGATGCCGCCGCCGCGTTGGAAACACTCGTGCCCGTCGACATCGTCGACCTGGGCGTGTTCAAGCAGCGCTACGCGCTGTTCACGAACGAGCAAGGCGGGCTGCTGGACGACCTGATGGTCTGCAAGCGCCCCGATGACCTGTTCGTGGTCGTGAACGCCGGTTGCAAGGAGCAGGACATTGCCCACATGCAAAAGCACATCGGCTCGCGCTGCGAGGTCATCCCCGTACCGGAACGTGCGCTGCTGGCGCTGCAAGGCCCGCAGGCCGTGGACGTGCTCTCTCGCCTGAACCCCGAGGTCGCCAAGCTGACCTTCATGACGGGCGGCTTCTTCAAGCTGGACGGCATCGACACCTTCCTGACCCGCTCCGGCTACACCGGCGAAGACGGCTACGAGATCTCAGTCCACGAGGACGACGCGGTGGCGCTGGCCCGCAAACTGCTGGGCCATGCGGAGGTCAAGCCGATCGGCCTGGGCGCGCGCGACTCGCTGCGCCTGGAAGCGGGCCTGTGCCTGTACGGCCACGACATCAACGAAACGACCACGCCGGTCGAGGCGTCCATCACCTGGGCCATCCAGAAGGTGCGTCGCGCGGGCGGTGCGCGTGCGGGTGGCTATCCCGGTGCGGCCGTCATCGACGAGCAACTCGCCAACGGCGCCGCCCGCAAGCGCGTCGGCCTGGTCGGCAAGGAGCGCATGCCGGTGCGCGAAGGCGCCAGGATCGTCACTGCCGATGGCACCGAGATCGGCACCGTCACCAGCGGCACGCTGGGCCCCACGGTCAACCAGCCGGTGGCGCTGGCCTACCTGGCCAAGGAGCATGCCGCCGTCGGCACCGAAGTCTTCGCCATCGTGCGCGACAAGCGCACGCCGATGGTTGTTTCTTCCACCCCCTTCACCCCCAACCGCTACTACCGCGGCTAATCCACGGAGCCTGAACGATGAGCATCAAGTACACCCCCGATCACGAATGGCTTGAAGTCCACGGCGACGGCACGGCCACCGTCGGCATCACCGTGCACGCGCAGGACGCACTGGGCGATGTGGTCTTCGTGGACCTGCCCGAAGTGGGCAAGACCTACGCCGAGAAGGACGTCGCCGGCGTCGTCGAATCCGTCAAGGCCGCGGCCGACGTCTACATGCCCGTGGACGGCGAAGTCGTCGAAGTGAACGAGGCTCTGCGCGACGACCCGGCCCTGGCCAACACCGACCCGCTGAAGGCTGGCTGGTTCTTCAAGGTCAAGCTGAGCAACCCCAGCCAGCTCGATGCCTTGATGGACTCGACCGCCTACGACGCCCTGCTCAAGACTCTGTAATTCCTCGAAGTAGACCTGCCATGCCGACGCCGCTTTCTCAACTCGAAGACGCCTCCGAATTCCACGCCCGGCACATCGGGCCGGATGCCGTCGATGAATCCCTGATGTGCGCCGCCGTCGGCGTGGCCAGCCGCGCCGCGCTGATCGACGCCGTGGTGCCCAAATCCATCCGCCGGGCGGAAGGGATGAAGCTGCCGGCGCCCATCACCGAGGCCGGCGCGCTGGCTGAGCTGAAGCTCATTGCCGGCAAGAACAAGGTCTACAAGAGTTTCATCGGCCAGGGCTACTACGGCACGCACACGCCGGGCGTCATCCTGCGCAACATCCTCGAGAACCCCGCCTGGTACACGGCCTACACGCCTTATCAAGCGGAGATCTCGCAGGGCCGCATGGAAGCCATCCTGAACTTCCAGACGATGGTGACCGACCTGACCGGCATGGACATCGCCAACGGCTCGATGCTGGACGAGGCCACCTCGGCCGCCGAGGCAGTCACACTGGCCAAGCGCGGCGTGAAGAGCAAGAGCAACACGCTGATCGTCGCCGGCGACGTGCACCCGCAGACCATCGAGGTCATCCAGACGCGCTGCGCGCCGCTCGGCATCGACGTCAAGGTCGGCATGGCGCCCATGCTGATGGCCGAGAACGACTACTTCGCCGTCGTCTGCCAGTACCCCAGCACCACCGGCCTCATCCACGACCTGAAGGTGTTCGCCGATCAGGCTCACGCCAAGCAGGCCGCCTTCGTCGTCTGTACTGACCTGCTCGCGCTGACGCTGCTGGTCTCGCCCGGCGAGTTCGGCGCCGACATCGTCGCCGGCAACAGCCAGCGCTTCGGCATGCCCATGGGTGCCGGCGGCCCGCACGCCGCCTTCCTGGCCTGCAAGGATGAGTTCAAGCGCTCCATGCCCGGCCGCCTGGTCGGTGTGTCCAAGGACGCACAAGGCCACCCGGCCATGCGCCTGGCGCTGCAGACCCGCGAGCAGCACATCCGCCGCGAAAAGGCCACGTCCAACATCTGCACGGCGCAAGTGCTGCCGGCCGTCGTGGCCAGCATGTACGCCGTCTACCACGGGCCGCAAGGCCTCAAGCGCATCGCCGAGCGCGTGGCCAGCTACACGGCCATCCTGCATGCCGGCCTGACTCGCATGGGCGCCAAGGTCGTCACGCCGCATGTGTTCGACACGCTGCTGGTGGAATGCGAGCCGAGCCTCGTCATGACCAAGGCCGTGGCTGCGCAGGCCAACCTGCGCAAGATCAGCGACAAGCACGTCAGCATCGCGCTGGACGAGACGACGACGCGCGCCGACGTCGAGGCGATCTGGAACTGGTTCGCGCCCGCTGGCACCACCGTGCCGTCCGTCACCGAGTTCGCCGCTGGTGTCGACAGCCTGATCCCGACGCAGCTGCGCCGCACGAGCGCCTATCTGACCCACCCGGTCTTCAACACCCACCACAGCGAAACCGAGATGCTGCGCTACATCCGCAGCCTGTCGGACAAGGACCTGGCGCTGGACCGCAGCATGATCCCGCTGGGCTCGTGCACGATGAAGCTCAACGCCACGGCCGAGATGATCCCCATCACCTGGCCGGAGTTCGCGGGCGTCCATCCCTTCGCGCCGCAGGACCAGCTGGCCGGCTACACCGAGCTGGACACGCTGCTGCAGAACTGGTTGACCGAGTGCACCGGCTACGCCGGCATAAGCCTCCAGCCCAACGCCGGCTCCCAGGGCGAGTACGCCGGCCTGCTGGCCATCAAGGCCTGGCATGAGTCGCGCGGCGATCACCAGCGCACCGTCTGCCTGATCCCCGAGAGCGCCCACGGCACCAACCCTGCGTCGGCCCAGATGTGCGGCATGCAGGTCGTCGTCACCAAGTGCGACAAGGAAGGCAACATCAACCTCGTCGACCTGAAGGCCAAGTGCGAACAACACGCCGCCAAGCTCGCCGCGATCATGATCACCTACCCCTCCACGTACGGCGTGTTCGACACGCATGTGAAGGAGATCTGCGCGATGGTGAAGGCCCACGGCGGCCGCGTCTACGTGGACGGCGCCAACATGAACGCGCTGGTCGGCGTGGCCGCCCCCGGCGAGTTCGGCGGCGACGTGAGCCACCTGAACCTGCACAAGACCTTCTGTATCCCGCACGGCGGCGGCGGCCCGGGCGTCGGCCCGGTCTGCGTCGTCGACGACCTCGTGCCCTTCCTGCCGGCGCACCGCACCGCGGGCCTCGGCAAGGCCACGAATATCGGTGCCGTCAGCGCCGCCCCGCTGGGCAACGCGGCCGTGCTGCCCATCTCGTGGATGTACATCCGCATGATGGGCGCCGAAGGCCTGAAGAAGGCCACCGAGGTCGCCATCCTGTCGGCCAACTACGTGGCGGCCCGCCTGTCAGACCACTACGACATCCACTTCAGCGGCGGTATCGATGGCGTCAAGGGCGGCGGCGTGGCCCACGAGTGCATCCTGGATCTGCGCCCGCTGAAGGACAGCTCCGGCGTCAGCGCCGAGGACGTCGCCAAGCGCCTCATCGACTACGGCTTCCACGCGCCGACGCTGAGCTTCCCCGTCGCCGGCACGCTGATGGTCGAGCCGACCGAGAGCGAAAGCCGCGCCGAGCTGGACCGCTTCGTCGACGCGATGATCCAGATCCGCCATGAGATCGCCGACGTCGAGTCCGGCAAGGTCAGCCGCGAGGACAACCCGCTGGTCAACGCGCCGCACACCTCGATGGTGGTCAGCGCGACCGAATGGACCCACGGCTACAGCCGCGAAGCCGCCGCCTTCCCGCTGCCCTCGCTGCGCCGCCAGAAGTACTGGTCGCCGGTGGGCCGCGTGGACAACGTGTGGGGCGACCGCAACCTATTCTGCAGCTGCGTGCCGCTGTCGGAATACGAAGAGGCCTGACATGCGCGGGATCGCCCAGGCATTTCGTCGAAGCCCAGGGCTTCACGTGACGCTGGGCTTTGTGACCATCCTGGCGCTTTCGCTTGCCTTCGGTACGTTGGTGAGTCTGTATCCATCCCAGGAGGAGCGTTGCTACAAGCAGTGTGCCGAACAGGGGATGGCGGGCATGCTCACGCCCAGATACTCGCTCATTCAAGCCGGTGGCAACCAAGCAAAGCGCGGGCCTCTCGAGTGCAAGTGCGCGCGATAACAAAGAGACCGTTCCATGGCCGTTTCCGTTTTCGACCTCTTCAAGATCGGCATCGGCCCGAGCAGCTCGCACACGGTCGGGCCGATGCGCGCCGCGCGGCTGTTCGGCCTGCGGCTGCAGCACGACGGCCTGCTGGACAAGGTCGCCCGCGTGCAGGTCATCCTCTACGGCTCGCTCGGCGCCACCGGCAAGGGCCACGGCAGCGACAAGGCGGTGCTGCTGGGCCTGGCCGGGCATGAGCCGGACTCGGTGGATGTCGAGGCCATCCCGGCGCTGCTCGACGGCATCCGTGCCGGCGACCTGAACCTGGTCGGCCAGCACAAGATCGCCTTCGACGAGTCCAAGGACCTGGTCTTCAAGCGCCGCGAGACGCTGCCCTTCCATGCCAACGGCATGCGCTGCATCGCCTTCGACGCCGAAGGCAATGAGATTGCCAACCGCGTTTACTACTCCGTCGGCGGTGGCTTTGTCGTCAGCGACGAGGTGGCGGCCGATGGCAGCAAGCAAAAAGTCATCGCACCCGACACCACAGTCCTGCCCTACCCCTTCAAGTCCGGCGACGAGTTGCTGGTGCTGACACAGCGCCACGGCATCTCCATCGCCGAGCTGATGCGCCGCAACGAGTGCCATTGGCGCAGCGAGGCGGAGATCGACACCGGCCTGATGAAGATCTGGGACGTCATGCAGGCCTGCGTCACTCGTGGCTGCAAGACGGAAGGCGTGCTGCCCGGCGGCTTCAAGGTCAAGCGCCGCGCGGCACAGTTGCACCGCGATCTGACCGCCAACCCCGAGGCCGCGCTGCGCGACCCGCTGCAGGTGATGGATTGGGTCAACCTCTACGCGCTGGCCGTCAACGAGGAGAACGCCGCGGGTGGCCGCGTCGTCACCGCACCAACGAACGGCGCGGCCGGCATCATTCCGGCGGTGCTGCACTACTACACGCGCTTCGTGCACGGCAGCACGCCAAAGGGCGTCACCGACTTCCTGCTGACCGCCGCCGCTATCGGCATCCTCTACAAGGAAAACGCGTCTATCAGCGGCGCCGAGGTCGGCTGCCAGGGCGAGGTCGGTGTGGCCTGCTCGATGGCTGCGGGGGCGCTCTGCCAGGTCATGGGCGGCACGCCGGAGCAAGTCGAGAACGCCGCCGAGATCGGCATGGAGCATCACCTGGGCCTGACCTGCGACCCGGTGGGCGGCCTGGTGCAGATCCCCTGCATCGAACGCAATGCGATCGCGTCGGTGAAGGCGATCAACGCGGCACGCATGGCGCTGCGCGGTGACGGCACGCACTTCGTCAGCCTGGACAAGGTCATCAAGACGATGCGCGACACCGGCGCGGACATGATGACCAAGTACAAGGAAACGGCCCGCGGCGGCCTCGCCGTGAACATCGTCGAGTGCTGAAATGAAGCCCTTCGTCCAGGCAATGCCTTGGCCGGTCTCCGGAGAGGCCAGCTTGCGAGTGGCCCGGCGCCCGGCCCGCGAAACTCCGCTGAACGCATGTGCCTCGCCGCGTTCGCGCTGAACGCCCACCCACGCTTCCCCCTCGTCATCGCGGCCAACCGCGACGAGTTCTTCGCGCGTGCGGCCGCGCCCATGGCCTGGTGGCAGGCCGGCGGCATCGAGTTGCTTGCGGGCCGTGACCTCAGCGCCGGCGGCACCTGGTTCGGCCTGACTCGCGCCGGGCGACTGGCCCTGCTGACCAATGTCCGGGAACCCGCGCGCCAGAACCCGAATGCGCCGACGCGCGGCACCCTCGTCGTCGATTGGCTGACGAGCCACGACGACGCGACGGCCTTCGCGGGCCGGCTTGCCGCCGGCTACAACGGCTTCAACCTGATCACGGCCGATGTGGCCAGCAACACCTGGCACTGGATCAGCAACCGCGCCGCCGGTCCGCTCCCCCTCGCGCCCGGCATCCACGCGCTGTCCAACGCAGCGCTGGATACGCCCTGGCCCAAGACCGAAGGGCTGAGGGCCGAACTCGCGAGCGCTCTCGACACGGCCACGTCCGCCGGGCAACTGGCCGACCGCCTCTTCGCCGCGCTGGCCGACTCCACGCCGGCGTCCGACGCGGCCCTGCCCGACACCGGCGTCGGCCTCGAGCGAGAACGCCTGCTGTCGCCACGCTTCGTGCGCGTGCCCGGGTTCCCCGCCACGGGCGGCGACGCCGTCTACGGCACGCGCTGCTCCACGGTGCTGATCCAGGAAGCCGCTGGCCCGACGCGGGTCATCGAGCGCAGCGTCTCGGCCGAGGGCCGCTGGGCCGATCCGGTCGTGCACCAGCTGCCGCGCTGGCCCGGCTGACCCCTACGCTGGACATTGCCCCGCGGCGGGCGAAGCTGCTATACACGGCTTAGCCGCCAGCCGCACCCCACGAGCCCATGACGACGACGTCTCTTCATCGCCTGCCTGCCTCGCGCTGGACGGCCCTGGCCTGCGCCCTGATCTCCGGCTCCGTGGCGCTGCATTGGCTGCTGCGGCTGGGCGACGGCAGCTCCGTGCCAGGCCTGGCCGAGGCCGGCATCGTGTCGCCGCTGCTGCTGCTCGCCAGCAGCGCGTCGGTATGGATCATGGCGGGCTGGCCGCGGGGCCAGCCGCCCAACGACATGGCCCGGCACGCGGTACGCGGCGTGGCGCTGCTGCTGGCGCTGCTGCCGGCCTTGATGCTCGTCGAAGCGGTCGGCAACCTGTCTCTGGGTGTGGACATCACCCACGGCGGCGTCGCGCCCACGCTGCTCAACCCCCACCCAGGCCGCATCTCGCCCAATGCCTGCGTGGCATTCCTGCTGCTGGCCGCCAGCCTGGCCCTGCTCGCCGGCACGGCCAGCCGCGGGGCGCAGCGCATCGGTGCCGCCTGCATCCTGGCGGCCATCGCCATCGCGTCGGCGGGCATCCTCGGCTACCTGCTGCATCTGGAGCAGCTCTACCGCTGGGGCTCCTTCAACCGGCTGACGCTGCCCACGGCCATCGGTCTCGCGCTGCTGGCCATGGCCCTGTGGCAGCAGCGGCAGCGCTGGAGCGGCGTCGTGCAGCGCATGGACCAGCACGAGCGGCGCATCACGCAGCGCTCGCTGGCGGTGCTGGCCCTGGTGGCCGTGGCCGCGGGCGCCGGCGGCTTCGCGGCGCTGGAGTCCGAGTTCGAGCGCACCCGCAGCGAGGACGTGCGCTCCTCCGCCGTCATCACCGGCGAGGCCATCGCGAGTTCGCTGGATACCGGCGTCTGGCTGGCCGAGACCATCGCGACGCGGCCCGTCATCGTCGAGCAGCTCGCGCGCATCGCCGCCAACACCGCCGACGGCACGTCCCGCGACCGCCTGCGCACCATCACGCGCAGCCTGCTGACGGCAGGCGTCACGGCGGCGCGCTTCGTCGATTCCTCGGGCGCGCTGCTGGCCGAGGCCGGCAGTTTCGCGACACAGCCGGACTCGCCCGCGCTGATGCTGGCGCCGGACTATGCCGAGAGGAGCCGCCTCGTCTGGGCCGGTGGCTTCGTGCTGGTCAGCGACCAGCCCGTCACCGCCCAGGGCGTGCTCGTCGGCCGCTTCCTCAGCGAGCACCGTCTCGCGCTGATGGACCGCCTCGTCACACGCATCCGCGGCACCGACGACTCCTCCGATGTGCTGATCTGCAACCGCGTCGCCGACGCCGCTTCCTGCGTGCCGTCCAAGCTTTACCCACACGCCTTCAAGATCCCGATGTTCGACGCCAACGGCCGCGTCAACCTGCCCATCAACCGCGCGCTGCTCGGCGAGTCTGGCGTCACGCTGACGCCTGATCTGCGCGGCGTGCCCGTCGTAGCCGCCTATGTGCCGCTGGCGCGCACGGGCCTGGCCATGGTCGTCAAGGCCGACGTGGAGGTGGTGTACGGCACCATCCGCCAGCGTCTGAGCTGGCTGGTCCTGCTGCTGACCGGGCTGGTGCTGGCCGGCACCTGGGTGCTGCGGCTGCTGGTGCGGCCGCTGGTGAAGCAGCTCGCCGCCAGCGAGCAGCGCATGCGCGACGTCGCCAACGCCATTCCGGCCATGGTCGGCGCCTTCGACACCGAGGAACGCTGCGTCTTCGCCAACGACCTGGCGCTGAAGGTCCACGGCGTCCCGCGTGAACGCGCCCTCGGCCTGACCATGCGCGAGGGCCTGGGCGAACAGAGCTACGCGTTGCACGAGCCCCATGTGCGCGCCGCGCTGCGGGGGCAGCGCCAGTCCTTCGAGGGCGCCCTGCCCTGGCGCGGCGGCATCGGCTACTTCCAGGTCAACCTCGTGCCCATGCGCGACTCGCTGAGCAACCAGGTCTGCGGCTTCTACCTGATGACCTTCGACGTCACGGAGCTGCGCGCCGCCCAACTGCAGCAAGAGCGCAGCGAACGCCGGCTGCGCTCCATCACCGACAACCTGCCCGCGCTGATTTCCCATCTGGACGTCGACGGCCGCTACCTGTTCGCCAACCGCCAGTTCGATGCCCTGCTCGGTCTCAAGCCCGAGCAACTGCTCGGCAAGCGCATTGCCGAGGTGCGGACCGAGGACTATTTCGGTCAGATCGCGCCGTGGCTGCAGCGGGCTCTGGCCGGCGAGACCGTCGTCTTCGAGTCGGCCACCGAGCTGCGCGACGGCAGCGGCCGCGTGTTCCAGAAGACCTTCGTGCCCGAGTTCGACGGCGAGGGCCGCGTCATCGGCGTCTTTGCGGTCACCTTCGACATCACCGAGCGCAAGCTCGCCGAGCAGCGCGTCAGCGACACCCAGGCTCACCTCAAGGCCATCGCCGACAACCTGCCGGTGCTCATCTCCTACATCGACCGCAACCACCGCCTCACCTTCGCCAACAAGACCTTCCAGGAATGGATGGGCGTCGACCCCGAGCTGGCCGTGGGGAGTCATCTCAAGGCGCTCATCGGCCCCGAGCTCTATGCGCAGCGCCTGCCGGCGCTGGAGCAGGCCCTGCGGGGCAAGCGCGTCGAGTTCGAGGTCGTGTCCCAGGCGCTGGGCATCACACGGCATCTGCACACCGTCTACGTGCCCGACCGTCGGGCCGACGGCAGCATCGCCGGCGTCTACACGCTGTCCACCGACGTCACGGCCATGAAGGAGGCCGAGCGCCGGCTGCAGGACCTGGCTCGCAACGATCCGCTGACCGGCCTGCCCAACCGGCGTGAGTTCGAGAGCCGGCTGGAGCTGGCCCTGGCGCGCAGCCGCCGCAGCCGCAGGCCCATGGCCCTGGTCTTCATGGACGTCGATCATTTCAAGGGCATCAACGACACCCACGGCCATGGCGCCGGCGACGCCGTGCTGAAGGAGTTCGCTGTGCGCATCCGCCGCGCCGTGCGCAGCACCGACACGGCCGCCCGCCTGGCCGGCGACGAGTTCGTCGTCATCCTCGAAGGCCTGCAGTCGCCCGCCGAGGCCTCGCACGTCGCGGCCAAGCTCGTCGATGTCATCCGTGCGCCCATGGGAGTGGGCGGCACCGAACTCCACGTGACGACCAGCGTCGGCGTCGCCTGCTGGGGTGGCGTCGGAGACGGTGCCGACGACCTCCTGGAGCGCGCCGACCGTGCGCTCTACCGCGCCAAGGCAGCCGGCCGCGACACCTTCGCGCAAACTGTGTTCTGAAACCGGCGGCAACAATGCCGCGGTGAAAGTTCTCTTCCCCGCCGCTCTCCTCACCCTTCTGGGCTGCGCCCAGGCGCAGACACCTCCCGCAGCCCCGGCCAGCGCTGCCAGCGCCCCGGCCAGTCATGTCACTCACGCCATCGAGACCCGGGCCGCCCGCGTGCGCAGCCTGGCCGAGAAAATCAACCGACCGCCGGAGGAGCTCAAGCAGAGCTGCCGCTTCGAGTCCGACATCGCCACCGCGCCGCCGCCCGGCGTCGTCAGCCTCAGCTTCGACGACGGCCCCGAGCCCGGTGCCACCGAGGCCATCCTCGCGCTGCTGGACAAGCACCAGATCCCGGCCAGCTTCTTTCTCATCGCCGCCAAGGCCCAACGCCACCCCGAGCTGGCGACCCTCGTGAAGTCGCATCCGCTGGCGCTGGTCGGCAACCATTCCTGGTCCCACCCCAACTTCCACGACATCGCGCTGCTCAAGCAGACTCACGAGCTGGAACGCAGCGACACGGCGCTGGCCGCGTTGGAGGCGCCCAAGCTGTTCCGCTATCCCTACGGCAACTCCAGCTGCGAATCCAATGCCGAGCTGCTGCAGCTCGGCTACCGCATCGTCGGCTGGCATGTCGACAGTTGCGACTGGGCCTTCGACAGGACCGGCAGCATCGACGCCCACGAAGCCAGGATCTGCGGGGTCGACAAGGCCAACCGCGAGCACTTCGTCGACCACGTCGTCACGGCCGTCAAGGCGCGCAAGGGCGGCATCGTGCTGATGCACGAGATCCACCCGAACACGCTGGCCAAGCTGGACGCGCTGATCGAGCGCCTGCTGGCCGAAGGCTTCAAGTTCGCGCCGCTGATCGACCCCGCGTTCGCGGCCTCGCTGCGGTAACAGAGACGCCGCCTCCGGCGGGCCACAATGCGCCAGCCGTGACCGCTGCCGCCGCTTTTCCCCGCCGCCGCCCGCCGCCCGACCCGCGCCAATTGCAGCGCTGTTTGCTGCTGGCGGTGCTGCTGCACGTCTGGCTGGTGCTGGTCTTCGGCAATGCCTCCGGCACCGCTGCGCCGGGCCAGGGCGTGTGGGGCAGCTTGACCGTCAAGCTGCTGGGCAAGAGCGGCGGCGAGCCCGGCGCGCCACCCGGCGATCCGGCCCAGGAGTGGCGCGACAACGGCGCCCCCGGCAACGGCCCGCAGCAGCGCCAGAGCGGCCAGCCTCGCCCTGCCGAGCCGACCACCGCGGCTGAACCTGGCGCTGCCGAGTTGGGCCGCTGGAACCCGCGCGAGGTCACGCCCGAGGACGCCCGGACGGAGGCCATGTCCCCTGCCCCGCCCAGCACGGCCACGCTGAACCTGCCTGAGGGCTTTCGCCCCATCGAGCGAGAAACCCTCGGCCGCCCTGCGCCGGCCGTGCCGCTGCAGACGCCCACGCCGGAACTGCCCGCCGCCGTCGGCCGGCTGGAGACGCGGCCCGAAGCGGCCGTCGCACCATTGCCGCCGGCCGCCAGCCTGCGCACGCCCAGCCGCCCGGCCGAGCTGCCGCCGCAATCCACCGACCTGCCTGCGCCGGTGCGCCGCCTCGAAGCCGCGCCTGCCACTGCGGCACCCGCGCCCTTGCCCAATCCGGCCGACCTCCGCACACCCGCCCCGCCGGCCGCCGCCACGGCGCCCAGCGCCGAATTGCCGCCGCCGGTGCGCCGTCTCGAAGCGCCCACCGAGGCCGGCGCCGTCACACCCCTGCCCCGCCCGGCCGAGCTGCGCGCCACGCCCTCGTCGACCGCCCAGCCGGCCCCCAGCGCCGCCTTGCCGCCGCCCGTGCAGCGGCTGGAAGCGCCCACGGCGGACAGTGCCGGCAGCGTCGCGCCACTGACCCGCGCCAGTGATCTGCGCACGCCCGGCGCCACGGCCACGCCGCCCACAGCCATGCCCGGCACCCAGGATCTGCCTGCGCCGGTGCGACGCCTGGAGTCGGCCGACAGCGCCAGCGGCATCACCGCGCTGCAACCCGCGCAGAACCCGCGCGCCAACCTGCCCGCGCCGGGCACGTCGGCGCTGCCCGAACCGTCCGGCGCGCTGCCTGGCCAGGTCAGCGCGCCCGCTGGCCCGGCCCGTGGTGATCCCAATGCCAATCCCTACGCCGCACCCAAGGCCTCGGCCGGCTCGCCCGACGCCGGCTCGCGCCTGGGGCCCGACCTGGCGCTGCCACCCTCGGCTTCCGCCAGCGCCCCGCGCGCGCCGCTGAACCTGTCGCTGCCGCGCAGCGGCGACATCGCCGCCCGCCGCGGCCCCGGCCTCATC
Organism: Burkholderiales bacterium; assembly: GCA_019509985.1. Lineage (GTDB taxonomy): Bacteria > Pseudomonadota > Gammaproteobacteria > Burkholderiales > Burkholderiaceae_C > Pelomonas. The sequence continues at coordinate 13,016 of JAEKLF010000034.1, read as the reverse complement.
GACGCGCTGCCCCAACCCCCCGAGCAGCGCAAGTCCAAGCTGGAGCAGTCCATCGAGGACGCCGCCAACAAGGACTGCCGCAAGGCCTACGCGGGAGCCGGCATCCTGGCCGCCATCCCGCTGGCCATCGACTCGGCGCGCGGCAAGGGCTGCAAGTGGTGAGTGGCCGGCCCAGAAGCCGCCGCTGAGCGCCACCTTGCCGCGCATGCGCCCCGATTCGATCAACTCTGGCGCGCGGCGCAGTTCTGCGGCGTTGATGGGGGCGGGGCGACTTGGGCGCCGAGGGCGGCATGCCGTCCTACGTGCGCATCGTCACTGCACCGACGACACTGCATCCGGGCTGCGGCAACAGTGCGATGCGTGGTGGCATGGCGCGTGGCGCCGTACGCCGTCGCGAAAGGCCCCATGAGTTCAGCAGTCCATCCCCTGGCCGGCCAGCCGGCGCCGCCCGACGTCCTCATCGATGTCGAGGCGTTGCGCGAGGCCTATTTCTCGCGCCGGCCCGACCCGGCCAGCCCCGACCAGCAGGTCGCCTTCGGCACCTCCGGCCACCGTGGCTCGGCGCTGGACGGCTCCTTCAACGAATGGCATGTGCTGGCCATCACGCAGGCCATCTGCGACCACCGCAAACAGCAGGGCATAGCCGGTCCGCTTTTCCTGGGCGCCGACACGCATGCGCTGTCCGAGCCCGCTACCGCGAGCGCGCTGGAGGTGCTGGCCGCCAACGGCGTGGAGGTGATGCTGGCGCCGCCGGGGCAGTTCACGCCGACGCCGGCGGTGTCGCTGGCCATCCTCGACTACAACCGCGGCCACGAGGGCTGTGCCCGGGCCGACGGCATCGTCGTCACACCCTCGCACAACCCGCCGCGTGACGGCGGCTTCAAATACAACCCGCCCCACGGCGGCCCGGCGGACAGCGGCATCACGGGCGGCATCCAGGCCGCTGCAAACGACTATTTGGCGCACGAACTCGCCGGCGTGCTGCGCGTTGACGCCGAGCGCGCGCTGGCGCGGCCGACCTGCCACGAATACGACTTCCTGGCCGCCTACGTCGCGGCGCTCGACCAGGTCATCGACTTCGACCTGATCCGCGCCTCCGGCGTGCGCATGGGTGTGGACCCGCTGGGCGGCGCCGGCGTGGACTACTGGGCCGCCATCGCCGAACGCTACCGCCTGCCGCTCACTGTCGTCAGCGACGTCGTGGACCCGACCTTCTCGTTCATGACGCTGGACTGGGACGGCAAGATCCGCATGGACCCGTCGTCGCCCGACGCGATGCGCCGCCTGACGCAGCTGCGCGACCGCTTCGACGTCGCTTTCGCCTGCGACACCGACCACGACCGCCACGGCATCGTCACGCCCAGCAGCGGCCTGCTGCCGCCCAACCACTACCTCAGCGTCGTGGCGGACTATCTGTTCCGCCAGCGCCCGGCCTGGCCCGTGGAGACGGCCATTGGCAAGACGGTGGTGACGACGGCGCTGATCGACCGCATCGCGCGCCGCCTGGGCTGCCACGTGTTCGATGCGCCGGTCGGCTTCAAATGGTTCGCGCCGGGCCTGCTCGACGGCAGCCTGGGCCTGGGTTGCGAGGAGAGCGCCGGCGCGTCCTTCCTGCGCCGCGATGGCAGCGTGTGGACGACCGACAAGGACGGCATCGCCGCCGCGCTGCTGTCCGCCGAGATCACCGCCCGCTCGGGCGCCGACCCGGGCGCGTATTACCAATCCCTGACCGCTTCATTGGGTGAACCCGTCGCCGACCGCGTGGAAGCCCGTGCGACACGCGAGCAAAAGCAGCGGCTCGCGGCAATGACGGCAGCCAACGTGCAAGCCAGCATGCTGGCGGGCGAGGCCATCGAGACGGTGCTGAGCACTGCGCCGGGCAATGGCGCACCCATCGGCGGCATCAAGGTCAGCACCGCCAGCGGCTGGTTCGCCGCGCGGCCGTCCGGCACCGAAGACATCTACAAGGTCTACGCCGAGAGCTTCAAGGACGAAGCCCATCTGCGGCAATTGCTGCAGGAGGCGCAGGGGTTGGTGGACGCGGCGCTGGCGGGCGACGAGAAATGAGCAGCCGGCGGCACGGTGGCCGCCGGGGTTTGGATCAACGAGCTCAGCAAGCCCGCGCTGCGACGTGGCTTTCAGCGCAGGGTGTAGCCGCGCCCGTCCATGCAGGCCTCGACGGCCCGCTGGAACACGCTGGCGTCGGCCATGGCCGCCTGCTGCGTCGTGGCCCAGCGGTTGCAGTCACGGCTGTCGGCCTCCAACTGGGTGTTGCTCTGCCCGTTGCGCGGATAGATGACCGGCGCCCGCCTGACTGGCCAGCGCGATGAGCGGAACCGCCACCGCCAAGCCCAGCACCAGCCCGCCGAGACCCACGCCACCGTGATGGTGGTGGTAATGCTGCGGCGGACCGTAGTAGCGCGGACCGGCGCCCGCCACGCCCTGCGCGGCCACCAGGGTGCAAAGGATCAGGGCACGAACAAAGGTCTTCACGGCGGCTCACTGGAGTGGATGGAGGTTAACGCCTGGGAGCCGACGTCGGCGTACAAGGGAGGCAGAAAAATAGTAACGGCGCCAAACGGACCGCCGGCATGCGCTCCGGCTTGGGTTGAGAACGCCGTTCGCTGGATGGCGCATGTCCCCTCTTGCCAGTTGGTTTCTTGCAGCAGCCCTTGCAGGACCTAGTCGCCCAAGCCTGGCAGGCTGGGGCTTGGCGCGCCAAAGCCAGCAGCATTTCCCTGCGTGGCACCGCCCGCCCAGGCGGCTTGCCACTGCGGCACCGAATGGACTGCCCCCGGTGCCAGCCCGCGCACCACGCACCCCGCCCGAGCGCCGGTGGCCGCCATCTCGGCCAGCTGTCGCGGCTCCAGCACACCGCCGATGCCGACGACCGGAGCGGGTGCCATCGCGGCCCACCAGGCGAGATTGCCCAGTCCCTGCGGCCGCCAGGGCATGGCCTTGGTGAGCGTGGGCCAGACGGGGCCGCAGGCGATGTAGTCGGGCGCCCAGGCCACCGCGCGAGCGAGTTCCCACAGGCTGTGCGAGCTGAGACCCAGGCGCAGGCCGCAGGCACGGGCCTCGGCGAGGTCGTGTCGGCCGGCATCATCCAGAGCAAGCAGATCTTCCTGGCCGAGGTGCACGAAATCGACACCGAGCCGGAGCGCTTCGCGCCAGTGGTCGTTGAGGACGAAGGTGGCGCCGCAGCGTCGCGCGGCCTCGTGGGCTGGCAGCACTTCGGCATGCAGGCGGGCCTGCCAGGCGTCCTCGGCCTCGCCTTCGGCACGCTTGAGGCGCAGTTGCACGGCGCGCAGCCCGGCATCGAACAGGCGGGCCGCGTGGGCGCCGTTGTCGGTGATGCCGTAGACGCCTTCGACGGTGGACTGACGGCGATGCTGCGGCCAGGACTTGGGTGGCGCATCGAAGAGCGCGGGAAGCAGGCTGGGGTCCCTGATGAAGCCCGCCGACGGCACGACCGGGCCCGCGCCAGCGCCCGGTGATGCCGCGCCGACATGCAGGCCCGAGGTCGTCAGCATCTTGGCAATCACCGCCGCATCCGCCGTGACGAAGCCCTGCGCCAGCGCCGCGGCCAGCGCGGTGGCAAAGCAGCAGCCCGTGCCGTGGTTATTGGAGGCCTCGCGGCGCGGCAATGTCAGCCAGCCGCTGGCATGCCGGCTGGCCAGCCAGTCGAGCGCCAATGGGCCGGCCTCGTCGCCACCGGTGATGCAGACGCCGGCCGCGCCCAGGGCTTGCAGCGCCCGGGCCTGCGCGGCGGCGCTGCCCTCACCCACCAGGCGCGCAGCCTCGCGGCGGTTGGGCGTGACGACGCTGGCACGGGGCAGCAACTCCTCGCGGTAGGCGCGCAGCAAGGCCTCATCGGCAAAGCTGGCGCCAGTGGACGCGCGCAGCACGGGATCGACGACGAGGGCGACCGGCGCGCGCTCACGAAGGCGATCCACCCAGCGCGTGACGACGCGCAGTTGCTCGACGCCGCCCAGCAGGCCGGTCTTGATGGCCGTGGGCGGCAGGTCGTCGGCCAGCGCGGCGACCTGCGCTTCCAGTTGCTGTGGCGGCACGGGGAAGACAGCCTGCACGGCGACGCTGTTCTGCGCCGTCAGCGCGGCGGCCACCGGGCAGAGATGGACGCCCGCGGCATCGCCAGCGCGCTGGTCGGCCGACAGGCCGGCGCCGCCACCACTGTCCAGGCCGGCGATGCTCCAGATGACGGGGCGCTGGTTCATGGGATCAGAAAGGGCCTGCCGCCCACCGGCGTGCTCGCGACGGCCATGTCCTGCTTGGCCATCACGCCGGCCTCGTAGCCCAGCCGCCCGGCCGCAATGGCCTGGCCAAAGGCGGCAGCCATGCGGATGGGGTCGCCGGCCTGCGCGACGGCCGAGTTCAGCAGCACGCCGTCCAGCCCCAGCTCCATGGCCTGGGCCGCATGCGAAGGCGCGCCAATGCCGGCGTCGACGATCAGCGGCACGCCGGGCAGGCGCTCGCGCAGCGTGCGCAGCGCAAAGGGGTTGAGCAGGCCCTGGCCGGAGCCGATGGGCGCGCCCCAGGGCATCAGCACCTGGCAGCCCGCGTCGAGCAGCCGGCGGCAGGTGACGAGGTCGTCGGTGCAGTAGGGGAAGACGGCAAAGCCCTGCTTCACCAGTTGCTCGGCCGCGCTGACCAGCTCCCAGGGGTCGGGCTGCAGCGTGTATTCGTCGCCGACCACTTCGAGCTTGATCCACGGCGTGCCATAGAGCTCGCGCGCCATCTGCGCGAGGGTGATGGCTTCCTGCGCGGTGCGGCAGCCGGCGGTGTTGGGCAGCAGCTGGCCACCGGTCTCCTTCAGCGTCTCGCGGATGGCAGCGACAAAGCCGTTGTCGCCGGCCGCCGCCAGCGTGCGCTTGAGGCCGACGGTCAGCACCTGGCTGCCGCTGGCGAGCATGGCGCGGCGCAGTACTTCGGGCGAGGGATAGCCCGCCGTGCCAAGCAGGAAACGGCTCGTCAACGTGCGGCCGTAAAGGGTCCAGGTCATGGTCATCCGCCTGTGATGGGTTGGATCAGGGTCAGCTCGTCGCCGGGCTGGATCAGCGTGGCCGCGCGCCTCGCGCGGGGCAGGAAGACGCCGTTGAGGGCCGTGGCGACGGCATCGGGCGCCCTGCCCTGCTCGGCCAACAGCGCGGCGACGCTCAAGGCCTCGCGCCAGGGTTGGGACTGGTGGTTGAGCTTGAACTCAGACATGCCCAAGCGCCTTCTCGGCCAGTGCCGGCGCCAGCAGCCAGCCGTGGCGGAACAGGCCGTTGATGCGCAGCAGGCCCGGCTCATACTCGATGCGCGGGCAGTGATCGGGCAAGGCCGGGCGCAGGTTGGTGTCCATGTGCACGATGCGCGCCTCGGCGAGTGCCGGCAGCGCGCTGTGGGCGGCAGCCATCAGCTCGACCGCGCTGCGCAGGCTGACCGGTGAGCGGTCCTCGCTCTCGACCTCGGATGCACCGACGACGATGACGTCGCCCGGCCGCGGCACGAGGTAGACGCGGTGGCGCGGGTGCAGCAGGCGCACGGGGCGGCGCAGTTCCACGCCAGGCGCATGCAGCCAAAGGATTTCGCCGCGCACGCCGCGCAGGCCTGTGATGTCGCCCCTGGCGCCGAGGCCGCGGGTGTCGATGACGAGGTCGGCATCAAGACGCCGGCCATCGTCGAGTTCCAGCCTGTTCGGGCGAACGGCGACGGCGCGGTGGCCCCAGAGCCAGTCGACGCCGGACGCCTGCTCGGCCAGGGCCAACAGCAGTTCCCGCGGCAGCAGCTGGCCTTCGCCGGGCAGCCACCAGGCCTTGAGGTCGGGCGCGAGCGCCGGCTCCAGCGTCTGCAGCGCGGCGCGGTTGAGCGGCTCGGGGGCATCCTGCAGGCGGGCGAGCACGCGCTGCGCCGAGCCCATGTCGCCGCCGTGAGCCAGCAACAGGCTGCCCTCGGTCTTGACCAGATCTGGCCGGCCCAGCGCACCCGCAATCGCCGGCCACAGCGCCAGCGACCGCCAGCCCAGCGTCGCGATTTCAGGTTCCGCATGCTCCTGCTCGGCCAGCGGGCTCAGCATGCCGGCGGCCGTGAAGGCGGCGGCACCGGGCTGTCCAGGTCCCTCAGCCGGGTCGACCACCTGCACGCGATGGCCGGCGTGCGCCAACTGCCAGGCCAGCAGCCGGCCCATGACGCCGGCGCCTGCAAGGGCGATGCTGGCCATCAGGCTTGCGGCTTGATGGGGATGTAGAGCTCGCCGCCGTGGGCACGGAACTCGGCGGACTTCCGGGCCATGCCGTCGGCCACGACTTCTGCGGCTTCGAGCCCCTGGGCCGCGGCGTACTCGCGCACGTCCTGCGTGATCTTCATCGAGCAGAACTTCGGCCCGCACATCGAGCAGAAATGCGCCTCCTTGGACGAGTCCTTGGGCAGCGTCTCGTCGTGATAGTCGCGCGCCGTGTCGGGGTCCAGGCCGAGGGCGAACTGGTCGTTCCAGCGGAACTCGAAGCGCGCCTTGCTCATCGCGTCGTCGCGCGCTCGCGCGCCGGGGTGGCCCTTGGCGATGTCGGCCGCATGCGCCGCGATCTTGTAGGCGATCAGGCCCTGTTTCACATCGTCGCGGTCCGGCAGCCCCAGGTGCTCCTTGGGCGTCACGTAGCAGAGCATGGCCGTGCCCATCCAGCCGATCATGGCGGCGCCGATGGCGCTGGCGATGTGGTCGTAGCCGGGCGCAATGTCGATGGTCAGCGGGCCCAGCGTGTAGAACGGCGCCTCGTCGCAGTGCTTCAACTGCTCGGCCATGTTGGCCTGGATCAGGTGCATGGGCACGTGGCCCGGGCCTTCGACCATGGTCTGCACGTCGTGCTTCCACGCGGCCTGCGTCAGCTCGCCCAGCGTCTTCAGCTCGGCGAACTGGGCCTCGTCGTTGGCGTCCGCCGCGCTGCCGGGGCGCAGGCCGTCGCCCAGCGAGAAGCTCACGTCGTAGGCCTTCATGATTTCGCAGATCTCTTCGAAGTGCGTGTACAGGAAGTTCTCGCGGTGGTGCGTGATGCACCACTTGGCGAGGATGGAGCCGCCGCGCGACACGATGCCGGTGCGGCGCTTCGTCGTCATCGGGATGAACGGCAGGCGCAAGCCGGCGTGGATGGTGAAGTAGTCGACGCCCTGCTCGGCCTGCTCGATCAGCGTGTCGCGGAAGATGGCCCAGGAGAGGTCCTCGGCCACGCCGCCGACCTTCTCCAACGCCTGGTAGATGGGCACGGTGCCGATGGGCACGGGTGAGTTGCGGACGATCCAGTCGCGCGTCGTGTGGATGTTGCGGCCGGTGGAGAGGTCCATCACCGTGTCCGCGCCCCAGCGGATGCTCCAGACCAGCTTCTCGACCTCTTCCTCGATGCTGGACGTGACGGCCGAGTTGCCGATGTTGGCGTTGACCTTGACGAGGAAGTTGCGGCCGATGATGGTCGGCTCCAGCTCGGTGTGGTTGATGTTGGCCGGGATGACGGCGCAGCCGCGGGCCACTTCCTGGCGCACGAACTCCGGCGTGATGATCTCGGGGATGGCGGCACCGAACGAGTCGCCGCGCAGACGCTGCTCGCGCTCGGCGTCGCTGAGGTACTCGCGCATCCATTCGCGGCGGCCGTTCTCGCGCAGCGCGACGAACTCCATCTCCGGCGTGACGATGCCGCGGCGGGCGTAGTGCAGTTGGGTCACGTTGGCGCCGGCCATCGCGCGGCGCGGCTGGCGCTGCAGCGCGGCGGCCTCGGCGCGCAGTTGGGCGATGCGCTCGTTGTCGTCCTTGCCGCCGTCGTCCAGTGCCACGCGCGTGCGGCCGGTGTAGGCCTCGGTGTCGCCGCGGTCGGCCACCCAGGCGACGCGCACGGCGGGCAGGCCCTGGCGCACGTCGACCTGCGCGGTGGGGTCGGTGTAGGGGCCGGAGGTGTCGTGTACGACGACGGTCTCGCCGTTGGTCAACGCGATCTCGCGCATCGGCACGCGCAGGTCGGGCCGGCTGCCCGTGACGTAGGCCTTGGTCGACGCGGGAAAAGGCTCGCGCGTCAGCGACAGGCGGTCAGCGAACGAGATGTTTTTGTCGGGGGCATTCACGGCGGTCTCCTGGAGCAGCTAAGGGGTGCTCCGGGGGCCGCCTGTGGATGCGCGGGCTGAGCCACCGAGGGTGGGCATCGCCTGCACGCCGCGAGGCATGCGCTCTCCTTACGCCGGTACTAGCCGGTTCAAGTTCACGGGTTCGGTCTCATGATCGTCTCAGCGGAGGATCTGCCTTGCAGATCCGCGCACCCCGGAGCGGGCGCGATTGTGTGGGCTGGGACTGCCGGGTGTCAACGCGCCTCGCTTCTCGGCAAGCGATGGCAGCAGGCGGCCAGCGCGATGGCGGTCAGCAGCAGGGCCGCCGCGACGGCAAAGGTCACGTGCATGCCGTGGGTCACGCCGGCGGGGCTGGCCGCCGTGATCGACACCGCACCCGCCGCCGCGGCGAAGACGGCGGCCATCAGCGACGCGCCCGTCACCAGTCCGAGGTTGCGCGACAGGTTCAGCAGCCCGCCGACGACGCCCCGCTGGGCCGCCTCGACATCGGCCATGACGGCCGCGCTGTTGGCCGCCTGGAAGAGCGCGTAGCCGGGCGTGACGACGACGAGCGGCACGACGTAGCCCGCGGCGCCGAGCGATGCCGGCAGCAGGCTCAGCAACAGGCAGCCGACGAGCATGAACGCGAGCCCCAGCAGCGCCGCACGCCTCGTGCCGAAACGGTCGACCAACCGGCCGGCCGGCACGCCGCTGCAGGCCGACACGACGGGGCCGATCGACATCAGCGCGCCCACCACCGCCGCACCCAGGCCCAGGCCACGAGCGAGGTGGAAGGGGCCGACGACCAGGGTGGCCATCATCACCGTCGACACCAGGGCGTTGGTCGCCAGGCTGGCACTCAGCGCCGGCTCGCGCAGGCGCTCCAGGCGGATCAACGGCGACGCGGCCCGCGCCTGGCTGCGCAGGAAAAGCAGCAGGCCGATGCCGGCGGCCGCCAGCAGCCGCAGGTCCAGCGTCATCGCCAGCGCGTAGGCGGCCAGCGTCGCGGCGAGCAGCAGCGTGCCGGTCAGGTCGAAATCGGCAGCCTGCAAGGGTTCGCGGTCCGCCGGCAGGCAGCGCCAGGCCAGCGCGAATGCCAGCAGGCCCAACGGCACGCTCACCGCGAAGATCGCCCGCCAGCCCAGGGCGGCGATCAGCAGCCCGCCCAGCGTCGGGCCGAGGGCCGTGCCGACGGCGGACATCGTGCCCAGCAGCCCCATCGCGCTGCCGGTGCGCGCCTTGGGAACGGCCTCACCGACGAAGGCCAGCGTCAGGGCCATCATGGCCGCCGCGCCCACGCCCTGCAGCGCCCGTGCGGCGATCAGCCACGCCAGGTTCGGCGCGGCGGCACACAGGGCCGATGCCGCCGTGAACAGTGCGATGCCGGCCAGCAGCAGCCGGCGCCGGCCGAGCAGGTCACCAAGGCGCCCCATGCCCACGACCAGCGTCGTCGTCGCCAGCAGGTAGGCCAGCACCACCCATTGCACCTGGGCGAAGCGGGCATCCAGGGCCACGGCCAGCGTCGGCAGCGCGACATTGGCGATGCTGGTGCCCAGCGACGGCAGCACGGTGCACAGGGCCAGGCTGGTCAGCACCCACGCGGCGGGCAAGGCGGTGCGGGATGGCGTGGGTGCGGGGGCTGCGGTGGTCATGGGCCGGACCTTAGAGATTCTCCGGCCATGGCGGAAGGCGCATCATTTGCACTTCATCCATGCGCGAGACGCCATGCCAGAACCCGACCTGAATCTGCTGCTGACGCTGGACGCCCTGCTCGCCGAGGGCAGCGTGGCCGGCGCCGCGCGGCGGCTGCGGCTCAGCCCGTCGGCGATGAGCCGGTCCCTGGCCCGGCTGCGCGAGGCCACCAGCGACCCGCTGCTGGTGCGCGCCGGCCGTGGCCTCGTCCCTTCACCGCGGGCGCTTGAGTTGCGCGAACGAATCGCCCCGCTGCTGCAGGAGGCGCGGGCCGCGCTGCGCCCGGCGGCGGCGCTGCGGCTGGAACAGCTCGAACGGCAGTTCACGCTGCGCACGCGCGAAGGCTTTGTCGAGAACTTCGGCGCCGCGCTGCTGGCCCGTGTGAACACCGAAGCACCCGGCGTACGCCTGCGCTTCGTGCCCAAGCCGGACAAGGACAGTGCGCCGCTGCGCGACGGCAGCGTCGACCTCGAGACGGGCATCGTCGGCGCTGCCAGCGGGCCTGAGCTGCGCGCCCAGGCGCTGCTCCGCGACCGCTTCGTGGGCGTCGTGCGTGCCGACCATGCTCTGGCGCAAGGCGAGATGACGGCGCCGCGCTATGCCGGCGGCCGGCATGTCGCGATGTCACGCCGCGGCGTGGAGCGCGGGCCGGTCGACGAGGCACTGGCAGCGCTCGGCCTGCAGCGCGACATCGTCACGACGGTGGCGGGCTTCTCGGAGGCGCTGGCGCTGGCGCGCCATTCCGACCTGATCGCCACCGTGCCCGAGCGCCACACGGGCAATCTGCGCGACGGCCTGCACAGCTTCGCGCTGCCGCTGGCCCTGGAGGCCTTCACGGTCTCGCTGCTCTGGCATCCACGCATGGACGGCGACACGGCGCACCGCTGGTTGCGCGGCTGTGTGCGGGAAGTCTGCGGCGCAGAGCAAGAGCCGGCAACCGTTGCGGCAGCAGCCCGGCGATGACGCCGATAACCGCCCGCGGCACAGCCGTTCAGCCGCAACGCCACAGTGACTTTTCAGCTTCGGCGTCGCCTGTCATTCAACTGTCTCGCGATCAAGTTGAGCTGAAGCTGTGAGTAGCCGGAGATGCCGACGCCCTTTCGCAGGTACTGCCTGAGCAGCCCGTTAGTATTTTCGTTGCTGCCCCTTTTCCAAGGGCTTCGAGGGTCAAAGAAGTCGCCCTTGATGTCCGTGGCCATAGCGTCCGGCCGTCCTTCCAACGCTCCGGCATCAATGCCTTCTGCGTGGCGGTGTCGTACGTCCGTGTCCGGTACTTCATTGCAACACCCCTTCTGCCCGAGCAGGGGTTAGTGTGTTGCGTCGACCGGTTGAATCCGCCCCCAAAGGGTGGCATTCTGGCCGCCCCATGACGCCGCGTCGCCTTTTCCCCTGGATTCGCACGCTCAAGTTCAAAGTCGTCGCGATGTCGGTCGGGACTGCGGTACTCGCGGCTGTGGCCAGCACTCAGCTGGCGCTGACGACGACCCAAGCCGATCTGAAGCGCCTGGTGCTGGAGAACGAGCGCGACGACAGTGAGCGCATGGCCGTCATGCTTGCAAGCAAGCTCGGAACACTCAAGCTCACGCTGGAATCAGTGGCGCAAAAGGTCACTGCGACCGAGTTGAAGGACCCTGGCGCAATGACTCGCGTGCTCGTCGAGCAAAGGGTCTTGGCGGTGATGTTCGACGCCGTCTTCGCCGCGGATCGCAATGGCAACATGATCGCCCGTGCTCAGCAAGGCATGTCGCGCGCGGAGCTGCTCAACATCGCCGACCGCGAGTACTTTCAACAGGCCTTGCAGTCCGACAACCCGGTTGTCTCAGAGGCCTTGACCGGCCGCGTCAGCGGGGCACCGAGCCTGATCGTGGCGGCACCGGTGTTCGGACCAGGGGGGCGCAGCATCGGCGTGGTCGCCGGCGTGGTCGCATTGCGTTCGGCCCGGCTGTTTTCCAATCTGGACGGCGTGAAGCAGGACGACGGTTCGCGAATACTGGTGGTCAGTCGAAACGGCCTGCTGCTGGCCCACACAAGCACGGACCGCGTGCTGGGCAACGCGGTCGACGAGCCTGGTTTGGCCGTCGAGTTCGCGCGCTGGCGCGAAGCCGGCAGCGCCGTCGGCAGTCAAGGGACCGCAGTGCTGTCGGATGGCTACCTGGTGTCGATGACGAGCATCCCGACCTCCGACTGGGTCCTGGTGAAGATCACTCCCGAGGCATCGGCGCTTGCGCCGGTGGCCACGGCGAGGCGCACGGCCTGGCATGCCGCAGTGGCCGCCGGCCTGGCCGCCGCCTTGCTCTCAGGGCTGTTCGCCTGGCATTTGACACGTCCCATCTCGCGCTTGCGAGCACGTGCCCAGTACCTGTTGACGGATCAAGCCGAAGCGGAAGATGCATGGCCGCATGCCAGCGGCGAAGTGGGCGAGTTGGCGCAAGCCTTTGAGCAGGTCGTCGCGCAACGTCGGGCGCGCCAGCTGGAAACCGATGCCTTGCTCAGGCAGCTGGGCGCCGTGTTGGACCATGCCGACGTGGGCATCGCGTTGACTCGCGACGGCCGGTTCGAGCTCGTGAGCCAGCAGTTCTGCTGCGTCTTTCAGGACGACAGAGCGAATTTCCTGGGCAAGTCGATACGAACGATCTACGCATCCGGTCACGCCCACGGCGCAACGTCGGAGCAAGCCCAACTGGCGTTACTCGAGCAAGACACCTTCGACGGCGAATTCGAGTTGATGCGGGGCAACGGTCAACAGTTCTGGGCCCGGGTGCGCGGCCGGGCGGTCGCACCTGGGGACAGCTCGCAGGGCACGATCTGGACAGTGGAAGACGTCACGGAGATACGCGAGAAACGTGAGCGACTGCTCAGAACCAATGAGGAGTTGGCCGAGCTCAACCAAAAGCTGGCGGCGGCGCAGGAGCAGTTGGTCCAATCCGAAAAACTGGCATCCATCGGACAACTGGCCGCCGGCGTGGCACACGAGATCAACAACCCGGTCGGCTTCATCTCGTCCAACATCAAGACGCTCGACAAATACCTGGTGGACGTCTTTCGGCTTCTGGCGGCCTGCGAGGAATGCGAACTGCACCAGGATGCATCTCCGGCAGCAGGTCGGCTGGCGGCGCTGCGTGCGGAAGTCGAGTTGGACTACCTCAAGGAGGACATTCCCGCCTTGATGGACGAGACGCGGGGAGGACTGGAACGAGTTCGCAAGATCGTCCAGGACCTGAAGGACTTCTCACACGTGG